>CAMLSA010000092.1 GCA_946482655.1 uncultured Sphingomonas sp. | reverse complement strand
GCGCGGTCCTTCTCGAAATGGTTGCGGAATTCCTTGTAGGTGGTCGATCCGATGCAGCGGATCGTGCCCCCTGACAAGGCCGGTTTGAGCAGGTTCGACGCATCCATCGCGCCCCCGGAGGTGGCGCCCGCGCCGATGACCGTGTGGATCTCGTCTATGAACAGAACCGCATGGGGAAGCTTCTCGAGCTCGGTGACGACCTGCTTGAGCCGCTCCTCGAAATCGCCGCGGTAGCGGGTGCCGGCGAGCAGCGCGCCCATGTCGAGGGAGTAGATCACCGCCGGCAGCAGCACCTCGGGAACGTCGCCCTCGACGATCTTGCGGGCGAGGCCTTCGGCGATCGCGGTCTTGCCGACGCCGGGATCGCCCACATAAAGCGGATTGTTCTTCGAGCGGCGGCAGAGGATCTGGACCGTGCGGTCGACCTCGGGGCCACGGCCGATCAGCGGATCGACCTTGCCGTTCTTGGCCTTCTCGTTGAGATTGACGCAGAATTGCTTGAGCGCGCTCTCACCCTTCTTGCCGTCGGACTTGGCCTGGCTCTTCTCTTCTTCAGCGCCCTTCACTTCGCGTTGCTCCGTGGGTTGGCCGGCCTTGCCGACACCGTGGCTGATGAAGCTGACCGCATCGAGGCGGCTCATGTCCTGCTGCTGCAGGAAGAAAACAGCGTAGCTCTCGCGCTCGCTGAACAGCGCGACGAGCACATTGGCGCCGGTCACCTCCTCGCGGCCCGAGGACTGGACGTGGAGGATCGCGCGCTGGACGACGCGCTGAAAGCCGCTGGTCGGGGAAGGATCGGTCTCCCCCTCGACCTTGAGTGCATCGAGTTCGGTGTCGAGATAGTTGGTGACCGCGTTGCGAAGCTCGTTCAGGTCGACACCGCAGGCGGTCATGACCTTGGACGCATGCTCGTCGGCGATCAGCGCGAGCAGAAGATGTTCGAGCGTCGCATATTCATGCCGCCGACTGCTGGCGGCGCTCAGCGCGTTGTGCAGCGTCTGTTCGAGTTCGCGGGCGAATGAAGGCATTGTCTTTCTACTCCGAGCGGCAAGGGCCAAGCCGAGCCGGTAACGCATATGTCGGGTGCCGGGAGCCATTCATCAAGAAGCCCCCATGTCGAGACAGCGGACGCCGATCTCGACAGCGCGCCTTCATCGCTTGAATAGGCTTTCGGCGGTTGCGCGATGATTAACGGCGTTTTTGATTTTGGTGCGGCAGCGTGCGATCTCGCCTTCCAGCGCGGCGATCCGCTCTTCCAATTCGTCGACGGATAGATGATCGATGTCCTGCCGGGTGAGCTGTTTCACCGGATCGTCGGGGCGCTTCGCGAAAAGATCGTCAGGCTCCATCGGCACAACGTTGACCCAGACGGGCCGCATGTCAATAAACCGATGGTCTGATAAGCGTGGTTCGGCGTTGGAAAGGGGCATATAATGGCCGAAATTCCTGAATGGATGACGGCGATCGATCCGACGGAGAATGGCGGGCCGGAGATATTGGAGCCGGCGCGGCGTCCGGTTCCGAAGCCAGGGCCCGGCCAGTGCCTGATTCGGGTCGCGGCAGCGGGGGTCAATCGACCCGACGTCGCACAACGGGCCGGGACCTATCCGCCGCCGCCCGGCGCGCCGACGATATTGGGACTCGAGCTGGCCGGTGAGGTGGTCGCGCTGGGCGAAGGGGTGATGTCCGAACTGCTCGGCCAGCCGGTCTGCGCACTGGTGGCGGGCGGTGGCTATGCCGAATATGCGGTGGCCGAGGCGGGGCTGTGCCTGCCGGTGCCCAACACGCTGTCGATGATTGAGGCGGCGGCGATACCCGAAACGCTGTTCACCGTCTGGAGCAATGTCTTCGAGCGCGCTTACGTCGCCGACGGCGACAAGGTGCTGGTCCATGGTGGCACCAGCGGCATCGGGACTATGGCGATACTTCTTGGCCGGATCTTTCAGGTCGAGATGATCGTGACCGCCGGGTCCGACGAGAAATGCGCTGCGGCGCAAGAGCTCGGCGCGGCGCATGCAATCAACTACCGCACCCAGGATTTCGTGGAGGAAGTGAAGCGGATCACGGGGGGAAAGGGCGTCGACGCGGTGCTCGACATGGTGGGCGGCGATTATCTGCCGCGCAATCTCGACTGTCTGGCCGATGACGGCCGCCATGTCTCGATCGCAATATTGCGCGGCGGCAAGGCCGAGATCCCGATCTGGAAGATCATGCAGAAGCGCCTGACATTGACCGGATCGACGCTCCGGCCGCGCAGCGTCGAGTTCAAGACGGCGCTGGCGGACGAGATCTCCTCGGTGGTCTGGCCGCATGTCGAGGAGGGGCGGCTCAAGCCGGTGATCGACTCGACCTTTCCACTCGCCCGGGCCGCCGACGCGCACCGGCGTATGGACGAGGACCATGTCGGCAAGATCGTGCTGGTGGTGGACTAGGCAGTTTATAGAGCAGAGGTTCAGAAGGCGTTAGGCCGAACCTTTCGGTCCGGCCCTCCGCATCATGATGGTGCGATCACTTGTCCAGCATCTTGATGTGATCGAGATGCTTCTGAACGACCGGAGCGATTTCGCCGGCGGTCGTCTTGAGCGCGGCGGTGTCGCCATGCTCGGCATAATCCTGCATCAGCGCTAGAGCATCCTGATGGGCGTCGACCTGCCCTTCGATATAGGATTTGTCGAACTCGGCGCCCTTCAACTTGCCAAGATTGGCGAGCTTGTCGTTCTGATCATTGGTCAGCGCGGGATCGGGGGTGAGCGCGGGGCTCGCCTTGGCCGCGGCTTCCTTGATCTTGGCCGTCGAATCGGTGTGCGCCTTGATCATCTCGTTGGCGAAGTCCTTGACCTGCTGCGTCGTTCCGTTCGAGAGGGCCAGCTTGGCCGAGGCGATCTCGAACGCGTCGGATTTCGCGGCTCTGTCGATGAATTCTTGACCGGAAGGCGTGGCTGAGAGAGCCTGCTTCACGTCGACCATGGCGTTCGACGCCATCGCTCCCGCGTCTTCGGCAGTCTCGCTGGCGGTGTTTGCGACCGAGTCGGCGGCTTGTTCGGCCCTGTCGCAGGCGGCAAGGCTGAGCGCGAGCGCGCAGGCCGATGCGATTAACATAGGTTTCATGAAACTCTCCTCCGTGGCGGCTCGGCTAAACGGCCGAACGGAAAGGGCGTTCCGGACTGGCCAGAAAGGCGGAAGAGATCATTCCGTATCGCGGCGGGTGAAGACGAAGTGATCGCGGATGCGCTTGTTGAAGAAGCGGCCCTTGGATGGCGCGGCGCGCATGTCCTCGACGAGCCGCTCCGGTACATCATGGTAGCTGTAGCGCCGGCCGGTCACGAACTGGATGTCCAGCCGCCGCGCGGGCGCGTCATAGTCGAAGCGGCGGATGACGGTGGAAGGCATCCGGCTAAAACGCCCGATGCAATGTCAGGCTCCCGGCCCGCGCCTAGACGAACAGATCGACGACCTCGACGTCGGGCATCACCGATTCGATCAACAGCGTGCGATGGCAGCAAGCCGGATCGCGTTCGAAGCAGAGCAGCGCGGTCGGCCTTTCCCGGGCGAGATCGATCAGCTGCGCAGCCTGGGCCATCGCCGCGGGGAGTTCGAGCTGTCCGGCATAGATCCGTTTCAGTCTGGCGAGATCATGCTTGCGCGCGGCTTCGCGGCCCTCGGCGGGCGTGCCGAGCGCCTTCAACCCGACATAGTCGATGCCCGCCTCGCGGAGGCCTGCGGCAAGGATGGTCTTGGAGAAGCCGGGCCGCCGCGAAAGCGGCACCGCGCGCACGTCGGCGAGCAGTTGGACGCCGGCCGCCTTCAGCCGCGCGACGAGTTCGTCCTGAGTCGCGCCCTCATAACCGATCGTGAAAATGCGCATCGACGCAAGATGGGGAGCGGGTGCGTCTAACACACCCTCCGGCTCAGCTCTTGCTGCCGCGGTTGGCGTAGAGCAGGGCGGCGACGATCGCGGCCGATCCGATCCCGATCGCGGCGCCGACGACGGCGGTCTTCTTGGTTATTGTGGGCATCGAAAGGCTCTTCTTGCCGGTCGGCTCTGCCTTTGCGGGAGTGGTCTCGTCTTCCAACGCGCTTCTCTCCTGGACTGGTTGGCCCACCATATGCGCTGCCCGTCAGGAAAGACAAGGAGCTCCTCGGTAGATCGTTGCGGTGCCGTGGCGGAAGTCGAAGGAGCAAGGTTGATCTACCGGACTGCCTCCCAGAGCAGCTTCACGGTCAGCGCGAGGGACACCGCGACAAGAACCGGCCGGATCACCTTCGCGCCGAACCGCATCGCGGTGTGGGAGCCGGTATAGGCCCCCGAAGCCGAACCGATCGCCATGCACAATCCCAGCAGAATCAGCGCGTGACCGCCCGCGAGGAAGACGACGAGGCCGCCGATGTTGCTGGCGAAATTGAATGCCTTGGTGTGGGCCGTGGCGCGGATCAGGCCGAGGCCGCGCAACGACACCAGGCTGGTCACGAAGAAGCTGCCGGTGCCGGGGCCGAAGAAGCCGTCGTAGAAGCCGATCGTGCCGCCGACCGGCAGATAGCCGGCCGGGCCAAGCCGCCGATGGGCGTCCTCGTCCGACATGCGGGGGCTGAGCAGCACATAGGCGGCGACCCCGATCAGCAGCACCGGGACGATGAGGTTCAAGGCATCGCTCTCGATCGACTGGACCGTCCATGCGCCGATCCCCGACAGGACCAAAATCACGAGCACCTGCGGCCAGTAGGTCCGCCAGTCGATCATGCCCTTGCGTCCGAAATTCCAGGTGGCCGTCGCCGAGCTGAAGCTCGACTGGAGCTTGTTGGTGGCGAGCGTGGCGATCGGTGGGATGCCCGCCGAAAGCATCGCCGGCACCGTCAGCAGTCCGCCGCCGCCCGCGATCGCATCGATGAAGCCCGCAACGAAGGCTACGGCAGTCAGCAGCGCGTAGGTTTCGGGGCCGAATTCCATTCGGAGCGCGTGCCGCACTGGTGAGTGTTCCGCAAGCCTTTCCCCAGCGGCCATTCAAGCCCCGCCGGGGCGACGGTTGAAGAGGTTCCACCACGCCTCTATTGCCCTCGCGCATGACCGCTCCCCGTTTCGCCTTCTCGATCGCTGCCACCGATGGCAAGGCCCGCACCGGCACGATCAGCATGCTACGCGGCGACATCCGCACTCCTGCCTTCATGCCGGTGGGCACCGCCGCGACGGTCAAGGCGATGAAGCCTGCCGATGTCCGCGCGACCGGCGCCGACATCATTCTCGGCAACACCTATCATCTCATGCTGCGGCCCGGCGCGGAGCGGGTCGCGCGGCTCGGCGGGCTCCACCAGTTCATGCGCTGGGACCGGCCGATCCTGACCGATAGCGGCGGCTATCAGGTGATGAGCCTGTCCGCACTCACCAAGCGGAACGAGGAGGGTGTTGCCTTCAAGAGCCATCTGGACGGCTCGGCCCACATGCTCAGTCCCGAACGCTCGATCGAGATTCAGAGGCTGCTCGGCTCGGACATCGTCATGGCGTTCGACGAGCTGGTGCCTACCACTTCCACCGTGGCGCAACAGACCGAGGCGATGGAGCGTTCGATGCGCTGGGCAAGGCGTTCGCGCGTCGCCTTCGACGCGGGTGGGGAACATGCCGGTCGCGCGGCCCTGTTCGGAATCCAGCAGGGCGCGCTCGACGAGAAGCTGCGCAAGTCTTCGGCCGATGCGCTGCTCGACATCGGCTTCGACGGTTATGCGGTGGGCGGCCTGGCTGTGGGTGAGGGGCAGGAGGCGATGTTCGCCACACTCGATTTTGCGCCCGGCCAGCTCGATCCGGCCAAGCCGCGTTATCTGATGGGTGTGGGCAAGCCCGACGACATCGTCGGCGCGGTCGAACGCGGCATCGACATGTTCGATTGCGTGCTGCCGACCCGTTCGGGACGCAATGGCCAGGCCTTCACCCGCTCGGGCCCGATCAACCTGCGCAACGCCAGGTTCGGCGAAGACCGGCGGCCATTGGACGAGGCCTGCGCCTGTCCCATCTGCGCGCAGTTCAGCCGTGCCTATGTCCATCACCTGGTCAGGGCGGGCGAAATCCTCGGCGCGATGCTCATGACCGAACATAATCTGAGCTTCTATCAGGCACTGATGGCCGATCTGCGCACCGCGATCGGCGTGGGGCGGCTGACCGCCTTCGCCGATGCTTTCCGCGCGCGCTACCGCAGTGGCGATGGCTGAACCCGGCCGGGCGGCTTCCATCCCGGCGGCGTGGCTGAAGGAGAGCCGATCATGGCATTCGCCCGGACATCAAAAGGCCCGCAGCCTTTTTGAGGTGCGGGCCTTTTGATGGTGGGCGTGGCAAGGATTGAACTTGCGACCCCTGCGATGTCAACACAGTGCTCTACCACTGAGCTACACGCCCATCTATCCAGAAAGTCCCTGAAAACCTAGGTTTCCTGTAACTCGCTGGGTCAGCTCCTAGCTCCTCAAATGGGGGCAGCGCAAGCCCCAGTGTGTTGTGATTGTGTTCAGAGGAGGCACGCCGCTATTGTCGTATTGAGGTGCAAATGGTCGAGATAAAGTTCGAAATCGCTGGCCCCGGTGGCGAGGCGCTGAAGGAGTTAGCAAGCGGGGGACGCGGTGCTCTCAGGCGCGCGTTTGGGCCCGCCCTCACAGAGTTTGGCGAGATGCTTGGCGACCAGATGAAGCTGTGGCGGCTTACGAACTTTCTGAAAATCTGGAATAAGGTCGAGCGGCTTCTGTCTGAAGGGGACCTCCCTGATAGCCTGCTTCGCGCTTTGCCATATGGTGATGCCATCAGGACCCTCGAAGCTGCATCACAGGAGGACGAAGACGAAGTCCAAGAGCTGTGGGCACGTCTGATCGTGAAGGCGGCTACAGCATCCGACAAGCCGTCTATCAACAAGCTGCATGTAGAAATCTTGCGGTCACTAGCGCCGGCTGACGCCTCGCTGTTGCAGCTACTTTATCCGAGCATTGGGGACAGGACGTTCCACGGCCAAGAAGAGGTCAAGGCGTTCAATGCGGAGATGAACGCGAAGGCGGATGCGAGTTGGCGTCGGTTCAGTGAGGATGAGCGCGGCGTTTCAGTTCAAAACCTGATAAGGCTACGTTGCATTACTGCCATGCCCCGTATGCTCAATGCGGACAATCTGCTTAAGCAGTTTACGGACAGGGAGCGTCGTGTCAGCGGTGCGCTGGTTGACCCTCGCCGTTTTGAAGAGGTCTTGTCCAAGCTGGTAACGCTCATCTATCAAGCGTCGGGAGCGTTGCCATATGATGCCACTGCCCCTGTCCCCCTTCATTACAAGGGCGCTTTCGGACTAGGGCACGGCCTATTCGGTCAGATCACTGTACCGGAATTGAACCATATGCTTACGCCGCTTGGGCTTGAGTTCATGAAGGCCGTCACCCTCGATCGAGCAGGGAAGGGTGAAAGCCCTGCCTGATGGGCGTGTGGCCGATCCCTCTTATTGCCCGCCGCTGATTAGAATGTCGGACAGCTTCACGCGCAGAGCGGAGGCGATCCTTGATAGGCTGAGGAAGCTGACATTGCGTTTGCCCCGTTCAACCTCGCCCATGTGAGTGCGGTTGATCTCGGCGGCATCCGCTAGAGCCTCCTGCGACATCTTCCGCTCAAGCCGTAGAGTGCGGATAGCATCACCCAACCTCATCAGGTTCCGTTCATTGTCGGTCCTGTCTGCGATCCTTGGCACGCCGCGACCATCGCGGGATGTTGGGTTTACGCACCACCTGATCTATGCACCATTCGTCGCCGCGCGCTGTCTATCGGGGAGAGCGTGCGGTCTCGGAGCAAGGAGCGCATTAGGTGATCGGATCGAGTTTGCTGGTAGCTGCTGCGGCGTTCGGCTTGGTGCTTGGGCAACCGCTGCCGAAGGGAGCCGTACAGAAGAAATACGACGCCTCCCTCTTCGCTGTGCGCCCGCCTCAGCCGAACGCCTATTTCGACAGCTACATCGTGAAGAGCACGCCAAAGACGGGCATATGCCAGGTATGGGCCGACACCCCGTCGAGTGCAGACGACGCTGGTTTTGCGACCAAGTTCGACGAGATAAAGGCTACGCTGTCGAGTCTGTACGGCCCATCAGACCCGATGATGCCCAAAGATAGTAAGGTTTGGTACAGTTACGGCACGGATGCGGCGTGGAAGGGGAGGGCGCTACCCCGTGGCGTTACCGACATATTCCTAGTCAAAGCGGTTGAGCCCTACACTATCACCGTCATCTACACCTTCGCGAATTGGAAGGCGTGCAAAGCCGCGTCCGTACCTACTGAGAGAAGGCGAGGGCTATAATTCATAACCGCGGGAGATGGACTAGTACCAACCGGCCCACACCAGTCCTTCCCGTAGCTCGGGCAGCATGTCCATCAGACGGTAAACGTCCGAGGCTGGCCTTTTGCTTAGGTCAGGGTCGCGGAAGCCGTCGGGGAAGACAACCTCCAGCCTCCCTGTGGGGTACCGGGTTAGCGTCACGCCTCCGAATTGCCGCGTTACACAGTCCCCCGCGCGTTCAGCACGACGGCGCTCCAGCAGGTCAAGGTGGCTGTCCAAGCTGCGCGATACCTCGGGAGCCATCCCGGCCCGCATCAGGGCAAAATTGGACTTGGACCGGCTCAGGTGGCAACCGTAGCAGGAACGATCACGGGTCCGTTTCCGGAAGTCGCCGCAGGAGCCGCAGGGGCGGTCTATAGCGAGGTAGAAGGGGGCCCCGTCCATGAAGGCGGCGAACCGCTCGGCGCTCCCTATGCGGCCTCTCAGGGCTTCACGGAAGGCGGCGTCCGCGTGGCATATTCGGCGTTGCTCGCCGTCCAACTTGTCTGCACGCGGCTGGCGACGGTGGAGGTTGAAACGCGGATCGCGGGTCACGCCGCGCCGCTGGGGTTTCTTGGTAATGGTCGGCTCCGTGAAAATTCGCCCCATGGGTAGGGCGCGCAGGCGCGTATGATATAATATCACATACACGGGTAATTTGTGCTTCTGTATAGCATATACAATAGGTCATTTTCAGCGGGAGCAGATCGACCTAACCAGATCAAGCGAAAGCCAAGCTCCCGCGTGCTTGATGCGTGGCTTTTTCGATGAACCTAACTGTATCTTATAGGGAGTACCATTGACATACGCCAGCTTACCCTCGATGCGGAAGTGGCCAGTAAACTCATCAGATGATGCCTGACTTTTTGCTTCTCTCCGAGTGATCAGTAGGTTCTGTACTATCCGTATGGTGACGTTGCCTGTTAGAGGTAAGGTAATATTGTGCTTGCTTAGAAGGCGTACTAAGTCCTTAACAGCAAGGTCATTCAATTTGTCATACATCATGTCTCTAGTGATTTCGTAGTTCGGTTCGTTCCTTGCCAAGAAACTAGCCAACGCGGTCGGCCCAAGGTCCAACGTCTCTGGAAAATCTATGAAGAGCGCGATTACCCGCTTCCATAGGTTATATGCTGCCTTCGGCTTTTGCTCATATGCCCAAGGCTTCTTATATCCGATGGAGTAGCCGGTCTCTTCCTTCACTCGCTGGCTAGCTGCCTTAAACTCAGCTTCGGCTCGGGCCTTCGCCTCCCGGCGTTTCTGACCGCTGGTTTTCACGGGCTGATCTTGACGGGCGGTTGCAGCGGCAGCCGCGATTGCATCCTCGAAGGCGGGCCTCGGCTCCTCAGGCTCCTCCATAAAATTTAAGTCAAGCCTAACGGGAGCGATCTCTTTGTTGTCCGCTGGGTCGTCAATGTCGCGGTTAGGGATAATGATCTTGTCTATATCTGCGGCGGGCTCTGTCATGGTGTGATCCCTATTACCCATCGCGCCATGGCTCAACCCGCCCTAACGTTTTGAGTTAACCCTCTGCGCACCAGATCGGTCCGTCGCCATCCCAAACCGCCTGTGGCGTGCAGGAGAACGTCACGCCCGCAGCGATTACCTGTGCCATCGCCAGCAGCCCCGTCATGCCTTGGCCCCCTCCGTATGCCGCCGCTGGACCCGCTGGATAGCAGCCCTCGAAACGCCGTATTCCTTCGCGAGCGTCCCCAGCGAATGACCCGCGTCTCGGCGCGTGATGATGTCCCGCTGCTGTGCCTCCGACAGTACCGCTGGACGGCCCAACGAGCGCCCCTCAGCGCGTACACGAGCGAGCCCGGCCTGTGTCCGCTCCACCAGCAGGTCGCGCTCAAATTCCGCCACAGCGGCGATGACGGCCATCGTCATTTTCCCGGCTGGGCTCGTGAGATCGACGCCTCCCAGGGCGAGGCAGTGAACCCGTACGCCTTCCGCTTCCAGCGCTTCCACCGTGGCCCGCACATCCATGGCATTGCGCCCCAGCCGGTCCAGCTTCGTCACGATCAGCACGTCCCCCGCTTCCAGCCGGTCAACCAGCCGCGCGAAACCCCGGCGCTCCATGGCGGCTACGGACCCGGACACGGTCTCGACGACGACACGCTTTGGATCGATCTTAAAGCCAGCCCCCTCAATCTCCCGAACTTGGTTGTCGGTGGTCTGGTCAGCGGTGCTTACGCGACAATAGGCAAAGGTGCGGGGCATGCGGCTATCCTTGTATCGAAAAGGTGGCTCGTAACTATGGCCTGTAACTTAATCCGTCAATGCTATATTTCGATACAGGTGCGGGAGGGGGCTCGCATACCCTCGTTTTCGAGCCACCGGGCTCAACTATCGGATCGCGACGTTGTCAACGGGGCGGCACCTGCCCCCCATGGGGGAAATAGACCAAGTTGTGCGATCACATGCAGGGCTTCGCGTAGGAGGCTCCAATGCAGGCCGTTGAGTGCTACAAGCACGGTCTGAGGTAGGGGATTGCCATGGATACCGAACTAAGCATCGCACCGGCTACGGGGACGCGATCCCGAAACTGGTGGAAGGTCGGTTTCTTCGTGGCCCTTCTCGCGTTCGAGCTTGCGAGAGAGATTGCCGTAATGGAGGTATATTCGCCAGCGCAGGTAAATGCATCCTACACTTTCACAAACGTTGATGGTTGGGTGCACGCCAGCGGAACTTGGGAGAGGATCGACAGCAAGGAAAAACTCGTCCCGTCAGTGGTGACAATCCAATGTGACCCTTCCACCAGTAAGTGTCTTGAGGTCACTACCCCTATTTATGAGCGGATGGTCATGCCACCGGAACTCGGCTGGTTTCCTGCTAAATGGACTGCCGACAGCATCACCTACGAGAACCGCCTGACCTGCGTCCGCTACAAGGTGTCGATAGACCTCAAGCGCAGGACAATTCTCTCAGAGCGCCATAAAGAGGCGGGCGCGACCGATCCCAATTGTTCAATAGTTATTGAACCGCTTATCATATCGAAGCTTAGTGATAGCGAGCTAACCGGGACTGCTGAACTTTATGATGAGCATTTCTTCCCTGTGATGTGGCTCATATACGTTATTGTCAAAGGGTTAGGTGGTTAGACCCTATGCTGCCCAAGTAGCCATAAGTTGGAAGCCGAAACCGATAGCCATTGCTACTAGCCCAATCTTGGACCGGAAGCGGTACTTCCGCTTCATGATTTTCCGTTCCGCGCGAACCTCACCGTAGGTCTTCCCGCTTTCGTGTATGTTCGCGTCCTCCAGAGCAAGTTCGCCTTCCTGTTCGAAACTGGGTTGTGGAAAAGCGAACAGAACGACGATCACTGCCCCAGCGATGTTGACCGTCAATCCGACCGTATTGAGCCACTGCGCTATCACGTTCACTTCTCCTAAGGGCGGACGAGCGCCCGTAGAAAGCCGGTCTGTCCGGAATTGATGTTAATTCAGTTCGACCGGGCCGAAGTGCGGAAGCGGCAGGGCGGGCAGGGCAGTTGCAGTCGCCAACGCGCTCCGCAGCACGGCCAAGTCACGTAGTTGATACAAAGGGTCGTCAGGTAGACAGACAGCCGGAGAGCGTTCATCGTGAGGAGTGCTGGCTAGATCGGCGTGAGTGGTGGCGAGGCCGTAGCAACCGGCAACCAGCGATCCTACGGCGTCCATCAAGTTTGCAGCCTCCCACTGGTCTGGCTCGCGCCGTTCCGCGTCCAGCCTGTTTATCACGCGGTTGATCCTTGCAATGGCATGTGCCTGTTCGGCAATCCGTTGTTGCTGGTGCATCTTGCTCGACCAAGTTGTCATGTCGCCCGCCTGTTGGTGAACCCCTGCGATGTCCCTAATCATAGCACGGAAGCTGCCAGACCGTGAACGGGCGCTAGCCAAGACCTTCCTACCAGTTTCCTCGCTAAATCGGCTGGTCGCAAGTTCACATATCTGAACAGCATCCGAGGGTCCTTGTGCCCGCTTATCAGCGCCACCTCCGGCAAGGTTAAACCCATCTCACAGAGCCGGGAAATAGCCTCATGGCGGAGGTCGTGGAAATGCAGGTCCCCGAGACCCGCCCGGTTCCTCGCGCGCTCCCACGCCTGCTTAAGGGCCTCCATGGAGATCGGGAACACCGCACCACGGGCAGGCGTCGGCCGCTGCCCCTCCAGCACGGAAACGGCCCCGTCCAACAGCGGGATGGTGCGCGGCACGCCCGTCTTGGTGTCCGCAATATGGGCCGTCCGCTGCTGCCAATTTATCTGCTCCCAGTGCAGCGCCAGTATCTCCCCGCGCCGCATAGCCGTGTGGATGGCGAACTCGACCACAGGAGCCACGAGTGGGTTTCTGGTGCGGCGGAGGGCGTGCGCGAGCCGTTCGTACTCCCCATGCCCCAGCCGCCGCTCACGGGCGTTGGCGAGCTTGGGGCGCTTCACGCGGTCCAGCGGGTTGGATGGCAGGTCCATATCCCAATCGCGCCGGGCGGTCTCCAATGCATGCCGTATCAGGCCGAGCTCGCGGTGCACCGTCCCCGGCTTCACCACCGCCAACCGGGCGGTCCTGTAATCGGCGAATACCTTCGGGGTAAGGTCAGCTAAAGCGAGGTCGCATAGGGGCTGTCCCCTCAGGAGCTTCCCTAGACGGAACTCCTCGGTGGTGGCGCTGTCCTTGGATGGCGTGACTTCCTCAAGATAGCGGTTGAGTACCTGCCTGAGTGTCGTCCCCCTAAGTAGCGTCAAATTCACCGGGGCTATAGCGCGATCAATCCGCCCCTCTTGGTCCCGTGCCCATGCCTGGGCTTCCGCCTTGGTGGGGAGGGTCCGTGTCTGCTGCGCGTAACCTTTGCGCCTGATCTGGACGCTCCAGCCGTTTGCTCGCTTCGTGATAGTGGCCATGGCAATCTCGCTGTGTTGGAATTGTGTTCAGCGAGTGCCGAGGACATAGCCGTTGACCCCATGCGGTGCATGAAGTCAGGGCTAAGCCTTGGTTTTCTGGGGTTTATTCCCGGAGGGGAATGGTGGGCGTGGCAAGGATTGAACTTGCGACCCCTGCGATGTCAACACAGTG
>CAMLSA010000091.1 GCA_946482655.1 uncultured Sphingomonas sp. | reverse complement strand
ATGTCGTTGCGCGCTACGTGGAGCAGCTCGTCTTCAGCGAGCATGTCTCCGTGACCTCGGACGGAGATCCGGCCATCGGCGAGCCGGCGGCATTCCGCCTCGCCCGCAATACGGGGCCCAGGGCTCCCTATGGGCGCGGCAGCGGCATCCACGATCCGAACCAGCGCCCGACGTTGATGACGAAGGCGGAATCCGCTCGCCAGCGCATCTGGTCGGCCATCCGGTCGGCGGACCTGTTCGACTGCCAGGCGATCGCCGCCAGGGCCAGGACGGCTCCGACCACCGCCGCGGACTATATCCGCCAGCTCGCCCGATCGGGCCATGTCCGGGTCGAGGATTTCGGCCAGGGCAAAGCCGGCGGCCGTGCGACCTATCGCCTTGTCCGGAATAGCGGTCCGTCCGCGCCGGTCTTCCGGGAAACCACCATGTATGACCCGAACACCGGCCGCAGCTGGCCCGCGCCGGCTCGGCGCGAGGTCCGTAGGCGCAAGCCCGCCGGCCAGGCGGCGCGCCGGCCCGAGGGTCAGGAAAGCGCCGCCTGATGGCCTACAACACCGATTCCAATTTCGCCCGTGCCGAGCGAGGCTGGGGCAGCCCGCTGCCCGAATGGGTGCGCCTGCTGGCCGCCGCATGCGACAAGACCAGCCAGCGCGAGGTGGCCGCGAAGCTTTCGAAGTCGAGCGCCTACATCAGCCGGCTCATCAACGGGAACTATGACGGCGATCTGGCCGAGGCCGAGGGCGTGGTCCGCGCCGCCTTCAGCGGCGAGACCGTCGACTGTCCCGTCATGGGCCCGATTCCGCTCGCCGGCTGCCGGACCAACCGGCGCCGCAAGGGGCCGGCTATCAATCTCCTGCACCGGCTATGGGCGAAGAACTGCCCAGGCTGCCCCAACAACACCGACCGGCCGGACGCCGACTGATGCGCGCCATTCTCGCATCCTGGCTGTTCGGCCGCCTGCCGTCGCCCGCCGATCATGGTGATCTCGATCGCGTCTCCGGCCGCTTCGGGATCGGCGTCGCCGGCATCACCGCCGTGATCTTCACCATCCAGCTCATCCGCCAACTGATCGGAGCCCATCCATGACCCGCTTGAAGTCCCCGGCGCAGAAGGCGCCGCAAACCCTCGGCGAAGCCGTCGCCATGCTCACCAGGTTCGCCGCGATCTCCGCCGGCCTCGATCAGATCGAGGTCGACCGCGCCGAGAGCAAGGCCGCGATCGACGGCGCGGCCGACAAGCTCGCCGCGCCCATGAAGGAGGCGCTGAAGGACATGGCCCGCCAGCTCAAGCCCTGGTGGTCTGTGGCTGGAGGCGAGCTCACGGAGGGCAAGCGCAAGTCGATCGAGCTGGCCGGCTGCCTGATCGGCACAAGGATGACGACGCCGAAGCTGGTCCATGGCGGCAAGGAAGCCGACGCGATCGACAAGCTGCAGGGCGAGGACGATTTCGGCTACCAGTTCCTTCGCGAGAAGGTGACGCTCGACAAGCAGGCGCTGCTCAAGGCGCTCGCCGCTGGCGACGAAGATACCGCGCGCCTTCTCCTGCTCGGCTTCACCCGCAAGCAGCGCGAGGAATTCTTCATCGACCGCGTCCCGCCCAAGGACCCCGCGACCGAGCAGGTCGAGGACGCCCTGGTCGAGGAGGCGGCGGAATGATCCGCGACTACGAATCGGGTGCTCTTCGCCACTTCTCATGGTGGGCGAACGAAGCCCGCCTGAGGACCTTCGCCGCCGCCGGGAAGGCCGGAAAAACCATCGTGAAGATTGAGCTCGAGGTTCTCGACGCCTCAGCCCTGGGATCGATCATGAGCGCTCTCCAGGAGGCCTCCACTCCCTTCAAGCCGGCGCCACAGGAGAGAGCGCCTAGATCCGCCCTGCCGCGCGCGGCGAAGGCGCTTCCGGCACCGCTGCTGCAACTCACCGATGGGAGGAAGGCATGAAGCGCGTCCTCTCCGCCCCGACGATCTGTGGCATGTGCGCCTTCCCGACGCGCCTTGCCGGCCACCTCTTCATCAACGGCCGTGGATGGGTCGAGGCCTGCCTGACCTGCGATGCCCGCTTCGGCGGCCAGCTGCAGATCGATCCTTCCAGCCTGCCACCCGCCGCCGAGATCGTCGTTGCAGGAGCGGCCCGGTGATCGACGCCGGCTTCTTCCCGGTGGATCCGGACGAGGATCTCTGCCCCTGCGCCCGCTGCCGCGACGTGGACGCCGATCCCGACCATTCGCGCGATCGCGCTGCCGACCGCGAGGCCGCAAATGACTGAGCAGCCCGTCGCCGAGGTGCAGCGCCCCGTCGCCGATCTCAGCAACCGGCCGCTCTATCGGCGGATCGACGAGATGGTCGCGTGGGTCTCGGCGCGCAGCGGTCTGCACCGGGGCGACATCATCAGCCGCTACCGCACCGGCGAGCTCGCCCGCGCCCGCTTCGCGATCATGTGGGCCGCGCGCCGGGCGACCAGGCTCAGCCTGCCTCAGATCGGCCGCCACCTCGGCGGTCGGGATCACACCACCATTCGCTCCGGCATCCGGTCGGCCGACGAGCTCCGCGAGGTCCACCCTCCGTTCCGCGCGCTCACCGACGAGCTGCTGGCCGCTTTCACCCTCTCTTCAGCAAAGGAGTTTGAGCAATGATGCGCGATTCTTCCGTCGATCGGCGGCGACAGTGTGAAACCCCTGAGATGCTCGCCATGCCCGTCCTGGGCCAGGATGACCATGGATGCGGGGGCGCTTTCCTGGTTCTGGTCGTTTGCGCGGTCTTCTTTTGGGCCGTGTTCGGCGTCGGCCTGCTCACCATAATCGATTGGGTGCGGCAATGAGCGGCGTCGCCTTCACGTCGGCCGGCGGCATCGACGCCGGCCCTTTCCAGATCACATCCTTCCACGTTGAGATCGGGGCCGCCCAGCGCCTGCTGGTTCAGCGCCTCCTGCTCATCGGAATCCTGGAAGCGGCCGAACAGCGCAATTGGATGAACGACGAGGGCAACTGCCACCCGGCTTATCATAGCCAGGTGCTTTGCATGCTCGTCGGCGCGCAAAAGGCGAGCGAAGCCCTGGGTATCACCCTCGATCTGGTTCCGCGCTCGTTTCTCTCCATCGCCGCCGGCTTCGATCCGATCGAGCTGATCCGCTTCACGCTGGCCAGCTTCAACGAGCGCATGCCGCAGCATGATCGGATGGTGGCCCATGGCTAAGTCCTTCGCCGATCTCACGCGGCGGTCGCTGCGCACCGCGACCGGCAAGTCCGACAGCCGCAAGAAGCTGATGGGCGCCGTCCGCGCCGCTGCCAACCGCATGCAGCTCGGCGACGACGATCGCCGCGCCATCCAGCTCGAGCTGACCGGCAAGGACTCGATGGCCGACATGAACCTGTCGGAGATCGGCAAGGTGCTCGATCGCCTTAATCGGGACCGGCCGGCGCCGATGGGCCACCGTTCGCATGTCGGCAAGATTCGCGCGCTGTGGTGGACGCTCTATTGGCTGGGGGAGACGATCGAGCCGGGAGACCAGGCGCTCGATGCCTTTACCCGCCGGCAGACTGGCCTGGAGGCGCTTCGCTTTGTTGATCATCGCGCGGCGCCCGCAGTCATTGAAGCGCTCAAGTCCTGGGCGGTCCGCCTCGGCGTCGAATGGCCTTCGGACAGCTGGATTGCCGAAATGGCCCGCATCCACGGTGCTCAGGTCACCCGCGCCACCGCCGATCGCCTTGCCGTCATCGACGCGATCTGGGCCAAGCTGCGCGATGCCGGCGCCGTGTACGATTCCACTCCCTCCGCCTTCGTCGCCCGCGCCCATGGTCTGGGCCTCAGCCGATACCACTGGACCGCGCACGAGCTCGACGTCGCCATCCGCGGCTTGGGCAAGATGCTGCGCCGCCATCTCGGCCGGAAGCCCGACTGACATGGGTGAGCACCATCTCGACGATCATGCGAATCTGCCGATCCCCGAGGACATCGTCCCCGGCCCTGGCTGGACCGAGCAGATGGTCGAATGGGCGAATCTGATAGGCCCCTATGCGACGCTGCGCATCGTCGAGGCTTTCGGCGGCCAGGAAATCTACATCTCGGCGGATCCCGAGCGCAGCCGCTTCAAGGATCTGATCGGCATCCAGAAAGCGGCGCTGATCAGCCGCGAATATCGCAGCTGCCGGCTGCAAATACCCACCGCCCGCCATGCGCTTCGTCGGGCCCGCCGCGCGGGCGTGATCGCCGCGGCGCGACGGAGAGACTTGTCGATCGCGAAAGCCGCGCGCATGATTGGCACGTCGCGCCCCTATATGTCCGAGCTGGTGAACAACAGCGATGAGGGCGCCGATGCGAAGCCGTTCACGCCCGAGCGGTCGGCCGATAGCCGGCAGATGGACATGTTCCCCGACGACTAGGCGGCAGTAGGACGGACATCCGTCCGGCGGCGGACGGGCGTTCCGATAATGCCCGAAGGGCAGTGTCAGCCTCGCAATCGCGGGGGAATTATGACCATCGGCCACCTGAAAATCACGCTGCACGAAGATCGCAGACAGCCGGGGGAATTGGCCCTCTACGCACCGGGCGGTCTTGCGCTTGGCGCGCAGCCGCTGTTCCGCTGTTCCTGTACCGGCCGCTCGGCCGGGCACGCCACCAATCCCACCCGCGATCCGCTGAAGTTTCGCGGCCATACGCCGACCGGCGACTATGCCGTGACCTTCGTGACCGCGCTCGCGCGGCCGAGCACCGGCATCGGTTCGCTCTGGATCGGCCTCGATCCGATCGGCGGCCAGGCCCAGCTCGCGGAGAATGCCGGCCGCACCGGGCTCGGCATCCATGGCGGACGGGGCGACCAGGTCTATAAGATGACCCACGGCTGCATCCGCCTGCTCGACAAGGACATGGCCGCGCTGGCGAAAACCGCCGGCAAGCTCCGCTTCACAGTCTCGATCGACGAGAAGTGAGATCGTTTCTGTCATTCGCACTGGCGATCGCCGTGCTGTTCATCGGCATGATCGGCCTGGACTATGCCTGGGCCCAGGCGTCGAGCAGCCAGCCCAGCAGCGCTGTCGAATGGTCTGACTGGATTCGCGCGATCTGGCCCATCCTGGTGGTCGTTGTCGGGGGAATATGCACTGGCATCTACCTTGGCCTGGCCATGCGCTTTCCCTCCGTCTCGTCGTTCAACAGGCTGAAAGCCCGCGTCGATCAGCTCGAGGATGATCGGATCGACGACGCCGCCCGGATCAAGCGTCTCGAGGAGCTCTGCTCGGCGGCGCCGACGCGGGTCGAGCTGCAGGAAGACATCGCCGAGCTCGGGGAGCGCATGTCCGGCATCGAAGGCGAGATGAAGGGCGTGTCCGCCCAGCTCGGCACGACCAACACCTATCTGCACACGCTGATCGAAAGGGGGCTTGGAGGCCGATGAACGACATAACCGCGCCGATTATCCGGCGCGCAATTCTGGATCTGCTCAACGACATAGGCGGTGAGCACAACGACCAGACCTTGGCGATGAGCCTCAACCAGCTTGGTCACCGCGTCGCCCGCCGCGATGTCGCCCAGGAGATATCCCATCTCGCCGGCATCGGCCTCCTCATCAGCGAGGATCTCGGCACCTTCATCGTCGCCCGCATCACCTCCGATGGCCGCGACGTCGCGGCGGGGCGGCTGAACTACGAAGGCGTCAGCCGCTTCAAGACGGGGGATTGATATGCCCCCTCGCAGTTCGATCGAGCGCGACCCGGCAATCCGGGAAGCCGTCAACGCCGCGCTGATGCGCGGATGCACCCAGGCGGACATCGTCAGCGCCCTCCTGGCGGCCGGCACCAAGGTCTCGAAAAGCGCGGTGGGGCGCTACGCCCTCAAATATGAGGATGCGATCAAGCGCCAGCGCCAGATCCAGGAGGCGACGCGCTCGCTGATCGAGGGGGCAGACGCGAGCAACGACACGCAAAGCCGCGTCTTCGCCCAGCTCGTCACCTCGCTCGCCACGCGCGCGATCCTGCCGATGGTCGAGGATGACGAAGTCGACATATCGATCAAGGATCTCAACGCTCTCGCTCTGGCCAGTCAGCGGGTCACCAGGACCCAGGGCAATCTGTTCGAGCTCGAGCTAAAGAAGGCCCGCGAGGAGGAACGCAAGCAGACCGCCCGCCAGGCCGCCGACGTTGCGGAAGAGGAGGGCCGCAAGGCTGGCGCGACGCCCGAGACGCTGCGCGCGATCCGCGTCGGCATTCTCGGCATGTCAGCGTGACCAGGCGTCGAAAAAGCGCCGGGCCGCGCAAGGACCGCCATCCGTTCGACTGGTATGTCGAGCCGCGCTGGGCGGTGGAGCTTCTGTTCAAGCACGTTGCCTTCCTCGGCACCATCGGAGACCCATGCTGCGGCCTGGGCACGATCCCCTCCGTCGCGCGCGAGCTCGGCTACGACACCGCCGCCGCCGATCTCCACGACCGCGGCTATGAGCATCTCGACGCGATCGCCGACTTCCTGACCGACGCGACGTTGTTCGAAGGCGTCAATAATCTCGTCTTCAATCCGCCTTACAGCTACCGGCCGCGCATCGCCGAAGCCTTCGTTCGCCGAGCGATCGAGATCGCCGGGATGACGGTCGCCGCGCTCGTCCCGATCAAGTGGTTATGCACGCAGGTCCGGTTCGATCTCTTCGCGAAATGTCCGCCGAAGTTGCTCCTCGTCCTGTCGACCAGGCCCTCGATGCCGCCCGGCAACAAGATCGCCGAGCTCGGGAACAAGGCCTTCAAGGGCGGAACCATCGATTATTGCTGGGTGATCTGGGAGGTCGGCTATCAGGGTCCGGCCGAAACGCGCTGGATCAAGCGTGATGACGAAGCGGTGCCGGCATGAAGCCGGCCATGCTCTCCACGCCCGCCCAGGACACGCCGAGCGAGCTCGCGGTGCGGATCCGCGACCAGGCCATCGCCCTCGGCTTTCACAGCGTAAAGCTGATCGCGAGCCGTCTGCGGCACTCGACCACGCGGCACGTCAAGTTTCGCGATGATCGAGGCTGGGCATGGCACATTCGTATCGCCGAGCTCCCCTCACCAAAACACCTCACGCCGCCCGATTTCGACGCGGTGAATCTGTCGGGTACCCACGGCCGGGCTCTGGTCACCTCTTTCTTTCACGCCGTGCTCTCCGCAGCGATCCTGCCGGTCGGACATGAGCGCCGGCCGCGACCTCGGAGGCGCCTGTGATGAACGACGAACAGCGAGCCGCGGCTACGCGGGCGATCAGCGAGGAGATGGCGGCCATCATCACCGCGAGGGTGTTGGAGTTGGGCGGCGACTTGGGTGATGTCCTCTCGATTGGCGTTGGGGCGAGTACCCGCACAGCCGTGGGCTTTGCCGCTGTAAGAGCCACCTCGGCCGACGCCGCGAGTGCACTTGTCCGCTGCACTGCCGAGGCCGCCGCAAAGGAGCTGTACGCATGATCGCGTCCAGCTCCCTCCATCATCCCTCGCAGGCGGCGATCGCGCTCAGCCAGGCGGTCGCCGATGACGTGCCCGCGGTGCTGCTCAGCTATCAGGTCGAGGCGATCGAGCTCAGCCACACCACGCCGTTCCTGCTGATCGAGAAGAGCCGCCGGACCGGCATCAGCTATGCCTTCGCGGCCGACGCCGTGCTGACCGCAACGCCCGCCGCCAACCCTCAGAACGTCTATTACATCGCCTACAATCTCGACATGACCCGCGAATTCATCGGCTATTGCGGTGAGTTCGCCAAGGCGTTCGATGAGGTCGCATCGCAGCCGTCCGAGATCCTGTTCGATGATGGCTCGGAGAAGGGCGTCAAGGCGCTCCGGATCGACTTCCCTTCGGGCAAGGCGATCGTCGCCCTCTCGTCCAAGCCGCGCTCGCTGCGCGGTATGCAGGGCAAGGTCATCATCGACGAGGCTGCCTTCCATGATGGCTTTGAGGAGCTGCTGAAGGCCGCCATGGCGCTGACCATGTGGGGCGGCAGCGTGGTGGTCATCTCCACCCATGACGGCGCCGACAACGCGTTCAACGAGACGATCGAGAAGGTCCGCGCGGGCAAGCTCGAGGGGAAGGTCATGCGCCTTACGCTGGCTGATGCCCTGGCCCAGGGGCTCTACAAGCGGATCTGCCTGCGGACGGGCGATGAATGGTCACCTGAGGCCGAGGCGGAGTGGGAGCGCGCGCTTCGCAAGCGCTATGGCGAGGGCGCTGACGAAGAGCTCGATGTCATCCCGTCGCGCGGATCCGGCACCTATCTTCCGCGCTCGACGATCGAGGCTGCCATGTCGGACGAGCTGCCGGTGGTCCGGCTGCGCTGCCCCGACGGATTCGAGCTCCGGACCGAGGAGGCCCGCGCCGACTTCGTCGAGGAATGGCTCGAGCAGCATGTCCGCGCGCTGCTCTCGACCTTCGATCCTGGCAGGGCGAGCTTCTTCGGTCAGGATTTCGCGCGTTCGGGCGACGTCTCGCCAATGGCATTCGGGCAATATGCCGAGCGGCTCAATC
This sequence comes from uncultured Sphingomonas sp., assembly GCA_946482655.1. The sequence goes on along the minus strand of CAMLSA010000091.1, from coordinate 4,950 downwards.
TGATCACCCGCTTCGTGCTCGAGATGCGCAACGTGCCCTTCCGTGAACAGGAGCTCGTGCTCAACTGGATCGTCGCGCGCGTGCCCTATTTCGCGGCCGGCAAGATGGACGCCACCGGCAACGGCTCGGCCTTGGCCGAGTTCGCCCAACAGAGGTGGGGCGCCGAGCGGATCGAAGCCGTCAAGGCGAGCGAGAGCGTCTATCTCAACTTCATGCCGAAGCTGAAGGCGCGGATCGAGGATCGCACCCTGCTCATCCCGAAGGATGAAGGCGTGCTTGAGGATCTGCGCATGATCAAGCTCGTGCGGGGCGTGCCCATGATCCCGCGCGGATCGGTCATGTCAAAGGTCGATGGAGCCAAGGGCAAGCGCCATGGCGACGTCGCGATCGCGCTGATGATGCTCGTCGCCGCGGCCGACGAGGACATTGTTCCTATCGAGGTCCAGACCACCGGCCAGCGCCGCGCGCAGGCGGGTGATTTCGCCAGCACCACCCGCGGCTTCGGCACGGTCCGCCGCCGCACTTCATGGGGAGATTTGTAAATGGCGCGCGAACCTCGAAAGAAGGCTGCGGCCGGCCCGCTGGCCGGTGAGATCGCCACGACGCGCGATGGCCGCGATATCACGCGCCCATGGGTCATGGAACTTCAGCAGCCGCGCAACCCAAAGCTTTGGGCGGCCGTCGATTGGGGCGTCTACGATCGCGTCCTGGCCGATCCTGAGGTCCGTTCTACCTTTCAGCAGCGCCGCCGCGCCGTCACCTCGGCCGAGTGGGATGTCATCCCCGGAGAGAAGAAGAATCCGCGCTCGGTCGAGGCGGCCGACAAGCTGAAGGCCAACCTCGAGCGCATCGGCGTCGACCGGTTCACCGACAAGATGCTCTATGCGCTCGCCTATGGCTATTCGGTGGCCGAGTTGATCTGGAAGCCGATCGACGGCCTTTGGCAGTTCGAGGACATCAAGGTCCGGCATGCGCGCCGCTTCCGCTGGGACAAGGAGAACCGGCTTCGCCTGCTCACCCCGCGCAACATGCAGGGCGAGATCCTGGAAGACAGGAAGTTCTGGACGCTGGTCACCGGCGCCAGCGACGACGACGAGACCTATGGCCGCGGCTTTTGCGAGGATCTCTATTGGCCGGCGCTGTTCAAGCGCAACGGTATCGGCTTCTGGAATACCTTCCTCGACAAGTTCGGCAGCCCGACCGCGATAGGGACCTATCGCCGAGGCGCGACCGACAAGGATCGTTCCAATCTCCTCGACGCCCTTTCGGCGATCGCGACCGACTCCGGAATCACGGTGCCGGAAGGTGTCGTAATCACCCTGCTCGAAGCGGCCCGCTCCGGCACCGGCGATTTCGAGAAGCTGATCCGCTACATGGACGAGGCGATCGCCAAGGTTGTGCTCAGCCAGACGATGACGACGTCGGACGGCGCCTCGCTGAGCCAGGCGGAGGTCCATGCCGGCGTGAAGCTCGAGGTGGTGACCGGCGACGCCGATCTGACCTGTGAGAGCTTCAACCTTGGCCCTGCCAGCTGGTGGTGCGAATATAATTTTGGGCCCGATGTCGAGCCGCCCCAGCTCGTCCGCCTGATCGACGCGAAGAAGGATCTGAAAACCCAGGCGGAGACCGATAACCAGCTCAAGGGCATGGGCTGGGAGCGTACCGACGAAAGCTTCCGCGACACCTATGGCGACGGCTATGAGCGCAGCGCCAGCACCGATCCGACCGATCCGACCAAGACCATCGGCGAGGGTGGCCGGCCGCCCGTCAACGACAACGGCAATGAACCTGTTGTTGACCCCACTTTAAAGCGGGGTGAACGCCCGCTTCGCAAGCCGATCAGCTTTGCCGCCACCGATCGACGCCCGCTTTATGTCAGCCGGCCGCTGCTCAACGGCGACGAGCTGCTCGACTGGGCGAAGCGCAACGGCTTCACCGAGACGCTCGCCGCCTCCGAACTCCACGTCACCATCGCCTATTCGCGCCGGCCGGTGAACTGGTTCGATATGGGCAGCTCCTGGGATGGGCCCGACGGCAAGCTGATCGTTCCGCCTGGCGGCCCGCGGCGCATCGACAAGCTGGGGGACGCCATCGTCCTCCATTTCGACAGCCCGGCGCTCCGGTACCGGCACGACGAGATGATCGAAAAGGGGGCGAGCTGGGATTATTCGTCCTACCAGGCCCATGTCTCGATCGCACCGCTGAAGGACGGCGTCGACTATCCCGAGCTCGAGAAGCTCGAGCCCTTCGAAGGCGAGCTGCGCTTCGGCCCGGAACGCTTCCGCGCGCTCGAATCGGGCTACGAGGCGCAGCTCGCCGAGATCAGCTTCGCCGAGGCCCAACAGGCCCGCGACGTCGTCGACCAGGCCGTCGATATGATCGTGTCCGAAGGCTGGGCCCGCATGGATCCGAGCATCACCTCGATCGTCACGCCGATCGCCGCCGCGATCGAGGCGGCGACCTCGCCGGAGGAGCTCAACCAGCTGCTGATCGCCTCGCTCGACCAGAGCCAGGTCGACCAGCTCACCGAGCGCCTGGCGCGCGCCGGCTTCGCGATCCGAACAGCGGAGGAAGGAGGGGCTGATTGATGGATCCTGATCTCGGCAAAATCAGCCCAGGCCATGCCTGCAAGCATGGCATCCGCTGGCCGCACGCCTGCCAACCGTGCGATGATGCGGCCTGGGCCGCTAGGACGTCCGACGACTGGCAGGACCATTGCGGCGAGCCCGACTGCGAAACTTGCCCACCGGTTTCCGGGATCGGTGACCACCTATGAAAGTCGTCGGCAATCCCTGTCCGGTAAAGGGCTGCACCGCGCACGCGAAGCCGAACCAGTTGATGTGCTGGCCGCATTGGCGACGGGTGCCGAAGTCGCTCAACCACGCGGTGTTCGACACCTACCGCAACCTCCGCAACGACCCGGCGGCCTATCGCCAGACGCGTGACGCGGCGATCGCGGCAGTGGAGGCCAAGGAAGCGGACGAGGCGGCGCGATGACCGCTCGTCGCTCCGGTTGGCGAAGGCATGGTCTCGACCTGAAGAAAGCGGGCGCCATGCTGCGCGACTATGCGTTCGCCAGCGAGGGCGATCCGGTCGAGGCATGGGTGTTTCGGGACGCGCGGGCGCGCTATCGCCGGATCAGCGCTCGCTATGCGGATGGCTGGGCACTTCAGATCAATTTCGCGCTGGATGGCAAAGTCAGCAGCTACTCGCTGTCCTGCTCATTGCGCGGTGAGGTCCGCAAGTGATCGCCGGCCGCGTCAGGCGGCAGATCGAGGTGGACGCTCGGTGATGAGCAACGCCGTCGTCGCCCGCCAGATCGCCGAGCTCGAATCGAGGGAGGATCTGACGCCAGTCGAAGTGCGCCGGCTTCACCAGCTCGTCGACGGCGAACCACGCTATGGCAAGCCGCGGCCGAAGTGGGACGAGCGGCATCGGATGAGGGGGCTTTGATGAGGATCGGTCCGTTTTTCATTGGCTGGCGCCGTCTCGACCGGGGCGAGCAGCATTTGCTGGGCCTGGAAGGGCCTTGGCTGTGGGAGGTGTTTGAAATCGAGTTGTTCGGCTGTGGCGTCGGCCTCATCTGCCGGCCGGTGACCTAGATGGCCGACATCGCGGCATCTTTCCGCCTGCCGCCGGCCGAGACCGTCGAGTTCTTCCGCGCCAAGGGCTACGCCGTCCAAGCCCAGTGGGACGAGACCTGGCAACAGGAGCACGGCAGGGCTTTCACCGTCACGAAAATGATGAACGGCGCGCTCCTCGAGGAGGTGCGACGCTCGCTTGACCGCGTGCTGAGCGACGGCGGCACCTTCGAGCAGTGGAAGTCGGGCATCACGCCCAAGCTCGAGCAGGCAGGCTGGCTCGGCCGCGTGCAGGACCGCGAGATTACCGGCGTCGACCATGCCGTTTTCATCGGCGAGGCGCGGCTCCGGACGATCTACGAGACGAACCTCCGCACCGCGCGCGCGGCCGGCAAATGGAAGCGGATTCAGGCGCTGAAAGATGCCGCGCCTTATCTGATGTACGACGCGATCAACGATCGCCAGACGCGCCCGCTCCACCGCCTTTGGGGTGGCCTCGACAATGGTCAGCCCATCGTCCTTCCCGTGGATCATCCGGCATGGTCGATCTATTTCCCGCCGTGCGGTTGGGGATGCCGGTGCGGTGTCTCGCAGCTCAGCCAGCGGACGCTCGAGCGGCGCGGCTTGCGCGTCACCAGCGATGCCGAGCTCCGGCGCCGGGGCTGGCTCGATGCGAGTGGCGAGCCCGGCGGCGATCGCCGGCCATGGAAGCGCTCTGACGGCGAGATCGTCATGGTGCCGGCCGGCGTCGATCCGGGCTGGGCGTACAATCCCGGCGAGGATTTCTTGTACGGCCTCGCGAAGCCGATGCTCGATCAGCCGCTGCAGCGGCCCCATATCATCAAGGGCGACAAGCCCGAGCTGCTACCCGCCCGGCAAAGGTCATCCGACGTTCTGCTCGATTCGAACACGCCGATGCAGGAGGCGATATCGACCTTCCTCGCTTCGTTCGACGGCGTCACGGACGGCGCCACCGTTCTGACGAAGGACAAGCTTGGCGAGCCGCTGGTCATAGACGAGACCTTCTTCTTTCGCGGCGGCAGCAAGGCTGCACCAAAGCTCGACGCCGGCCGTATCCAGTCCATCCGCCTGATCGCCGAGGCGCTGCGCGACCCCGACGAGATCTGGTGGTGCTGGGTCGAGGAGACGAAGGGCGACGGCGGCGTTCCGCGGCCGCGCCTTGCCCGGCGATACGTCACCCGCTTCGAGGTGGATGGAAAGGAGCGCTCCTACATCGTCGTCATGCAATATGATCAGGGCGGCTGGCGCGGCGTGACCGGCTTTCTCAATCGCGACGAGAAATACCTTCAGGGCGACAGCGTGCGGGCCGGCGTGCTGGCATATAGGAGGCCGGAATGAGAAAGGCCCG
>CAMLSA010000090.1 GCA_946482655.1 uncultured Sphingomonas sp. | reverse complement strand
GCCAGCCGCGGCTCGACGATGCCGTCGGGACACTTCATTCCGTCAGTGCCCAGCTCATGCTCTCACGGCATTTCGCGGCGATCTCCTCGGCGGACATCGTGTCGAAGGCGGCGGAAATGATCTCGGGGCCGCAGCGGTTGAGGCCGCCGATCTCCCGGAGGATCGAGACGATCTCGCGCACGCGGAAGCCCCCTTCTCCCGGCGGCACACGCCGGTTGACGGTGTCGTCCACCATGTCAACGCCGGGCGCGAGCTCGGCATCGCCGTCATCGACCTGGACTCCGGTGATCCAACGACCAGGTATCGCCCGCAGCAATTCATCTTTCGAATGGCTGCGGGTATAATGCCAGAAGTCGAGAAGGATGCCGCTGTTGGGCGCATTCACCGCGCGGACGATCTCCCATGCCATCTCCAGGTCGGGGATGCCCCAGAAGGGTATGAACTCCAGGTCGCACCGCAGATCGTGAGCAGCCGCCCGAAGGCAGAACGCGCCGAAGTTGTCGATAAGTTCGTTGAGTTCGTTGACGCCTTCGGGAAAGACGCCGACGATGCTCACCGAGCGGATTGCCAGCGCATCGACGATGCGGAAGAAGTCGTCTTCCTCGGAATTGAACATGGTGAGCGGAAGGCCCTGCAGATCCGGCTCCCACTTAGGGAGCCAGCGGCAGAACGGATCGAGATGATCGATCCGCACGCCCGCATCGTCCGCCATGGCGAGGATATCCTTCGTGCTGACGCCCGTCGACAGCAGGTGGAAATAATGGCGCGATTCCATGGTCAGGCTGGCGCATTTCGCGAGTGACGCCGCGCGCAACCGTTCCTGCAAAGGCAGCTTCCGGACCGTGTTGTGATACATGACCTGATCAGCAGGAAGTGAGGTCGTGCCCATTGTCGTTTCCTTGATTGAGGGCAGCGCTCCCTGCCTGTTGTCGATTACACCTGCTCCAAGGGTCTTCAGGCCGGGTTGCGCAGCCGCGCGTCGTGAAGGATCAGATCCGCCGCCCGCCAGGCTGTCGCCATGGCGGGCGCGTTGGTATTGCCGCGCACGAGACCCGGCATGATCGAGCAGTCGACCACCCGCAGCCGATCGACCCCTCGCACGCGCAGCCGTTCATCGACGACCGAACGCTCGTCCCTGCCCATCCGGCAGGAGCGAACCCCATGCGTACCGGAGCTGACATTCTGGAACAGCCAGGTGAGGATGCCCTCGTCGGTGTCGATATGGCCGCCGGGCTTTATCTCTTCAGCCACATAGGGGGCGAGCGCCGGCTGGCTGACGTAGCGTCGCATCCAGCGGACCAGATTGATGGCGGCGCGCCGATCGTGGTCGGTCGAAAGCCAGTTGGGTCTGATCCTCAGCGGGGCATCGGGATCACTCGAGACGACCTCGAGTTCACCCTCGCTGTCGAGCGCGTTAAGCGAGCCGTAGACCGACATCCCCGGCTCGCGCTCCACCGAGACCATCTGCGCCGCGATGTTCGTGTCGGTCGGGACATGGAAGGTGTATCCGCCCACATAGATTTGCGCATCGGGACGGGATTCCGATGGCGTCGTACGGAAAAAGGCGCCGACCTCGAACGCGCCATTGGCGAGCGGGCCGCCGTGACTGGTGAGATATTGAAGAGCACTGCCCACCAATCCGACGCCGCGAAGCTTGTGGTTTATTCCGCGATCGCCGCGCAGGCGATAGGTGGCCGGGACGATCACATGTTCCAACAGACGCTTGCCGACTTCCGGACTGTCATGCTTCACATCGATACCGGCGCTGCGCAGCACATCGGCGGGCCCGATCCCGGAAAGCTGCAGAAGCTTTGGCGAACTGACCGTTCCGCTGGCGATGATCACCTCTCCGTGGCAATCGAAGCCAACCGGCCGGCCATCGATGCGGGCATCGACCCCCTCCGCGCGACGCGCGTCGAAACGGACGCGATCGACGAGCGCGCCCGTGACGATCCGCAGATTCTTCCGGTTTCGGATAGGATCGAGGAACGCCACGGCCGCGCTTTGCCGACGACCGTTTTTGATCGTGCAAGCATAATAGCCGATGCCTTGCTGGTCCTCCCGATTGAGGTCGTCCCGCCGGGGAAGACCCATCTGTTCGCCTGCCGCTATCGCCCGCTCCGCCAGCGGATAGCAGTATTTCATCGTGGAGACATGCAGCGGCCCGCCAGCGCCGCGAAGCCCGTCGTTACCCAGTTCGTGATCCTCGATCGACCGGAAGGCCTCCTTCATATGGGCCCAATCCCAGTCGCTGCCAGCCTCGCGCGCCCAATTCTCATAATCCTCTGGCTGGCCGCGCGTGTAGATCATGCCGTTGATCGCGGACGACCCGCCGAGGCCCTTTCCGCGCTGCCAGCTTTCGTTGACGCCGGCCCGATCGGGGGAGGGCTCGACGGGGTAGTGCCAGCTATAGACGGGATCAAGCACGAGCTTGCCGATCCCCCTGGGCATACGGACGAGGAAGCTCTGGTTGTCGCCGCCGGCCTCGAGCAGGAGCACCTTGTTCGTCGGATCCGCGGACAGGCGATTGGCAAGAACGCATCCGGCGGATCCCGCCCCCACGATGATGTAATCGAAGCTTTCAGACACCCTGCTCTCCTCGGAAGCGCGTTCTTGTCTTTGCGCATAAATGGTCCGTTTGACGCTGCTGGGCGAGCATCGGCGTCAGCGCGGAAGTTGGCACATGCCACGCGGCGAAGCTTGACTTCAAGGCTCACCGTTCGGCGCGGCCATGGTCTTGCATTGGATTGGGTCTCGTTAGCGGCATTTCCGGTCAGGAAAACCGCAGCCGCATCCGCTACTCCATTGTCACCTTCACGTTCCGGTCGGACACCCGTCCCGGCGAGTCGTCTCTGCGATATTTATAAAGACTAGCCAAGATTCAACGGCGACGTTCCGCCGATCCACGCCTCGAGCTGGGGTTTGATCTGGGTCGACACAAGTTCGACCATCAAGTCGCCATCGGCATGCGAAAGATAGCTGAAGGTACCATAACCGTCGTCCGGTGACGCACCTGCGATGGCAAGCTGCCATCCCTGGCGAACGAGCGCATCGGTATCGGCGGCGATGTCGTCAGTCCACAATCCGATATGGATCGCCGCTCGCAGGCCAGCGTCATAAAAGCTTCCGGGCGCTCCAGCCTGGATCTCGACGTAATGAGGCCCCTGTCTGCTGTAGGTCACATAGTGAGCATATTCCTCCGCACCCTTTTCAGGAGTCCAATATTTCAGCTGCAGCTGAGTTGGTACGGCCCAGCTTAGCCCCATGGCGGCCGAATAGGTTGCCATCGCCTTCTCCACATCGGCGACGATAAGTCCTGTGTGAAATGCTCGCGTATAATCAACCATCAAGATCACCTTTCTATCTACCGCAGGAATCAACCCGCTGTTTTGAAAAGACTGAGTTTGAGATCGCTAGAACTGGTACCGCACCTCCGCGCCGAATGTGCGCGGGGGAGCGACGGTCCCTAGATCACCTGCGGGCGTGGCCGTCTGAGGTATCTCGTAGCTGAAATACTTCTCGTTGGTCAGGTTCGCTCCCCAGATCCTGAAGCTGATATTCTCGTTGAACTCAGGCTTGAACTCGATGCTGCCGTTGAACAACGTCAGCTTTGGCTCGGTCGGGATGTTGTCCGGATCCCACTTGACGTTGGATCGATAGGACATTTGGCCCGCGAGGCGAAATTCGCCGACAGAAGTGGGTATGGCGTACGTCAATCCCGCGTTCAGCTTCCACTTAGGGGTCTGCGACAGCCGGTTGCCGCTGACATCGCCGGACCCGAGCGCTACACCCCAAGGCGGTTGGAAGATCGGAATATTGATGGGCGCGTTCGGGAAACTGATGAAGTGCGCCCAGAGATATTGCCCCGACAGGTCGATTGTCAAACCGTCCGTCACCTTGGCCGTCGTATCGAATTCGAAACCCTTGGTGCGAGCCTTGTCGGCATTGGCGAAGACTACCAACGGCAATCCCGAAATGAGGCGGACGAGCTGGACCTGCGGATCTCTGATATCGTTAAGGAATATGGCCATGTTGGCCCGAACCCGCCTGTCGAACAGCTCAGCCTTCATGCCGACCTCATATGTGGTCACCGTCTCAGGTCGGGTAGGCGGGCTGTTGAGCGGCAGAGTGGGGAACGTTCCAGACTTGTACCCCCTGCTGTACGACGCGTAGCCCATGACATCTGATGTGAAGTGATGATCGAGCGAAAATTTATACGTCCATTTCTCAAATGTCTTCTTGTCCCTAAAATCCGGGCCGGACGGAATTTCCGTACCGTTCGTGAGGATGGTCGACGATCTGCCAAAGCCCTTCAGGCGGTCCTTGGTATACCGGACACCCACTGTGATGTTTGTCTTTTCGCCGACGACGGGGAAAGTGGCTTGGGCGAATGGAGCGATCGAATCGATCGTCTGCCGAGAAGCAAAGTTGACGATATTAAAAGCGGACCCCAAGCCGAAAAGCTGCAGCCCCACGTCCGTGCGCAGATGTATGTAGAACAGGCCAGCTATCCAAGATACCGGGGAGTCCGGTTTTGATTTAAGCTGCAACTCCTGCGTGAACTGCCGATCGTCAATAGGAATCGGGACTGTGAACCAGTTGATGTCTGTATGATCGCCCTCGTAAATTTCCAGTTCCTTTGATCTGCGATAGGATGTTATGCTCGTCAGATCTGCGAATTCGAGATCTTGATCAATCTTTACTGCGCCGCCATAGCTGCGAAGACGATGAAAAATCTCTGTGTCGCTCTTCAGGTCGTAAAACCCTGGAGTTTCGATATACTGGGTCCCTTCCAGCGCTGAGCCTAGCGGATAGCCTCTTGTGGTTCCGGGATAGACCCTCGCCGCCAAGCCCTGGTTCGTGCGCTGGTAGGTATAAAAGCCGCTCAACCGGACACGGGTGGAGTCGGAAGGTTCGATCACTATCTTCGATCTGATGTTATAGAATTTTCGGCGATAGGTGTCCTTACCGTTGGTGACGTTCTTGCCCCATCCATCGCGCTGATTCAGCCCGACAACGGAAATGTTCGCGGCAACACCTTCGGCTATCGGGGTCGAGGCATAGAGCTTGCCGCTTATCGTATCGAAATTACCGTACCCCAAAGTGACATTGCCTTCTGCAACGTCGCGAGGGTCGAGCGTGAAGACGTGCATCAGCCCTCCCGTCGAGTTACGGCCGAACAGCGTGCCCTGCGGCCCCTTCAGCACCTCCACCCGCTCGATATTGGCAAGCTCCAGATAGGCGGTCATCGGGCGCGAATAGTACACGTCGTCGATGTAGACCGGGGTGCTCGCTTCGTTGCCCGGTGTCGGGCCGCTCGGATTGCCGATGCCGCGAATAAACGGCATGATCAGCGCGTTCATCTGAGATATGAACAACGAAGAATCGGTCAGCTGCAGATCTGCAACGTTCTGGATGCCCTTGGCCGTAAGAGCGGGGCCGGTGAAGGCCGACACCGCAACCGGAACATCCTGAAGATTTTGGCTGCGCCGCTGAGCAGTGACGACTATTTCCTCAAGTTCCACCTTGGATGCAGCGGATGCTCCCTCGGCAGGGTCGTTGAGGGTCGCCGGGGGTATGTCTTGCGATGCCGGCGCAGGGCCGGCCGGAGCACTGACCAGTGCCACCTGCAGATAGAGAACACCCTTGCTGGTCCGATGGGGCGCAAGTCCGGTTCCCTTCAGGAGACGCTGAAGCGCCTCATCGGTTGACAGACTCCCCCGAACGGCAGGGTTATATTGCCGAGCGACCAGATCGTCCCGAAACAGAACCTGCTGGCCGGACTGCAACCCCAGGGCCTTTAGCCCATTGCCGAGCGGACCGGCGGGAATATCGAAGTGCACGGTCGCTTGCGCCGCAGCCACGCGATATGAGAAGAAAGTCGACGCCATCCCGACGGCAAGAGCTGCCGCGCTTGTCCAACAAAGTACCTTCATGATCCCCCTCCTGGCGTGCAGGCGCCGCGCCCACATCACCCATAAGAACGCGCGACCAGGACACAGCCTCAGCTGGTGGCAATTTTTTTCCGAAGGCGATGCGTTTTCGCGACTAAGGAGGCGTCATCGGGATAGTAGGAGGACGCCAGCGAGGGGAAGGAACGGCCCTTGCCGTTGACGTCCACGAAATGGATCTGAACGCCGCCTTGCCGGCAAGGACGCATGATTAGGAGATAACCTCGGCCGTAGCCGTATTTTTTTCCCGGCTCCGAGGGGTGATGAGAATGCGGTCTGGAAAATACCGGACCTCGGCCTCCGGAAAGAGAGCCGTCACCGTCTGGGTGAAGCTTGCGACATCACCGATAGCGAAAAGCCCGCTAATTGTGGCACGGCGTAGCTGCTCGCCAGCCACTACGATCTTGATGTCGGAGTATCTGCTGATCGTGGCGGCTGCCGAAGCGAGCGACTCCCGATCAAGGATCCAACGTCCCTGCTGCCAGGCGGTGACCTCTTGGAGGCTGAAGCGCTGGACGCGCCCGGCTTGGCTTTTTTCCTCAAGATATTGTTGACCCGCGGCAAGGACGGCGAGTGGCTTCACCGCCCTCTCCTCGTACAAACCGAGCCAGCTCCGCTGAGTCGAACTCAGCGAAACTACTACGCTGCCCGTGATCAAGCTCGTCGCAAAGACGCCTGGAGCCGCTGCTACGTTGAAATCAGTACCAGTCGCGCGTACCTCCCGATCCCCCACCAGCACGCGGAACGGTCGATCCCGATCGGGGCGAACTATGAATCGGGCTTGACCATCGGCCAGTACAATCGTCCGGGCATCTCGGGAGAGCTGAACAGACAGGCGTGTCCGGCGGTCCAGGATGATGGTGGATCCGTCGGCAATGCGGACTGTTCGAGTGTGGTCCGGAGGAGAGGAGATGATTTGTACCTGAGCGGTCGACTTGGAGAGCTCTTTAATTTGCCATGCTGAAGCGAGCACCGCCACCATGCAACATATCGCCAGAGCTTTCCGCGAGTGGGCGAGCTTCCTCTTACGGCCGTTGTTCAGATATTGCCTAGCCGCGACACGCCATTCGACAAACTTCGGATCCTCCAGTAACATGCTGTCGGACAAGCTTGCATCGAGCCTTGCAGCCAGCCTGGCCCGCTCTTCAGGCCCATTACTCGACCGCGCTGGCACGCTATTCTCGCCGTGGTTTCGGTGATCAGACATTGTTTCCTGTTGCGACCCTTCCACTGTCGTGCGAGCACCCTCAATGTTGCGGTTAACGGTCATCTGCTGAGCCGTTTCACCATATGCGAGTGCGCCTTGGCGACATGCTTCTCGACTGCGCTCGCGGATATGCCGAGTTCACCTGCCACAACGCTCTGTGGCACACCTTCAACTCGGCATAAGATGAAAATCGAGCGGGTCTTGACCGTCAGCTCGCTCAGTGCGTCCAACACTCGCCTAAGCTCATCTTTACCAAGAAGAACACGCTCGGGGCCGGGATCCTCGGACGGCATGTTGCCGACCTCGCCCACTTCGGCTCCCCACGGGATCGACGCCGTGGCGCGACGAACTCGCGCCCGGCGAGCGCGATCGCGCAGCAGATTCCCGGCTACAGTAAAGATATAGGAGTCAGTGTAGGTCAGCTGGCGCGCTTTGCCGTGCTGAATCAGCCGTAGAAATGTGTCCTGGACGAGATCGTCGACATCCGCTTCGCAACGCGCTCGGATACGAAAGAACTGCCTCAGTCTTCCCCTGAAGCGGCTATCCACTCCGGCTAGGCCGCTTGCGCGTGGAGATTCTACAAGCATGGTTCAGGCCATCTCCACAGTCGCAAACCGCGTCGTGGCGGCCTGTCTAATATGTGGTGAATACCTCTGAAGCAGGTCCATGCAAATCCCAGCGGAAAGCGGATGCTTAGGCAGTGATCCGCATCGGGGATTGCAGCGGCCATTCGCACCGCCCCAGGCGGCTTCCCCGGCGGCTGGACGACGGAACCTTTGGGAAGATCGGCGCGTCCTGAGATAATGCCGATCTGCGTTTCAGGAGGATCCGATGATCGAAATGGTCGCGATCAGGAACGGCCCCTATCTCCTCACCGGCGATCTCGCCCAACTCGAGTTGCGCGACGGTCTGGGCAATCTCTATGAGCTCACGGGCAAGCACCGGATCTTTCTCTGCCGATGCGGCGCGTCGACCACCAAGCCGTTTTGCGATGGGCAACATTCGAAGATCGGTTTCGAGGCTGCCGAAGCAGCGGTGGAGGCAAGCGGCTGAGCAACGGCCAGGTGCGCACTGATCGTTCCGGCCCAACCTGCCCAACATGGCAATCCCGGCTCCGGGAATCGGCAAAGCTTCTCACATCATGACAAGGTTCGGCCAGCTCAGCGTACCGCGACGTCCAACTTCAAAGATCGATCCGATATGGACGAAGAGGCGTGCTCGGCGCCGATGCCCAGCGCCCGGGCCTTGCGCCTGTATTCCGCAGCCATGGCCAGGTGCATCTTGCAGGCTGGAATGTCGTTGGTCGCGGCTGCCAGTTGCTCATGCATATCCGCGCGCTCGAGATAGGCGTTTTGGTCATCCGTGCTGAACATGGGTCACTCCTGCTCGTCTATTCGTGATCCAAGGACTTCTTCAAGCTACGACGGAAAATTCACCTTCATCGACGGCAGAGAACGGCCGGGGGGGGGGGGGGGCCGCGCGGCCTTTCAGGAGCTGTCGATCCGCCGACCAATCGTCCTCTCCAAACAGCGAACTGAATTCTCGACGGATCAGGCCTCTTCACCTAGCGCGATCGCGAGCAAATAGAAAGCAATTTCCACGCCAGATAGCTAGCCGGAGCCGAGCGATCGCGGCTGTACCTTGTGGTGCTTGAGCACCGCGCGGCTGTCGCGATCGACCTCGTCGAGACAGACCTCATAACCCCACAAATCGGCGAGATGCTGCATCACATGGGTGCCGCCATCGTCGGCTAGCAATACTCCGTTGGCAACCTTATGCTCCAGGTCGAGGCGTCGATCGCCCCTCATGTCAACGTCGACGATCTGGATATCGGGCTCCTGCCAGCCGATGTCATAATGCCGGCCCAGCGCCCGGCGAATTTCGCGATAGCCGCGGTCGTTGTGAATGGCCTCGACCTCGAGCGCCGAAACGGCCTCGCGGTCGGCCAGCTTGAACAGTTTCCAGGAGCGGATGAGACGCGGACTCAGGAACTGCGACACGAAGCTTTCGTCTCTATAGTTGGCCCAGATGTGCTTGAGGGTGTCGTCGGGCGCGCCGTTCCCCGCGATGTCGGGAAACCATTCGCGGTCCTCAGCGGTCGGATGGAGGCAGATGCAGGCGATGTCCTGCATCATGGCGAAGCCCAGCGCATAGGGATTGATCCCCCCATAATGACCCGAATTGAAGGTCGGCTGGTGGACGACATTGGTGTGGGACTGGAGAAACTCAAGGAAGACGCCGTCGGTGATCTGCCCGCGTTCATGCAGCGTGGTCATGATCCGATAATGACAATAGGTGGCGGCGCCCTCGTTCATCACCTTGGTCTGGGTCTGCGGGTAGAAATATTGCGCGATCAGGCGGATGATCCGCAGGATCTCGCGCTGCCACGGCTCGAGGCGCGGCGCCGACTTCTCCAGGAAATAGAGGATGTTTTCCTGCGGGAGATTGAGCGCGTGGCGGCGATCGTCGGCGGAGGTGGGCGCCTGCTTCGGTTCGTTCGGCAAGGTCCGCCAAAGGTCGTTGTAGATGCGCTCCTGATGGGCGTGGCGCTCGGCCTCGCGCCGCGCCTCCATCTTCAGGTCGCGGACCTGGGCACGGGGATAATGGTGCACACCCTGGTGCATGAGCGCATGCGCGGCATCCAGCAGACGCTCCACGGCGAGCTGGCCGTAACGCTCCTCGCAGCTCGTGATATAACCCTTGGCGAACTCCAGATAATCGAGAATGCCCTCCGCATCGGTCCACTGCTTGAAGAGATAATTGTTCTTGAAGAAATGGTTGTGGCCGAACGCGGCGTGCGCGATGACGAGCGTCTGCATCGTCGCGGTGTTTTCTTCCATCACATAGCTTATGCAGGGATCCGAATTGATCACCAGCTCATAGGCGAGCCCGCGCATGCCCTTCCGGTACAGCATGTCGTTGGCCAGAAACTGCTTCCCGAATGACCAGTGCTTGTAGAAGAGCGGCATGCCCGTGGAGGAATAGGCATCGAGCATCTGCTCGGCTGTGATCACCTCGATCTGATTGGGATAAACATCGAGCTTCATGTCCTCGATCGCGATCTGCTCGACCGCGGCGTAAATGCGGCGGAGAAGATCGAAATTCCAGTCACCGCCTTCGAAGAGGGGTGCGTGGGATCCTTTGCTCATCCGGCCGATATCCGCTTCTGCGCGCCCTGGCGCTGGAACAGCTCGCGAAAAACCGGATAGATTTCCCGGCGGTGATGGACCTTGCGCATCACGAAGCCTCGCGTGCCGGCGGCGAGCGGCTCGTAGGCCTGCCAGAGATCGCTGCGGCGCGGCAGGCTCCCCTCGCTCATGGGATCCTCCTCGCGGCCGACCTCCAGATAGGCGAAATATTGCGTGATCGGCAAAATGGATTCCTGCAGCAAACCGACCGACTTGGGATTGTCGTTGGTCATGTTGTCCCCATCGGATGCCTGCGCGACGTAGATGTTCCAATCGGTCGGCCGATAGCGCGCGGCGACGACGGCGAGCATCGCCTCGAGCGCACTGGATACTAGCGTCCCGCCGGTTTCCTGGCTGTAGAAGAAGGTGTTCTCGTCAACTTCCTCGGCACGGTCGGTGTGGCGAATGAACACGACCTCGACATGACGATAGCAGCGCGTGAGGAAGAGATGCAGCAAGGCGAAGAAGCGCTTCGCAAGATCCTTCATATGTTCGGTCATCGATCCCGAGACATCCATCAGGCAGAACATGACCGCCTGGGCGACGGGCCTGGGCGTCGGCTCGTAACGGCGATAACGCAGGTCGATCGGGTCGATGTAGGAAATGACCCGCCGCCGGCGCTCCAGCACCGCGCGTTCGGAGCGCAGATGCTCCAATTGTTGCGGATCGCCGCCCAGCCTCTCCAGCCGCTCGATCTCTTCGTCGAGCAGGCGCATCTCTTCGGTGCCGGGCCGCCTCAGCGCGATCCGGCGGGAAAGCGAGTTGCGCATCGTGCGCGCGACCGAGAGGCTGGAAGGTGAGCCGCTGGTCGTATAGCCGGCGCGGCGGATACCTTGGACGTCTCCGGCTATCAGCCGCCGCTTGGCCATATCGGGCAGTTCGAGGTCGTCGAGAAAAAGATCGAGAAACTCCTCGCGGGTGAGGACAAACCGAAATTCATCCTCGCCTTCACCAGTGCCCGCATCGGCCCCGCCCCCACCTCCGGCGGGGGGCCGCGGGATCAGGTCGCCTTCGAGATAGTCCTGGTTGCCGGGGAATATATGCTCGCGGTTGCCGCCTGTCGCCGCGCGACGCAGCACCGGTTCACTGACCCCGTCGCGGACGATGGTTACCTCGCTCTCCTGATCGAGATCCTTGATACTGCGATCGGCCAGGCTGTCGCGGACAGCGCGTTGGACCAGAGCCTTCGCCCGCCGCAAAAATCGCTGTCGGTTGACCAGGCTCTTGCCACCGGGATTAAGGCGTCGGTCGATAATATACATCAGCGCGTTCGCCCGCCTCCACTATCCGGCCTGTTTCACCCTCATGTACCACTCAACCAGCCGCCGAACCTGGCGTTCCGTGTAGCCGCGCGACACCATCCGGCTCACAAACTCCTCATGCTTTTTCTCGCTCTCGCTATCCTTCTTGGAGCCGAAGCTGATCACCGGGAGCAGATCCTCGACTTGGCTGAACATGCGCCGTTCGATCACCTCGCGGATCTTCTCATAGGAGGTCCAGGAAGGATTGCGGCCGTGGTTGCTGGCGCGCATCCGCAGCGCGAACTTGACCACTTCGTTACGGAAATCCTTGGGATTGGCGATACCCGCCGGCTTCTCGATCTTGGTCAGCTCCTGGTTGATGATGTCGCGGTCGAGCAGCTGGCCCGTATCGGGATCCTTGAAATCGAGATCCTCGATCCAGGCATCGGCATAAGCGACATAGCGATCGAACAGATTCTGACCGTAATCATGGTAGGATTCGAGATAGGCCTTCTGAATCTCGTTGCCGATGAACTCGGCGTAGCGCGGCGCCAGCTCGCCCTTGATGAATTCCAGATAGCGGGTCTCGGTTTCGCTCGGCACCTGCTCCTGACGCACCATGCGTTCGAGAACATACATCAGATGGACCGGATCGGCTCCGACCTCCGTCGTGTCATGGTTGAAGGTCGCCGACAGCGCCTTGAAGGCGAAGCGAGTCGAGATGCCGTCCATGCCCTCGTCGACACCGGCGGCGTCTTTATATTCCTGCATGCTCTTCGCCCGCGGATCGACCTCACGCAGGCTTTCGCCGTCATAGACCCGCATCTTGGAATAGACGTTGCTGTTTTCGTGCTCACGCAGCCGCGTCAGCACGGAGAAGCGCGCCAGCATGTCGAGCGTGCCGGGTGCGCAGGGCGCCTTGGCCAACTCCGATCCCCGGATCAGCTTTTCATAGATCAACCGCTCCTCGGTCGCCCGCAGGCAATAGGGCACCTTGATCACGTATATTCTATCGATGAAGGCTTCGTTGTTCTTGTTGTTCTTGAAGTTCTGCCACTCCGACTCGTTGGAGTGCGCCATGACCATGCCGGTGAACGGAATCGCTCCGATGTTCTCGGTGCCCAGATAATTGCTTTCCTGCGTCGCCGTCAGCAGCGGGTGCAGCATTTTGATCGGAGCCTTGAACATCTCGACGAATTCGAGAAGGCCCTGGTTGGCCCGGTTGAGCCCGCCCGAATAGCTGTAGGCGTCGGGATCGTTCTGGGCGAGCATCTCCAGCTTGCGGATGTCGACCTTGCCGACCAGCGAGGAGATATCCTGGTTGTTCTCGTCACCCGGCTCGGTCTTCGCGATGCCGATCTGGTGCACGCGGGACGGCATTAGGCGGACGACGCTGAAGCGCGAAATATCGCCGCTGAATTCGTCGAGTCGCTTGCGGCACCAGGGGCTGATCAGCCCCGACAGGCGACGGCGCGGAATGCCGAACTTGTCTTCGATCATCGGGCCGTTCAGTTCCGCATCGAACAAAGCGAGCGGGCTTTCGAATACCGGGCTGATCTGATCGCCGGCCTTGAGGACATAGATCGGGTGGACTTCCATCAACGCCTTCAGGCGCTCGGCGAGCGATGATTTCCCGCCTCCGACGGGGCCGAGCAGATAGAGAATCTGCTTGCGCTCTTCGAGCCCCTGCGAAGCGTGGCGGAAGAAGCTCACGATGCGCTCGATCGTCTCTTCCATCCCATGAAATTCGGTGAAGCTCGAATAAGTACGGATCGTCCGATTCATGAAGATCCTGCCGAGGCGGGGATCCTTGGCGGTGTCGATGATCTCGGGCTCGCCAATCGCCGCGAGCAGCCGTTCCGGCGCGCTGGCATACATTATCGGATCGCCGCGACACCCTCGCAGATAGTCCTCCAGCGTCATCTCCGTCTGACGGCGCGCTTCGTAAGTCCGGGTGAAATCCGAAAACAGATCGTTGCTTGCCACTGCCAACTCCCACGATCACATGGACGCCAGTTCCAATATAGGATTGGCCCC
>CAMLSA010000089.1 GCA_946482655.1 uncultured Sphingomonas sp. | reverse complement strand
ACAGACGACACGAGCGGGCCAACCGCTTCGATGCGCTCGTCCGTCAGGCGGCTGACATGACCGGAGACGGAGATGGCGCAGAGAGGTTCGCTGTTGGCACCGTAAACCACGGAGGCGACGCACCGCACGCCCCGGGCCAAGCCTTCGTCGTCGATGGCGTAGGCGCGACGCCTGGTGACATGCAGGTCGTCACTGTAGCAGGGGCCCAGGGCATCCGTGCTCACCGCCATATTTGCGATGACGGCTCTGACCTCTTTCTCCGGATAGGCGGCGAGGATGGCCTTGCCCATTCCCGAACAGTGGATGGGCATGCGGCCGCCCACCTTGGCCACCGAAAGTCTTGCCTCGCGGCTCTCGATCTGCGCCAGAACGACCACGTCGTGGCCTTCGGCAATGCCGAGATTGGCGGTCTCATGCGTCAGGTCCCTGAGCCTGCGCATGTATGGGATGGCGGAGGCGACGAAGGCCCGCTTATGAACGAAGGCGCTCGCCACCAAATAGGCCTGGCGGCCGATATACCAGCGTCCATCATGCCGATTGAACTGCACGAAATGCCGCTTTTCCAATGTGGTGAGCAGCCTGTGAGTGGTCGAACGGGAAAGCTCTGCGACCGCGGTGATCTCCCTCAGGCGCATTCCCGATCCGTGTTCCGCCAGCACCTCCAGGAGGGAGATGGCGCGCTCGACGGATTGAACGGTCCCCAGCCGTTCATTGGAGGTGGCCTCCTCAGGGAATTCCGGTGCACCCATCGCGTCGATGCCTCCGTAGAATGCTTCCAACTCTCGGGTATCGGTACCACCTCAGTAAAGTACACTTCTACATTCAAATCAATATTTTTAATTGCATACAGAAAGAAATTCCGCCGGGGGGCTTCCGCTGACGGCTATCGGGAGGGGAGCGGAAAGGTGCGTGACATCAGCCGGTTCATGCGCCAACGAAGCGTGAAACCGCGCACGGCGAGGAACGCGAGGAAGGCGATCCATAGTCCATCGTTGCCGAGCCAGGGGATAAGGGTGAAGATGAGCAGCAGGTAGCAGGCCGAAGCGACGAGCATCATGTTGCGGATGTCGCGCGCCCAGGTCGCACCTATGAAGACGCCATCCATGACGAAGGCAAGACTGCCGAGCGGGGCAGTCAGTAGCGCCCAGTGAAAATAGGCGTGAGCGAGCGCACGTACATCAGGACTTGCCGTCATGAGCGCGATGATCGGGTCTTGAACGATGAGATAGACCGCCGCCACAGCAAAGCCCGTCGCAACGCTCCAGAAGACGGAGAGGTTTACCGATGTTTCGAACATGACGCGGTCACACCCGCCCACCGCCCTTCCGGCAAGGTGCTGGGCGGCGACGGCAAGCCCCTGGATCATCGCGCCGGAAAAATAGAAGAGGTTCATCAGCACGACGTTGGCTGCGAGCATCGCCGTGCCAAAAGCGGCACTCTCCCGCGTGAAGAGAGCGATGCTGAAAAAGCGAATCATGGATCGCAGAAGAATGTCTGCATTGATGCTGAGTATCCGCTTCAGTTGGCGCATGTCCGGCAGGGCTGAAAGCACTGCCCGTGCCTTTCCATGAAGAGCGCGCGCTATCAGAATGCCGCCGGCGAGAGCGGTGGCCGTCTCTGCGGCCACCGTCGCCAGCGCCGCGCCGGCAACACCCCAATCGAAATGGAGGACGAAAGCGATACTGAGTATTGCGTTGACGAGGTTGAGCACTGCCTGGAGGGCAAGGCCCGGCAGGAAAGAGCCCTGGCCGAAGAGCCAGCCCACCAGCGCATAATTGACGAGCAGCAGCGGCGCTGACCAGACGCGGATGCCGAAATAGACCATTCCGGCTGCCCTTACATCCTCGCCGACGCCGAGCAGGGAAAAGCCGGCATAGGCAATCGGCCACTGTAGCGCCACTGCGATGAGGCCTGCCGCGAAAGCCAAGCATATGGCGCGGAGCGCATGCGCGAGCATCTCTATCCCGTGTCCCGCCCCGAACGCTTGCGAAACCATGGCAGTGGTGGGGGAACGCAGGAAGTTGAAGGTGAAGAAGACGAGGTTGATGATCACGTTGGCGGCAGCGATGCCGCCGATCAGGGCTTCGTTCCCCAACTGCCCGACAACTGCAGTGTCAACGATGCCGACCAGGGGTGTCGATATCGATGCCAGGGTGATTGGCAACGCAATCTTCAGCACCTGGCCATGGGTAACGGTGGTGGCAGGCATCTGCGAACCAGGGGAAGATTCCTGGTCAAGCCGTGGCTGGTCAATTGTCATCGGGCGGCGCTCCCGCTTCTTTTGAACGGGCGCACCCTGCCGCACCCAGCGCAGCAGGATGCGGTCATACGATCAGTCGCACTCGCTGCCGTTCTGCCCATTCACTCAGGATTGGACCACTTTGCACGGTGTGTCGAAGGCGGCGCGATCTGCTCCCGCATCGCGGGAATCCTTGCAGCGCGCTATCGACTGCGCTGTTGATTGAGTTTAGCCGGTTTCTGACATGCGCCGTGCCAACCGGCCGGTGCCAGCGGAGGTGGCTTCAGCATGGCGGTTCAGCATGCCGATACGATCGTCGTCGGGGGCGGCTTGGTTGGCGCCGCCATAAGCTACGGGCTGGCGAAAATCGGGCAAGGCGTCATCGTCCTCGACGAGGGGGATGTGGCTTTTCGGGCGTCCCGCGGCAATTTCGGGCTCGTGTGGGTGCAGTCGAAAGGCGACGGCATGTCCGAATATGCGCGTTGGACACGCCGCTCGGCCGACCTCTGGCCGGAATTCGCCGGAGAGCTCGCCGGGGAGACCGGCGTATCGCCGCATTATTACAAGGCTGGAGGAGTGCATACCTGCCTTTCTGAGGAGGAACTGCAGGCCCGTACCAATCTCATCGAACGGATGCGGCAAGTGCATGGGCCGGAGCGCTATGAAGCAAGGGTCCTCGACCGCCGCGAGCTTGCCGAGATGCTTCCCGGCTTGGGTGAAGCAGTCATTGGCGGCTCGTGGTCCCCGCACGACGGCCATGCGAGCCCGCTTCACCTCTTGCGAGCGCTGCATGCTGGGCTCCTGCAAGGGCGCGGACGCTATCATGCCGACGCCCGTGTGACCGCGATAGCAAGGGACGGCTCGGGTTATCGCGTCACGACCGCCGCCGGGGTGTTCGCGGCGGAGAGAGTGGTGCTCGCCGCTGGCCTTGCTAACCGCGCGCTCGCGCCAATGGTGGGGCTCAGCGCGCCGGTCTCTCCGCTCAAGGGGCAGATTCTTGTCACGGAGCGCGCAGCGACGGTCCTGCCTATGCCAACCGCCTTCGTTCGCCAGACGGAGGAAGGCACATTCCTCATGGGAGACAGCTACGAAGACTCGGGCTTCGATACCGCGTCGCGGCCAAACGTCATGGCGGAGATTGCCAGACGCGCCGCCCGCACCTTTCCATTTCTCAGAAAGCTGCAGGTCGTGCGGGCCTGGGCCGCGCTCCGCGTCATGTCCGGCGACGGGTTTCCCATCTACGAGCAATCGCGGACTCATCCGGGCGCCTTCGTGGTGAACTGCCATTCCGGCGTCACTCTGGCAGGCGCTCATGCGCTGGCGCTCGCGCCGATGATCGCGCGCGGCCGCCTTGATGAAGAATTCGCCGCCTTCAGCGCAGGGAGGTTTGATGTTCAAGCGCATCGCGACGTCGCGTAAGGCAAGGCTCTCTTTCGATTTCGAAGGGCACAGACTCGAGGCGGAGGACGGCGATACCGTGGCGGCCGCGCTGCTGCTTGCCGGCGAAAGGGTCCTGCGCAGCACAGCGGTTTCAGCGTCCGAACGCGGGCCCTTCTGCCTCATGGGCGTGTGCTTCGAATGCCTGGTCGAGATCGACGGGATCCCTAACCGGCAGGCCTGCATGGTGAAGGTGCTGCCAGGTATGCGGGTGCGCCGCCAGCGCGGCGCGGCGCGGGTGGGAAGCACATGAGCGCATATGATGTCGCGATAATCGGCGCCGGCCCCGCGGGTATGGCCGCGGCGGTGGAGGCATCTCGCGCCGGCTTTTCCGTAGTCGTCTTCGATGAGCAGGACGCGCCTGGCGGGCAGATCTATCGCGCCATCGAGCGGGCGGATGCGGGGCGGCTGGCGCTGATGGGTGAAGATTATGCCAGGGGTAGAGCTCTTGCCGAGGCTTTCAGGACGAGTTCCGCGGTCTACATGCCAGGCACGATTGTCTGGAATGTCGATGCGTCGCTCCGTATCAACTACAGCGGCGCGACTGGCAGTGGCGAAGTCACTGCGGGATCGGTGATCATAGCCACGGGTGCCATGGAGCGCGCCACGCCTTTGCCGGGCTGGACTCTGCCGGGCGTGATGACGGCCGGCGCGTTGCAGATCCTGCTTAAGGCGCACGAGCTCGTCAGTGACGATACGGTATTGGTCGGCTGTGGCCCTCTCCTTTTCCTGGTGGCACAGCAAATGACGGAGGCTGGATCGCCTCCCAGAGCGGTCGTCGAGACCACAGCGCCTGGCGCGCTCCGCCGGGCGCTGCCGCATCTCTTCGGGGCGTTGCGCGCTCCGGCCTATCTGAGGAAAGGCTTGGCCATGATCCGGCAGCTCGCCCGCGCGGGCGTGCCGGTCTATCGCCATGCGCAGGCGGTTGCGATCGAGGGCCGCGAGGCGGCGGAAGCCGTCAGCTTCACGATCAAAGGCCAGCGCCATCGCATTTCGGCGGGCACCGTGGGCCTGCACCAGGGCGTGATACCCAACCAGCAGATCACGCGCCTCCTCGGTTGCGAGCAGGATTGGAGCGCAAGTCAGCGCTGTTTCGTGCCTAGGCTGGATCCGTTCGGCGAAACGAGAATCCAGAATGTCTACGTCGCCGGCGACGGAGCAGGAATCGGCGGCGCCGTTTCCGCCGCTCTCGGAGGGAGGCTCGCGGCCCTGCGCATCGCCGCCAGGGCGGGCAAGGCTACTACGGGCGAAGCCCGGTCCGTAATGGCGCGGCTCGCGCGCGATCGGGCGATCCGCCCCTTCCTGGAGGCGCTCTATGCGCCGTCCGATGAAGTGCTTGTGCCCGCGGATGATACGCTCGTGTGCCGCTGTGAAGAAGTAACCGCCGGACAGATCCGCGAAGCCGTGGCGCTTGGGGCGCCCGGGCCAAATCAGGCGAAGGCCTTCCTGCGGTGCGGCATGGGGCCGTGCCAAGGCCGCATCTGCGGCCCCGTGGTCACGGAAGTCATCGCAGCGGCGCGCCGGACCCCGCAGGATGCTGTTGGGTACTACCGCATCCGCCCCCCGCTTAAGCCACTCTCCGTAGCCGAGATAGCGGGCCTGGCGCCGGCTGCGGAGGGCCAGCCCCTGGACTAGGGCCGTGCTGCTGAATCTGCAATTTCCATCAACACCAGCGAACAATGAAGGAGAAGGTTATGATCAAGCG
Source organism: uncultured Sphingomonas sp. (assembly GCA_946482655.1). The sequence goes on along the minus strand of CAMLSA010000089.1, from coordinate 8,488 downwards.
TCACATGCAGACACGCATCAACCATCGGGTGGTCGAGCACAACAGGGTGCTCTATTTTGGCGGCCTTATTGCCGATGACCTGAGCGTCGACATGAAGGGCCAGACACAGCAGATCTGCCGCAAGATCGACGAACTGCTGCAAAAGGTGGGCTCCTCAAAGGCGCATCTGCTCACGGCGATGATCTACATCTCCGATTTCTCGCAGAAGGAAGGAATGAACGAGGCCTGGCTCGAATGGCTGCCCGGTGAGCTTTTGCCCACCCGTGCGACCATCGGCGTCGCTGACCTCGGCGAAAACGTCCTGATCGAGGTGGTCGTGTCCGCAGCCAAGACTGCGTAGGAATCCGGGTCCGCCGGTCAATGGCTGCCTGGTCCTACGATGCGGGAATCCAGCCGTGGCTCCATTGACAGGGCGGTCATCTCACGAAACTCTGCTTGCCGTGCTGCAAAACAAGCAACAGTAAAAACGCAGCGAAGAACGTATTGTGTTGAAAAACAATACGGGGAACACTCGCAGTCGTGATCCGGTATTGAGAAGTCGTACAACAAAAAATCTCAATTCGGGTCCGATTTGCATCGGGTTAATAGAAATATGTACTCGTATGGATGGGAGTAATACATGAACATCCGACTACATGGTCTAACAACAATTCTATCTGCATTGGTAGTGTTGACGGCGCCGACCGCTGTCCTTGCTCAGGACAATTTGGTCACCGGGGAGTTGATCACGACCGTCAATTCGGGCACGCCCGGAAAGGGCGGTGAGGTTACCTTCGCAGTCACGCGCGACATCACCAACTGGAACGTCACCTCGGCCCTCGGCAACAACGCCGTGGTCCGCACGGTAACGCTGCCAATCGTTCCGTCGGCTTTCATGGTGCAGCCGGACTTCACCCTGAAGATGAACACCGACCTCCTGGAGAGCGCCGAGCTTACATCGACCGATCCCCAAACCGTGGTCTACAGGATCAGGGAAGATGCGGTGTGGAGCGACGGCGTCCCGATAACGGGCGACGACTTCATCTATTTCTGGAAGACGCAAAACCGCCGCGACTGCCCGGAATGCCTGATCAATGCGAGCTATGGCCACGACTTCATCGAAACGCTCGAGCAGGACGAGACCGGAAAAGTCGTGACGGCGACATTCAGCGAGCCGTTCCTGGGCTGGCAAGGACTTTTCATGTTCCTCTATCCGGCTCATCTAGCCGAGAAGCACGGCGACATCGCGGAGAGCTACAACAACTTCCTCTCCAATGAGGTGCCGGCCTGGTCGGGCGGACCCTACATGGTCGAGTCGTTCGATCCGGGGCAACTCGTCACGCTTGTGCCAAATCCGAAATGGTATGGCGAAAAAGGGCCTTATCTGGACAAGCTGAAATTCCGGATCATCACCGATTCAACTCAGCAGCTGACGGCGCTCGAAAACGGCGAGGTCGATGTGATCTATCCGCAGGGCGCCACCCAGGACATGGTCGAGCAGGCGGCGGGCCTCGATTATCTCGGCATCGATTTCCAGATGAATCCGTCCGCCAACTGGTATTTCATGGGCCTCAACTCCAAAGCCGGCCCGATGTCCGACATCGCGCTGCGCAAGGCGGTTCTGACGGCTATTGACGCCGGTGACCTGAAGGCCAAGACCGCTGATCCGTATTTGCGCAACTGGCCCCATATGGGCAGCGTGATGTTCCTGCCCAACCAGGCAGGTTATGCCGACCGCAGGGGAGCGCGCGGCTACGGTACGGGGGACGTGGAGAAGGCGAAGGGGATCCTCTCCGAGGCGGGCTACAAGCTCAGCGGAGGCAGTCTGCTGGATCCCTCCGGCAAGCCTGTATCCACGCTTCGGCTTAGCTTTCCGCCCGGCTATCCGGCGGCCAACGACATGGCACGACTGATCACAGGCTATATCGCCCCGCTCGGCCTCAAGACGGATTTGTTGACCGGCCCGAACGCCACCGCCGACTATCTCCTGAGCGGCAATTTCGACCTTCACCTCAACTATTTCTCGCAGCAGGTCTTTCCCGCGGTGAAGGCGGGGCAGATTTTCCTCAGGGATACCCGTCAGAACTATTTCGGCTTCAATGATCCGAAAATCGAGGAGATCATCGGCAAGGCTGCGGCAGCCTCGTCAATAGAGGAATCTGCCGCAATCCTGTCCGAGGCCGACGAGCTCGCGATGGATTACGCGGCGCTATTCCCGATCTATCAGTTGCCGACGGCGCTGATCTACAAGGAAGCGATCCTCAACCTGCGCGACAATCCGAACCAACTTGGTCCGGCCTACAACACGGCCGAATGGGGTTTAGCGGAGTGAATGGGCGGAAGGGGCCGGGCAGCTTCCGGCATGACGGCCCCTTCACCCAAATCGTTCCGCCGATGATTTTCCAAGCTGCAGGGAGTTGAGCTTGCTAGCCTATCTGGTCAGGCGACTGCTTGTCATGATCCCGATGATGCTGATCGCCAGCTTTCTCATGTTCGTCGTCATCAGCTTCTCCGGCGATCCGCTCGCGGGATTGAAGACCATGCAGCCGCCTCCGCCGCCCGAGGTGCTGCACGCCATGGCGGTCAAGTTGAGGCTCGATCAGCCACTTCTCGACCGATACTGGATGTGGCTCTCCGGCCTGTTCGTCGGGGATTTCGGGCCGAGCATTCACAATATCGATATCGGTGCGGAGCTCGTGAAGCGCCTTGGTGTTTCGCTGCGGCTCCTGGCGCTCGGCATCGTGCTCGCATTCTTGATGGCTGTCGCGGCGTCGGTTATCGGCGCAGTGCTGCAGTTTTCCTGGGCCGACCATATTATCAGCTTCGTCGCCGTCGCGATGATATCGATGCCGGTGTTCTGGCTTGCGCTGCAGCTCAAGCGGCTGGCGATCAGCATCAATCAGGAGCTTGGGTTCAGGCTGCTCTATACGTCCGGGGATGGCGCGGGCATGACGGCGAGCACACCGTGGGATCGGGTGCTGCTTCTCATCGGTGTGCTGGCGCTCCCCACGATCGCGCTTTCCATGCAGGCTTGCGGGAAATGGAGCCGCTACGGCCGTGTGGCCCTAATCGACGCGTTAAACAGCGAATATGTGAAGCTTGCCAGGGCCAAGGGCCTTTCGGAGACGCGCGTGGTGCTGGCGCACGGCCTGCGAACCTCGCTTGCGCCTATGCTTACCGTTGTGGCTGCGGGCGGCGCCGTCATTCTCGGCGAGTCCGTCGTCACCGAGACGGTCTTCCAATGGCGCGGGATGGGAGACCTCCTCGTCACCGGAATCCAGAACAACGACGTCTATGTCGTTCTCGGCTGGCTGCTGGTGGCCGGTCTCATCATCATGGTCTTCAATCTGATTGCGGATATCCTCTATGCCGTCCTCGACCCCCGCATCCGCTATGAGCGATAGAGCAGTGGAAATAGGACAGGCGCCTGCGCAGGAGCAGGTCTACCGTCCCTGGCGTGCCATTGCGCGCAAGTTCTTTAGCTACAAGGCATCAGTCGTCTCGCTCGTCATCCTGATCCTGATCGTGCTCTTCGCCTTCGCCGGCGGGCCCTTGTGGAAATATTCCTATGCCGTATCGACGTCCGACCTGTCGGCGCCGCCGAGCTGGGAGCATCCCTTCGGGACCGATCATCTGGGCTACGATCTCATGGCGGGCGTGATGCGGGGCACGCAGCGCTCGCTCTCCATCGCTGGAACGGTGGCGGTGCTCGCCACGCTGATCGGCTCGATCTGGGGTGCGGTCGCCGGCTATGTCGGCGGCTGGGCGGACTCGCTCCTGATGCGGATCGTCGATCTCATCATGATTTTCCCACTCCTGGCGGTCGCCGCCTTCCTCGCCCGGCAGTCTCAGGGCGGGGAGCACGGCTGGCTGCTGGTGGCGCTCGTGCTGGCGACCCTCTCATGGACGGTGCTGGCGCGTGTCGTGCGCTCGGTAGTGCTCTCGCTTAGAACGCGCGAATTCGTCATCGCGGCGAAGATCGCCGGAGCGGGGCCGGTGCGCATCATCTTCCGCCACCTGCTTCCGAACACGGTGGGGCCGATCATCGTCGCGGCCACGGTGCTGGTGGCGAGCGCCATATTGTCGGAGACCGCTCTTTCCTACCTCGGCTTCGGCGTGCAGCCTCCGGACACCTCGCTCGGGCTCCTGATCAACCAGGCCCAAGGTGCGATTTCTACCCGCCCCTGGCTCTTCTACTTCCCGGGGCTCTTCATCATCCTGATCGGGCTCTGCGTGGCCTTCATCGGAGACGGCTTGCGGGCCGCCCTCGATCCCAAGCAGCAGAGGAAATGAGGCCCCATATGAGCGAGAGCGTCCATATCGCGGGCGGCACCGGCGCGCCGCTGGTCAGCGTCTCCGGCCTTACCGTCAGCTTCGACCGGCACAGGGAAGAGCCGATCGAGGCAGTGCGCGACGTAAGCTGGTCTATCGGATCGGGCGAGGTGCTGGCGCTGGTCGGCGAATCCGGCTCGGGCAAGTCGGTCTCGGCGCTTGCCGTCATGGGCCTCCTTCCCAGGAACGCGCGCGTGGCCGGCTCCATACGCTGGCGCGGGGAGGAACTGCTCGGTGCCTCCGAGAAGCGGCGCCGGGCCCTGCGCGGCAGCCGCATCGGCCTCGTGCCGCAGGATCCGATGACGTCGCTCAACCCCGTCTACACCATCGGCGCACAGATCAGGGAAGGCATTAGGGCCCACCAGAAGCTGAGCGAGAGGGAGATGGCCGAGCGCACGCTGGAGCTTCTCGAAACGATGGGCATCCCGCATGCGCGCGAGCGTATGAACAGCTATCCGCACGAGCTTTCAGGCGGCATGCGCCAGCGCGTAGTCATCGCCATGGCGATGGCGAACAACCCCGATTTGATCATTGCCGACGAAGCGACCACCGCGCTCGACGTGACCGTGCAGGCCCAGGTGCTGGATGCGCTCAAGAAAGCACAGGCGCTCACCGGGGCGGCGCTGCTTCTCATAACGCACGACCTTGGTGTGGTGGCGGGCCGTGCAGATCGCGTCGCGGTCATGCAGCGCGGCGAAGTGGTCGAGCAAGGCACGGTGGATGAGATTTTCTACCAGCCAGCGTCATCTTATACACGCAAGCTGCTCCACAGCATCCCCCGATTGAACCACACGCCTGACCTGAGTGCCCCCAGCGATGTCGCGCCCGATGCCGAGGTGATCCATTCAGCCTTTGAAAGGAAGGTCGGTGCTGAGGGAGCTCCGATCCTATCGATGCGGAATGTCGGGAAGCATTTTCCCGTCTATTCGCGCGGCGTTATTCGGGGCAGGGTGGGGGTGATCAAGGCCGTCGCCGGCGTCGATCTCGACGTGGAGGCGGGCACCACGCTCGGCATCGTCGGCGAGTCGGGTTCGGGAAAGACGACGCTCATCCGATCGCTTTTCAACCTGGAGCCAATCACCCACGGCACTATTCTGTTCGATGGCCAGGACGTTCACCGAATGCCGCCGCGCGATAGGCGGCGGATGCGCAAATGCGTGCAGATGGTCTTCCAGGATCCATATGCGTCGCTAGACCCGATGATGACGGTCAGGGACATCCTGATGGAGCCGGCGGTCATCAACCGAATGGATCGCAAGCTCGCTGAGCGCCGCGTCATGGAGCTGCTCGAGCGGGTGCACCTCAAGCCGGAGCACGCCGCGCGCTATCCCAACGAATTCTCCGGCGGGCAGCGCCAGCGCATCGCCATCGCGCGTGCGCTGATGCTGTATCCGCGGCTCCTGGTGCTCGACGAGCCCGTCTCCTCTCTCGACGTGTCTATTCAGGCAGAGGTGCTGACGCTTCTCAAAGAACTGCAGAAGGAACTCAACCTTTCCTACCTCTTCGTCTCGCACGATCTTTCGGTGGTCGCTGAGATCGCCCATTCCGTGATCGTGATGTATCGCGGCCGCATCGTCGAGCGCGGCCGGGTCGACGAGCTCTTCCGCAATCCGAAGCACCCCTACACACGCGCGCTGCTTTCGGCGGTTCCGATCCCAGACCCGAGGACGGAGCGTCGGCGCGAGCGGATCGTCTTCAATAGCGACACCCTTGCCAGCCCGATCACGCCGGTCGAACGGACCGGAATGTGGCGGCGTCTTTTTGGCGGCAGAACCCAGGAGGCCTCTTAATGCGCAAACGCAGGATGTATCTTGTCAGCTGGCTGAACTCCTCGGGGGTTCTCCCCAATTCCTGGAATGAGGGCCGGGGAAACCGGGCGAGGATCTTTGACCTGGAGAATTATATCCGCAGCGCCGAGATCGCCCGGCGCGGCCGGATCGATGCCTTCTTTCTAGCCGACCAGCCGCAACTAACCCCCAACCCGAAGGTTCGTCCTGAGTATCCGTTCGACCCTATCGTGCTTGCGGCAGCGATCACAGGCCGCGTGCCAGACATCGGCGGGATTGTGACTGCCTCCACCAGCTTCAGCCTGCCCTACACGCTCGCCAGGCAAATCGCCTCGGTGAACCTGCTTTCGGGCGGCCGCATCGGCTGGAACGCGGTCACAACCGCCAACCCCGCCGTCGCGGCCAACTACGGCGCCGCGATTGCCACACATGACAATCGCTATGAGCGGGCGGAAGAGTTCCTGGAGGTTGTCCATGGCCTTTGGAACAGCTGGAAATTCCCGTGGGATGAGGCGATCGGCCCCAATCCAAATCCGTTCGGCGAAGTGATGCCGATCAACCATGAGGGGAAATATTTCAAGGTTGCGGGTCCCCTCAACGTGCCTTTGCCGCCTTACGGCCCGCCGGTGGTCGTGCAGGCAGGCGGCTCGGACCAGGGCAAAAGGCTCGCCAGCCGTTTCGGCGAGATCATCTATGCGTTCCTGGGGAGCAAGCCGGCCGGCCGGCGCTTCGTCGCCGAGGCGCGAGCGGCCGCTCGCGCGCAGGGCCGCCCCGAGGGCTCCACGCTGGTCCTGCCGAGCTTTGTGCCGCTGATCGGGTCGACCGAGGCAGAGGTCAAGCGGCTCGTCGCCGAGTACGAAGCCGGGCTCGATCCGGCCGAGCAGCGGATCGAGGCGCTGTCGAAGCAATTGGGCATTGATCTTGAAAGGATCAACGTTGACCAGGTGCTGCAGGAGAAGGACTTCAATCTTCCGAAGGAGTCCGCCACGCCGATCGGCATCCTGAAATCCATGGTCGACGTCGCTCTCGACGAGAAGCTTTCACTGCGGCAACTGGCTTTGCGCATGCGGCTGATTGCGGGCACGCCGGATCAGGTCGCCGACCGTCTCATCGATTGGTGGCAAGACGAGGCGGCGGATGGATTTGTGATCAATGCCCCGCTGCTACCCGACGCTCTGGAGATTTTTGTCGATCAGGTCGTACCGATCCTGCAGTCGCGAGGCGTTTTTCCCCGCAGCTACACCGAGTCGACCTTGCGTGAGAGGTTGGGTTTGCCTCGAAATCCGCTAGGTTGACCAAGCGAAAATCATGGTTTGTTCCACATCTGCATACATTTACAAATACAAAATTGTATGCTTTATTTGGGCTGTGAGTGGATGCCACCCATGCGTTTAAGAGGAAGCGGAAATGACCTACTCCATCGTGGCTATCTCCGGCAGTCCATCGCGCAACTCAACCACTGCTAAGCTGGCAGAGTATGCTCTGGCACACGTTTTGGCGCGAAGCGACTCGCAAGGCAGGCATATTCACGTCATCGACCTCGATCCGAAGGCGTTGCTCCGCGGCGACTTGAGCAATGCCAAGCTCAAGGAAGCAGTGGATGCCACCTGCAACGCGGACGGGCTCATCGTGGCGACGCCGATCTACAAGGCTTCTTATACGGGTCTGCTGAAGGCTTTTCTCGACATCCTCCGGCAGTTCGCTCTTGCCGGGAAGGCTGCGCTGCCGCTTGCCACAGGCGGCAGCCCTGCGCATGTGCTCGCCCTAGATTACGGATTGCGGCCCGTCCTGCACTCGATGGGCGTACGCCATGTGGTGCAGAGCTTTTTCCTCGTGCAGTCCCAGTTTTCCGTCGTCGATGGAAAACTGGCCGTTGAGGACGACGTGGCGTCGCAGCTCAACAACGCCATCGATCATTTCCGTCTTTCGCTGTCGTCGGAGCCTTCGACGCGGCATCTGGGTCACCCACGCCCCTCGCTCGATGCGACGCGCGCGGCCTGACATCACTTGAACTGCGCCAAATCTTGCGCGTTAGAATTCGGCTCCAACATAGATGTCGGCGATGCCGGCTCGAATAACCTCGACAATCTCGTCATAGCGGCGGTTGATCATGGTGGCGATACGCTTTGCACAGGCGTCCGCATCGCGCCGCATCAGCATATCGATGAATTCGCCGTTGTGACGGACACCGGGAGGAGGGGGGCGCAGGCGTAAGTCGATCCAGCGCACAAAATGAATGCGCCCATTGATCTGCTCGAGTGCCTTCACCAACTCTGCGTTGCCCGTCATTCTCGCAATGCGCAAGTGAAACTCCTCGTCATCGCGGGGGTTCTGTCAAGGGTCCTCGACCGCCGCGAGCTTGCCGAGATGCTTCCCGGCTTGGGTGAAGC
>CAMLSA010000088.1 GCA_946482655.1 uncultured Sphingomonas sp. | reverse complement strand
ATCTGGATCTCGCTGTCGAAATGGCCGATGTTGCAGACGATCGACATCGGCTTCATTGCCGCCATGTGCTCGGCGGTGATGACATCGGCATTGCCGGTCGCGGTGACGAAGATGTCGGCGCGGTTGACGGCCTCTTCCATCGTCACGACCTCGAAGCCCTCCATCGCCGCCTGAAGCGCGCAGATCGGATCGACTTCGGTGACCATCACGCGAGCGCCGCCGTTGCGCAGCGACTGGGCCGAGCCCTTGCCGACGTCCCCGAAACCGGCGACGCAGGCCGCCTTTCCGGCGAGCATCACGTCGGTGGCGCGGCGGATCGCGTCCACCAGCGATTCCTTGCAGCCGTAGAGATTGTCGAACTTCGACTTGGTGACGCTGTCGTTGACGTTGATCGCGGGGAAGGGCAGCTCGCCTTTCTTGGCGATCTCGTAAAGGCGATGCACGCCGGTGGTCGTCTCTTCCGACACGCCTTTGAGGTTGCGGACCGTCTCGGTCAGATAGCCCGGGCGCTTGGCGATGAACGCCTTGAGCGCGCGCTGGAACTCGACCTCCTCGTCGTTTTCAGGCTCGCCGAGCGCGGCGCCGGCTTCGAGCTTGGCGCCCCACAGCGCGAACATGGTCGCGTCGCCGCCGTCGTCCAGGATGATGTTGGCGGTCTCGTCGCCCCAGTCGAAGATCGAGCCGACATAGTCCCAATAATCGGCCAGGCTCTCGCCCTTGATCGCGAACACCGGCACGCCCGACGCGGCAATCGCCGCGGCGGCATGGTCCTGGGTCGAAAAGATGTTGCAGGTCGCCCAGCGCACCTGGGCGCCCAAGGCGGTCAGCGTCTCGATCAGCACAGCGGTCTGGATCGTCATGTGGAGCGATCCCGTTATCCGCGCGCCCTTCAAGGGCTGCGACGGGCCGAACTCGGCCCGCAGCGCCATCAGGCCGGGCATCTCGGTCTCGGCGATGTTGATCTCCGCCCGCCCGAACTCGGCGAGGCTCAGATCGGCGATGACATAATCGTTGAAATCGGTCGCAACGGCGGTGGCCACCTTGCTTCTCCTCGAGACTGGGGCAGCCGGATCGCCGGCGGCAATGGCCGCGCAATAGCCGGGCAGGCCGCCAAATGCAAATATAAAGATATCTTTATATGCGATGCCCCCCTCAAGGAGCGGAGAATTGGAGCAGGCAAAAAAAAGCCGCGGGCGCATAGCGTCCACGGTCCGGCTTTCATCGCTCGACGAGATCCCCCTCTTCTGGAGCGAGGGGGTTCAAAGTCGATCGTAAGGCCTAGCGCTCGCGCGCGGCCATCGAGCTCTGGCCGCAACGGCCACCGGGCAGCACAGGGTCGAGGCCCTGACGATCCGCGATCATTTCGAGCCCTTCGCTCGAATTATCCATCTGCGCGGCCTCGGCCGCGACGCCGGCGGCCATGCCGCAGGTGTCTTCATTGGTGCGGGCCGAGCCGTAGCTGTTGGCGAGCCGGGTGGTGAACCGGTCGTAGGCGCTCTGGCCATAGACGGGGCCGGACGATTTTATGAAAAACGACTTGAGCTGGCTGTTGGCCTGCCCGATCGCCGCGCGATTGCCACGAACGAACGCGTTGTAGTCCGCCGAGATGTTGAAACCCATCGCGTTGCAGCGCAGGGTTTCCACCATCAGAAAGGTTTGAAGATCGCGGATCCTAGCCGCGCTGGCATGATCCGCCGACCAGCAGGCGGCATTCGCCGGCGACACCGCCGACAGCGCGACGGCCGCCGCGCACATGAGCTTACGCATTCGGGTATACTCCCCCAAGGTGCCCTGGCCGCCCCCTGTGAGCGACCATCCCGCAGGGAAGATTGACCTGAATTGCTCCTTAAGTCTTGCGGAAAATGCTTAATCCGCAGGCCTAAAGTATAAATCTTTCAGTACGTTACCGAAACGAGTGGCGTGTTCGACGGCGGAAGTGTCGACTCGGCTACGCCTGCCCGCTCGTGGGCGCGAGCAATCGCGGATCGATACCGGCCGATCGCATCGCCAATTCCCATCGCCGGGGAGCTTCCTGATCGAAAATGATGCTGTCGTCACCTCGAGTCGCTAGCCAGCCATGGCGCCGCATCTCGTTGTCCAGCTGTCCCTCGCCCCAGCCGGCATAGCCCAGCGCGACCAGCCACTGCTTCGGTCCCCTGGCCTCGGCGATCGCGCGCAGCACGTCGAGCGTCGAGGTCAGGCCCCAGCGCCCGTCGACCAGCAGCGTGTCGCCGCCCGTCCAATCGGTGCTGTGGAGGACGAAGCCGCGCTGGGGCTCGACCGGCCCGCCGATATGGATGCCGCAATCGGGGGCGAGGCCGGGTTCGATCGAGAGCTGATCGAACAACCGGTGCAGGGTGATGCCGGGGAGGATCTGGCCGACTCCGACCCCGAGGGCGCCGTTCTCGTCATGCGCGCACATCGCGATCACGGCCTTTTCGAAGCGCGGGTCGCCGATGCCGGGCATGGCGAGCAGACATTGGCCACGGAGAGAGGCTGGCGCATCCATCGCCGACTTTTATAGTCCTCCGCCATGACGACGCAATCAGGCGAAAGGGCGCCGGGCGCATGCCCGGCCGCGATGACCGTGGTAATCCCCGCCTATGGAGTGTCCGCAATGCTCGCCGACGCCCTCGACTCGCTGATCGGGCAGGACCGGAAGGACTGGCGAGCGATCGTCGTCGACGACGGCGACGAGACGGTGGCTGGGCATGTCGCGCCTTATCTCTCCGATCCGCGCATCGGCTTCCTTCATACCGACAATGGCGGCCTGCCGACAGCGCGCAACCGGGCGATCGCGGCATCGGACACGCCCTATGTAGCGTTGCTCGACGGCGACGATATGCTCGAGCCCTATTTCGTCTCGGCGATGATCGCCGCGCTCGATGCGTCGCCCCGGATCGGCCTCGCGACCGGCGACGCGACCTTCTTCGGGGCGGACCGGGCCGGCGAGCTTTTCTCCACCTATTGCCCGCAGGTTCTGCCCGCGACGCTTGAACGGGTGATCCGGCGCGAGTTCAACATCTTCGGGCTGACGGCGATGCGGCGCGAGGCGATCGAGGCAATCGGGGGCTTCGACACCAGCCTCGAATCGTCGGAGGATCTCGATGCCTGGATCAGGCTGCTTGCGGCCGGCTGGGAGCTCGCCTATGTGCCGCGCCCGATCGCGCGCTACCGCCGGCGCGAAGGGCAGATGTCGGGCAATACGCCGGTGATGCTGCGCACCGCCCATGCGGTGATGGAGAAGGCGCGCACGCACCTCGCGGGAAGGCCCGAGCAGGCGGCGGCCGAGGCGATGTGCCGCCGGATAGAAGGCGAAATGGCGATCGAGGACGCGTTCGCGCGGATCGCGGACGGCCAAGTCCGCGCCGGAGTCGCCGATCTTGTCCGCCTCGGCGTCGGCGGCCGCAGCCCGCGCTGGCGCAAGGCGCTGACGATCATGCGGATTGCACCCTTCCTCGCGCCCTGGCTGCTGAGGCTGAGGGAGCGGGTGTGACGAAGCTGTCCTCCCCGTGCGCGCAGAAGGGGAGAAACTCGCGTCAAAGGGCTCGCAATTTCCGCCGGCGAACTGCAACATGGCGGCACTATCACCCCTCGGCACACAGGAGAGCACCGATATGACGATCGTCCAGGGAGATCGCATCCCCGCCATCACATTCAAGAAGATGACCGACGAGGGGCCCGTCGACGTGAGCGGCGACGAGCTGTTCAAGGGCCGCACCGTCGCGCTCTTCTCGGTGCCGGGCGCCTTCACCCCGACCTGTTCGGCCAAGCATCTGCCGGGCTTCGTTGAAAAGGCCGCCGAGCTCAGGGCGAAGGGCGTCGACGAGATCGTCTGCACCGCTGTCAACGATGCCTTCGTGATGGGCGCCTGGGGTAAATCGGCCGGTGCCGACGGCAAGGTGACGATGCTCGCCGACGGCAATGGCGATTTCGCCAAGGCGCTCGGGCTGACGATGGACGCCACCGGGGCCGGGCTTGGCCTGCGCGGCCAACGCTTCTCGATGATCGTCAAGGATGGGGTCGTCACCACGCTCAACATCGAGGCACCACGCGAGTATAATGTCAGCAGCGCCGAACATATGCTGGGTCAGCTTTAGGCTCCGCCGCGCAGAGGGAGCATCGATTGCCGTCCGACAAGAGCCTGAAGATCGTCGACCAGCTCGACGCGCTCTACCAGCAATCGGTCTCCCGCCTGCGTGGGGCGCTGACCCGTTATATTCGTACCGGCGAGCGGCCCGATCCGGCAATGCGCGGCAACGGCGCCTTCGCCTATCCCGAGGTCCGGCTGCACTATGACGGCCATCGCGATCCGGGGCCGCTCGGCCGCGCCTATGGGCGGCTCCAGGCGGCGGGCGATTATGCGATCGCGGTCACCCAGCCCGCGCTGTTCGCTCCCTACCTTGCCCAGCAGATCGATCTTCTGCTCGACGACTATGGGGTGCAGGTCGAAGCGGGGATCGGCGCCGCCGAGATTCCGTACAGCTATGTGCTCGACGCGGGCGACGATCTCGACCTGACCGGGGCGGCGGCATTCGATCTCGCGCGGATCTTCCCCTCGACCGAATTGTCGCAGATCGGCGACGAGCTGGCCGACGGGCTCTGGGTCCATGCGGAGGGCTCGGCCCGCCCGCTCGCGCTGTTCGATGCGCCCCGGGTCGATTTCAGCCTGGCGCGGCTCAGGCATTACACCGGCACGCCGCCAAGCCATGTCCAGGACTATATCCTGTTCACCAACTATCATCGCTATGTCGACGAGTTCGTCCACTGGGCAATCGAGCAGATCGACGGCGACAGCCGCTACACCCTGCTGAGCGGCGCCGGCGGGGTCGAGATCCGCCCCGGGGATCCGGATCCGCGCCAGGCGATCGCCGACAGCGCCTGGCGCCGCCACCAGATGCCCGCCTATCATCTGGTCGCCCCCGACCGGTCGGGGATTACGCTGGTCAATATCGGCGTGGGTCCGTCCAACGCTAAGACGATCACCGATCATCTCGCGGTGCTGCGCCCGGCCGCCTGGCTGATGATCGGCCATTGCGGCGGCCTGCGCCCCAGCCAGCGCATAGGCGACTATGTGCTGGCCCACGCCTATCTGCGCGACGATCATGTCCTCGACAGCGTGCTCCCACCCGAGATCCCGATTCCGGCGATCGCCGAAGTCCAGCAGGCGCTGACCCGCGCGGCCGAGATCGTCTCGGGCGAAAGCCGCGAGCAGCTGAAGCTCCGGATGCGGACCGGCACGGTGGTCACCTCGGACGATCGGAACTGGGAACTCCGCTACACCGCCTCGGCGCTGCGCTTCAGCCAGAGCCGCGCGGTGGCGATCGACATGGAATCGGCGACGCTCGCCGCCCAAGGCTATCGATTCCGCGTGCCTTACGGCACGCTGCTGTGCGTTTCGGACAAGCCGATCCATGGCGAGATCAAGCTGCCCGGCCAGGCAAACCGCTTCTACGAACGCGCGATCGCCGAGCATCTCCAGATCGGAATCGCCGCGGTCGACCAGTTGCGCGGCGAAGGCGGCCGCCTCCACAGCCGAAAGCTGCGCGCCTTCGACGAACCGCCATTCCGGTAGACGCCGGTCTCATTTGCGGAACCATCCGCCGCGCGGGGATTGCCCCTATGTCCATAAGCAGACACTGCGCCTTGCCCTTGCACTCATGACTCGGCTCGGCTGCTCGGAGGATGGGAGAAGACATGCTGCCCGCGAATTTGTTGGTAGTGGAAGACGATCCGCTGGTGATGCTGAGCGCATCCGCCGCACTCGAAGAGGAAGGATGGGTGGTCAAGAAGGCCGCCAATGGCTCGGTTGCGATCGAGCGCCTGAAAGAGCTGTCCGACGACGTGGACGTGCTCGTGATCGACATCGGTCTGGGCGACGGCCCGACCGGCTGGGATGTCGCCAAGTTCGCGCGAACGGTGCGGCATAATATCGCGGTGGCTTATATGACGGGCGACCCCAACGCCGCCGCCCATGCGGAGATCGTCGACGGGGGCGTCATATTGAACAAGCCGTTCGATGACGGCACGCTTTTGGCGGCGCTCAACGGCCTCCTCGATGCCCGGTCCGCACCCGGCGCCGCGGGGCGGCGGAACCGGGGGCAATCTTCTAGAGCGAAATGAAATTACGCTCGTTCATATCTGCATGGCTATCGAAATTTCTGCATCGCGGGCTGAGACGGTAGGGAGGATCAGACGGTCATCGCCTTGTAGCGATCAAGCGACTTGCGAAGATTCTCCGGCATCCGCGCTTTCCCCGGATCGTAGAAGGGGAGGAGGATGAGCAGAGCGCGCGGCAGGAAATAGAGCATGAACCGCCGCGTATACGCCTTCTCGCGCTTGATCGACGCTTTGCGCTCGGCGTCGCTCATACCGGCGCGATATTGGGCGAGGAAGTTCTTCACGACACGGCCAAGATGTGTGTTGAGGTGGATGTAGGAATAGATCACACCATAAGCGCGCATGAAATAATTGCCCGAAAGCCGCGCGAATACCTCATGGCAGAGCGAGCGATGCTCGAATTCTTCGGCCAGGTGCCAGAGGATCAGATCGGCGCTCTCCATGTTCGCGCCCTCGAACATGTCCTGTGCCTCTTCGTACATGAACTTGGCCGAGAACAGCGTGAAATTCTCGAACCCGGCGCAATAGGCCAGGTTGAAGGCGAACGACTTCTTGTCGAGAATGCGCCGATAATCGGCGTTGAGCCGCTCCTCTTCCTCGCGAAACATCCCGTAGCCCAGCGCCTCCATCCGCTTGTTGAAGCGTTCGTGCATTCGACAGTGGTTCGATTCTTGCCCAACGAATTCCGCGATGTCGCGGTACAACTTATCTGTCGCACCGATCTTCTTGCGCGCGCGCATCATCACGCGGTTGAGATAGGGCTCGGATGAGGTCGCGCCGGTCCCCATCGCGTTCCAGATCACCGCGAACTCGGGTGTGCGCGCCCAGATGAATTCGGCATTCTCCATGTCGAACGCCGGGTTGCGAATGGTCAGGTCGATTGCGGCTTTGGTCATATCAGATCCTCTCACTCTCTCGCGGCGACGGTCTGAAGCGCGTCTTTGCCCGTCTGTCAAACATGCTCGCTACGCGATCAGGTACTCGCCGGTTCGCATGGACGAATGCCCACGGACAATAGCCGGATTGCTCGGAATGGCATACTGATTATAACGTTGATGCCCAGGCGGAGCTCAGGGCCTGCCGGAATGATGCTGACAGACCATAGCCGACGGCAGCAAGCATGCAGCCAAGGCGCACGCCAGCAGCGATAATCCTGTCGATCTTCGATCGCGATTTCCGCTTGGTTTGGCGATGGCGATGCTCTTGGGTCGCCGGGGCCAATCAGTCCCGCGATGTACGCCGGACACATCCGACGCCGGGCCTCGTGTCCTAGTCCTGGGCGCGTAACGAGCCCTCGCTTCTTCTACGTTCGAGCTCTTCCCTATAACGTTCCCTGGTCGCTTCATAGATGCGCCGCGACGACAGATCCGACGCGCTCTCGATCATCTGATCGCAAGCCCTGACACGCTGTTCCAGATATTCGATCAGGAAATAGGACATGTTTCGCCCACTCCAAACGCGACGCGACTGAACATGTACGGACCCGCCTAGGCGCGACCGACCGGCGAAAACCCTGAAGCATACCCGTCCCGCGTGGCCGGCATGCTCCTCCATGATGTTGATTTGCCCGATCCCCGTTTACCATAAGTTCTTGAGTGCGGCAGACAATTGTTCCTCGTTCCGTCGCCCGACTTGCACGGGGCGACGAAACGCCGGCGTTTCAGACCGGATCCTCGAGTCTCTCGGAGCTGGTCACCCGGTCGCGTCCTTCGAGCTTGGAGCGGTAGAGCGCGCGATCGGCGCGCGCGAGCAGGGCGGCGAGCGAGATGTCGCCGGGCCTGAGACCGGTCACTCCGAAGCTCGCCGTCATCTCGATCCGGTCGGGGCCGTCAACCGGCATCGCCGCGATGTCGCGGCGAATACGCTCGACGACCTCGACGGCGTGATGGGCGCGGGTGTTGACGAGGAGCAGGGCGAATTCCTCGCCGCCGATCCGCCCGATCAGGTCGCCGCGGCGGACCAGCCGCTCGAGCCGCGATGCGAAATGGCGGAGCGCGCGATCGCCGGCGCTGTGGCCGTAGCGGTCGTTGACCGCCTTAAAATTGTCGATGTCGGCGACGACGACCGCGAGCGGCTGGCGCTGGCGCTGGGCATTGCGGATCGCCCGCTCGGCCGCATCCTCGAAGCCGCGGCGGTTGTAGATGCCGGTGAGGACGTCCGAGGTCGCCAGCATCCGCATATTCTCGGCAAGGTCGACGGCAACCAGGAAGACGGCAAACAGGCCCACACCGATGAAGGCGAGCGGATAGAGCAGCACCAGCACGCTCCGGAACAGCGCAAGGCCCTCGCCCTGGCCCGACGCTCCCTGACCGAGCGCGACCGCCGCAGTGCCGAAACCGATTGCGGCGAACAGCACCAGCATTAGCGCGGTTGCCCGCTCAGGCAGGGTCGCTGCGGGTAGCGACCGCGCCACATTGGCGGCGCTGATGACCATCATCAGCCCGCCGAAGAACAGCCAGATCGCGTCCCGGATACCACGGTGCGGAATCACGAAGGTGACCAGCGCGATCAGCAGCGCGGCGGCGGCGGCGGCGAGCAGCAGCGGCAGCATGCTCGCCTGAGTCCGTATCCGCTGGACGAAGCCGATCGCGATCAGCGCGTTCGACAGGCAGCTCAGCCCCGCGATCGAGGCATAGAGCAGCGCATTGTCATCGGCATAGAGCCGCATCAACAGATTGACGAACCATTCGCAGGTCGCCACCGAAAAGGCGATCGCCCAGACCAGCGCATGTCGCGGCCGGCCGAAACTGCGCCATGCGATCAGCATCACCGCCGCGAGCATCGCGGCGGTGAAGGTCAGCGCAATGATATTGGCCGCCGCTGCCGTCACAACGCCCTCGAACAACATGATGCCGGAACGTGAAGGCAATCACTGCCCCCCGCGACCGGTGCAATATAATATCGATTGGGTCGCGCACTGCGGCGGCCTGGCGAAAATTGCAACAGTCAAACGAACAGGACGCGTGCCATTTTCGATCATCTGCTCCGTTTTGGATGTTCTTCGGATTACCGGAGAGCCATTCGCTTGCGAACAAGCGCCGATTTTCTTGAACAGTCGTTCGGCTATTTCTTTATTTGAGATCCGAAACAAATACCGATCGTTGCATATGGTCTCGCGGAGCGGTCCGGCCCGCGACCGTCGGAATCGGTTCATCCGGCTTTTGGCCGGGCCTCCAAAATCGTCGTTCGGCGTCGATGTCCCGCGCGGTCGGGCCGAAGGCCACCCGACGCAGCGCCCGCTGCCCCGGCATCAATGAAACCGTGAGGCGGGCGAACAGCTGCGTGAAATCGCGATAGAGGTGCTCCGCAGAAGCGAATTCCCCACCCTGGACCACCCTCCAGCCTACCGAATGCATCGGGGCGAAGATCGATTCTCGCAATGCCTTGGGCCGAGGGATCCGCCGGCGATTCCTCCGTCATCCAGTCGAACCGCAGCGACGGCAAGGCGCCACGTGGTGACCCGCCTTGCCAAGTCCGGCCGTCGCCGCATTCGCCATCATCGGATATCCCCGGGGCGAGCGTTCACCCGGATTGCCCCCGAGACTGGGCAAACTTCCAGCGTCAGTTCGCCGTAAACCGGCTCTCGCGCCTCGGCGGCGGCGCTTTCACGCCGCTGTCACCCTTCTACCAGCCGCAGCGCTGGCCCTTGTTCTGCGTCTTGAGCCAGGCGATCAGCGGTTTGAAATAGGCGATCATCGCGCTGCCGTCGATCTCGCGGCTGCCGGTGAAGGCTTCGAGGGCATCCGGCCAGGGTTTGGACACGCCCATGGCGAGCATCGCATCGAGCTTCTCGCCGACCCGCTTGTCCCCGTAGAAGGAGCAGCGGTGGAGCGGCCCCTTCCAGTCGGCCTGGTCGCATGCCGCCTTATAGAACTGGAACTGGAGGATGCGGGCGAGGAAATAGCGCGCATAGGGCGTGTTGCCGGGGATGTGATATTTGGCGCCCGGATCGAAATTGCCTTCGTCGCGCGCCACCGGCGGGGTGATCCCCTGATATTGCAGGCGCAGCCCGGTCCAGGCTTTGTTGTAGTCGGCCGGCCGGATCGCGCCGCTGAAGACGCCCCAGCGCCATTTGTCCATCAGCAGGCCGAACGGCAGGAAGGCGACCTTGTCCATCGCCTGGCGCAGCAGCAGGCCGGTGTCCTTGTCCGCCCTCGGCACCTTGGCGGGATCGAGCAGGCCGATCTTCACCAGATAATCCGGCGTGATCGACAGCGCGACGAAATCGCCGATCGCCTCGTGGAAGCCATCATTGGCGCCGTCCTGATAGAGCTGCGGCTGCTTGTTGTAGGCGCGCTGATAATAGTTGTGGCCCAGCTCATGATGAATGGTGACGAAGTCGTCGCCGTTCACCTTGGTGCACATCTTGATGCGCAGGTCGTCCTTGCTGTCGATGTCCCAGGCCGAGGCGTGGCAGACGACCTCGCGGTCGCGCGGTTTGGTGATCTGCGAACGCTGCCAGAAACTCGCAGGCAGCGGCGCGAGGCCGAGCGAGGTGTAGAAGCCCTCGCCGGTCTTGACCATCTCGACCGGGTCATAGCCCTTGGCGACGAGCAGCTCGCCGACGTCATAGCCGAGGTCGCCGGCGCCGGCCGGTGCGACGATGTCGTAGATATTGCCCCATTCCTGCGCCCACATATTGCCCAGCAGGTCGGCGCGGATCGGACCGGTCCTCGCCTGGACGGCATCGCCATATTTGGCGTTGAGCTTGGCGCGGGTGTAGCAGTGGAGCGCATCGTAGAGCGGTTTCACCTGGACCCAGAGCCTGTCCATCATCCTGGCGAAATCGTCGGCGGGCATGTCGTAACCAGCGCGCCACATCGCGCCCAGATCCTTATAGCCGAGGTCGGCCGCGCCCTCGTTGGCGATCTCGACGAAACGGGAATAGTCGCCGCGCATCGGCTTGCCGACATTGTCGTGCCAGCTCGTCCACATTTCCTGGAGTTCGGCCGGGTTGCGGTTGGTGCCCATCTCGGCCTCGATGTCCGAGCCGTTGATCTCCTTGCCGCGCAAGGTGCCGCGCCCCTTGCCATAGGAGGATTGCAGCCGGGTGGTGATCTCGTTGAGCTCGCGCGCGGCACCGGGCGTGCCGGGCGCGGGAGCCACGATGCGTTGCTTGAGGCGGGCGAGCTTGCGCCTGGTGTCGTAGCTCAGCCCCTGGACCCCGTCGAAGCGCGCCGCGCCCTTGGCATAGCCGACCTGCAGCTCGGTGTCCTGCGCGCCGATCCGCGCGGCGACCGCGTCGGTATCGTCGGTGATATATGTGGCGTTGATCCACTGCACCTGGCTTAGGAACGTCAGGAAATCGAGATATTCCTTCTCGGCAGCGGCGACGAAGACGTCGGCTTCGGCGGCGGTGGGCGCGGGGGCGGCGCCATTCGCGGCAAGCGTGGGACCGGCGGCGAGCAGGGCGGCGAGCGTCAGTGCGGACGATGCCGCCTTGATCATGATTTTCATTTGAGGGTCCTCGGCAATTCTGTGCTGACATCACTGTCGTCACGCGCCCGGCGCGGTCAACCCCGTGTATTACGTCGCTGAGACGGGTTCACGATGGAAGGAGGAGGTCAGAACCACCCCGCCATCGCGTCGCCCAGCTCCTCGCTCGTCACCGCGCTCATGTGGTTGCCGGGCACTTCGGCGTAGGCGGCATTGGGCAGCGCGTCGGCAAGCGCCCGGGCGGAGCCGTTGTCGCCGTCCTCTCTGCCGGTCAGCACGAGAATCGGCAAGTCGAACTCGGCCAGTGCGGCGCGCGGAATCGCCGGAAAATGGTCGAGCAGCAAGAGCAGCGCCTGCGGGTCGCCCTTGGTCGTCCTGAGGAAGCCTTCGGCCATCCATTCGGGCGAGAATTTCTCGTGGGTGCCTGCGCCCTCGAGCACACGGCGGAAGAAATCGACCCGTCCGCCGAGGTCGAGCAGTCCTTGGAGCCCCATGCCGGCGAGCATCGCCTTGCCGGGCCGGGCTCCGCGCAACAGCATCCGCGCGGTGGTGCGCCCGCCGAGCGAATAGCCGCCGAGATCGTAGCCGCCCGGCGCGAGCCCGAGATGCGCGACGAGCGCGAGCATGTCGTCGGCGAGGACGTCGCGGCTGTAGCCGGAGGGTTCGCGCGGCTTGGCGCTTTCGCCATGCGCTCGCAGATCGGGCATGATCACCCGCCGGCCCTTGGCCGCGAGCTTGGCTGCATGGCCGAAACGCACCCAGTTCACGAAGGCGTTCGAGAACAGCCCGTGGATCAGGATGATCGGCCGGCCTTCGCCCAGCTCGTGCCACGCCATGCGTGCGCCGTCGGCGCCACCGTAGAAATGAGTTGTCGGCTCGGTCGGGGCGTTTGCCAATGGCCTTGGTCCAGCGGTCGGTCAGCTCTTCGTTCTCGTCTGCCGGTAGCGCGGCAGGCTCCCCGTGTCGATCCACGCTTCATGCAGGCCGTCCACGGCACGGATATGCCACGTCCGATTCGATCTCGGCGCGGTAGCGGGCGCACTGGCAGCCGCCGCCATGCTCCGGCTCATGGCGGCAGGATGGCCCCGATTGCGCCGGCAAGCAATTCACGCATGGGCAGACCGGTTTCCGCATGGGATAGTCGGGCGTCCCATCGCGAAAGGCCGACCATGACGAAGAAGCTCGAATTCTCGCTTGCGCCCGAACGGCTGTGGCAGGCGATCAACCCGTGGACCTTCTATCAGCAGGGCGCCCAGTTCGGCCTGATCAATATCGAGCTCGGACAGACGCCGCATCCCGAGATCGAGCAGGCGATCCTGGAGGAGGTCGGCAGCTATGGCCGGCAGCTCGGCCGGATCGGCGATGCGATCGAGGTGCTGATCAAATATGCCGATCTGTCGCGGATGGACGAGGAGGAGAAGGCGGCTATCAAGATCCTCGAGGGGCAACTGGCGCAGGTGAAGCAGGTCAAGCGCCGCGAGCGGGCGGGTCCGGCCGTTGCCTGAGGCCTCGGTTCGGCAAGTCTAGCCGCGAGCTATTTGCCCGAGCTGCGCTCCCTCCCCCTCCCCCGCTTCCGCTAAGGCTGGGTCCTGTCTCGCATCATCCGGATGCCCGGGAAGAAAACGGACATGATCCCAGCCTCCGCCGGAGGGACGGTGAAGGGGCTCGGCGTCAGTCCTTCTTCAGGTGCCGCCGGCCCAGCAGCTCGGCGATCTGGACCGCGTTGAGCGCGGCGCCCTTGCGGAGGTTGTCCGAGACGCACCACAGGACCAGGCCGTTCTCGACGGTCGGGTCCTCGCGGACGCGACTGACATAGGTGGCGAACTCGCCGACGCACTCGACCGGCGTGACGTATCCGCCGTCCTCGCGCTTGTCGACGAGCATGATGCCCGGCGCCTCGCGCAGGATCTTCTGCGCGTCGCCGGCCGACAGCTCATTCTCGAACTCGATGTTGATCGCTTCCGAATGGCCGACGAAGACGGGAACCCGCACGCAGGTCGCCACGACCTTGATCCGCGAATCGAGGATCTTCTTGGTCTCGACCACCATCTTCCACTCTTCCTTCGTGAAGCCGTCGTCGAGGAAGGCGTCGATGTGCGGGATCACGTTGAAGGCGATCTGCTTGGTGAACTTCCTGGGCTCGGCCGGATCGCCGACGAAGATGTTGCGGCTCTGCTCGAACAGCTCGTCCATGCCCTGCTTGCCCGCGCCGGAAACCGACTGGTAGGTCGAAACGACGACCCGCTTGATCGTCGCGGCGTCGTGCAGAGGCTTCAGCGCCACCACCATCTGCGCGGTCGAGCAGTTGGGGTTGGCGATGATGT
>CAMLSA010000087.1 GCA_946482655.1 uncultured Sphingomonas sp. | reverse complement strand
GTCGGCTTCGGGAAGACCGAGGTGGCGCTTCGGGCCGCCTTCGTCGCGGCGATGGCGGGGATGCAGGTCGCGCTGATCTGTCCGACCACGCTGCTCGCGCGGCAGCATTACAAGAATTTCGTCGAGCGCTTCCACGGCTTCCCGATCCATATCGGTCATCTCTCGCGGCTCGTCGGTTCGGGTGAGGCGCGCCAGACGAAGGAGGGGCTCGCCGACGGATCGCTCGACATCGTCATCGGGACGCATGCGCTGCTCGCCAAGGGGATCGAGTTCAAGCGGCTCGGACTCGTCATCGTTGACGAGGAGCAACGCTTCGGGGTCACCCACAAGGAGCGGCTGAAGGCGCTCAAGACCGACGTGCACATGCTGACGCTGACTGCCACGCCGATCCCGCGCACCCTGCAGATGGCGATGTCGGGCCTGCGCGAGCTCAGCGTGATCCAGACGCCGCCGGTCGACCGCCTCGCCGTGCGCACCTATGTCGCGCCCTGGGATGGCGTGGTGATCCGCGAGGCGCTGCTGCGCGAACATTATCGCGGCGGTCAGAGCTTCCTCGTCACTCCGCGCGTCAAGGATTTGCCTGACATCGAAGAGTATCTGCGCAAGGAGGTGCCCGAGGTCAGCTATGTCGTCGCGCATGGCCAGATGGCGTCGAGTGAGGTCGAGGAGCGGATGTCCGCCTTCTACGACCGCAAGTTCGACATCCTCGTCTCGACCACGATCATCGAGAGCGGTCTCGACATCCCCTCCGCCAACACGCTGATCGTCAACCGCGCCGATCGCTTCGGCCTCGCGCAGCTCTACCAGCTGCGCGGCCGGGTCGGGCGCGCCAAGACCCGCGCCTATGCCTATCTGACCACCGGCAACCGGACCTTGACCGATACCGCCGAAAAGCGGCTCCACATCCTCCAGAATCTGGACACGCTGGGCGCCGGATTCCAGATCGCGAGCCACGATCTCGACATTCGCGGCGCCGGCAACCTGCTCGGCGACGAGCAATCGGGGCATATCAGGGAGGTCGGCTTCGAACTTTACCAATCGATGCTCGAGGAGGCGATCCTCGAGGCCAAGGCCGGCGGGCCCGCCGAGGATCGGCGCGAGGCCTTCTCGCCTCAGATCAATGTCGACGCGCCAATCCTGATCCCCGACGACTATGTCCCCGATCTCGACCTGCGCATGGGACTCTATCGCCGGATGAACGAGGTCGACACCAGGGAGGAGATCGACGCCTTCGCCGCCGAGATGATCGACCGCTTCGGCCCGCTGCCCGATCCGACCCAGAACCTGCTGATCGTGATCGAGGCCAAACTCAACTGCCGCAAGGCCTGCGTCGCCAAGCTCGACGCGGGCCCGCGCGGCGCGCTGGTGACCTTCCACAATGACAGCTTCCCCGACCTTGGCGGGCTGCTCGGCTATGTCGACCGGCTGAAGGACAGCGCCAAGCTGCGCCCCGACAGTAAGCTGGTAATCACCCGGCCATGGCCTGACGCGAAGGCGCGGCTGAACGGTGCGTTGCAGCTGTCACGGGGCTTGGCCAAGATATTGGCCTGAGTGGGCGAGAAGGCGGAGCGGTGCGCCGGGGGGGATGCCGCGCCGCCGGTTCCTCACCCCATCGGCCAGCGCTGGCGCTTCGCCTTGGCGGCGTTGAGCATTGCCGTATAGGCGTAGGAGTCGATTGGCTTGATGAACTCGGCGCCGACTCGTCCGCCGAGCGACCAGACCACCTTCGCGGGAACCTGTCCGAGGCGCGGCAGCGCCAGGCGGACGACTGTTCCTTTCGGCGTCTCGCCATATTCGCGAACCATGAAGCCGAGCGGCGAAATGTTGACGAGCAGCACGTCGCTTCCTCGCTGATCCTGGGTGAACATGCGCGTCGGAAGAGCCACCTCGTCGCGCGGGGCGCGGCGCTGCTCGGCATATTTCGCATCTTCATCGGCAGCGGGCGTAAACTTTTCGGCTATGTTGGTCATGGTTTCATGTCCTTGTTCCGACACGACAATTGCCCAACCACCCTGCCAAGCTCTTACCTTTGATCGTTAGCGCTCGGTTAAGGGGGATTTTACCTGGCAGATTTAGACCATCGGAGTGCGTGCGCCGAAAATAGATCGGCGACGCGGTTCAGCGCGCAGGTCAGCGGGCAGAAGGGCCGCGAAATGGTCGCTGCCATCCGCGCCCGCGCGCCGGCGAGCGTGATCGAACATGTACCTCAGCCCTGCCGAGGTCGGGACGACGGCGATCTCAGCGCGTCAGCACCCCATGGGCCTTCCTGCCGGCCGACAGCTTCACGCCGCCTTCGCCGACGATCACCATCGTCGCCTCGTCGGACACCTTCTCGCCGTCGAGCCGCGCGCCGCCGCCCTTGATCAGCCGGCGGGCTTCGCCCTTCGATGCGACCAGGCCCAGCCCGACCAGCGCGTCGACCATCGCGATCACCCCCTCGGGTACCGCGAGCGTCGGCAGATCGCCGCCCGTCTGGCCCTCCTCGAAGGTCTTGCGTGCGGTTTCGGCGGCCGCTGCGGCGGCCTCGGCTCCGCGGCACATCGCGGTCGCCTCGTTGGCGAGGATGATCTTGGCCTGGTTGATGTCCTGGCCCTCGAGCGCCTCGAGCCGGGCGATCTCGTCGAGCGGCAGGTCGGTGAACAGCTTCAGGAAGCGGCCGACATCCTTGTCGTGCGTGTTCCGCCAGAACTGCCAATAGTCATAGGCGGGCAGCTGTTCGTCGTTGAGCCACACCGCGCCCGACATCGTCTTGCCCATCTTGCCGCCATCGGCGGTGGTGATGAGGGGAGTGGTGACGCCGAACACCTCGATGCCCAGCATCCGCCGGCTCAGTTCGATGCCGTTGACGATATTGCCCCACTGGTCCGATCCGCCCATCTGCAACCGGCACTGCCGGCGGCGGGCGAGCTCCATGAAGTCATAGGCCTGGAGGATCATATAGTTGAATTCGAGGAAGCTCAGCGACTGCTCCCGGTCGAGCCGGAGCTTGACCGAGTCGAAGCTCAGCATCCGGTTGATCGAGAAATGCTGGCCGATCTCGCGCAGGAACGGGATATATTCGAGCTTGTCGAGCCAGTCGGCATTGTCGACCATCACCGCGTCGGCCGGTCCGTCCCCGAAGGTCAGGAAACGCTCGAAGACGCGCTTGATCGAGGCGACGTTCGCCGCGATCGTCTCCGTCGTCATCAGCTTGCGTGCCTCATCCTTGAAGCTCGGATCGCCGATCTTGCCGGTGCCGCCGCCCATGAGCACGATCGGCTTGTGCCCGGTCTGCTGCATCCGGCGGAGCAGCATGATCTGGACGAGGCTGCCGACATGGAGCGACGGCGCGGTCGGATCGAAGCCGATATAGCCGGGGACAATCGCCGACGCCGCGAGCGCGTCGAGGCCCCCGGGATCGGTCACCTGATGGATATAGCCTCGCGCGTCGAGCAGACGCAGCAGTTCGGAACGATATTCGGTCATGACGGCGCGGCCGTTAGCATGGCGGATCCGCTTCTGTCACGCGATGCCCTCTTCTTGAGGATCGGACACCCAACCCCTTGCGCCGCCGTTCCTTCCCCGCCAATCAGGCGCGATGACCAAGATGCTCGCAGTCGGCCTGATGTCTGGCACGTCGCTCGATGGGATCGACGCGGCGCTGATCGAGACTGACGGCGCCGGCCACATCCGGCCGCTCGCCTTCCGCTCGGATCCGTACAGCGTTCAGGCGCGCGAGCAGCTGCGCGAGGCCTCGACACTGGCGCTCAGCTTCGAGAAGCCGCGCCCGAGCCCGTCGATCCTCGCCGCCGAGGAGATGCTCACCCGTCGCCATGTCCTCGCGGTCCGTCAGCTCCTCGCTTTCGCGGGGGTGGAAGCGGCCGCCGTCGACGTGATCGGCTTCCACGGCCAGACGATCGCCCACCGCCCCGATCGCGGCTGGACCTGGCAGATCGGCGACGGCGCGGCGATGGCGACGGCGCTCGGCATCCGGGTGGTCAACGAGCTGCGCTCGGCCGATGTCGCCGCGGGCGGGCAGGGGGCCCCGCTGCTCCCGGTCTATCATCGCGCGCTGACTGCGGGGATGGAGGCTCCGGTCGCGGTCCTCAACCTCGGCGGGGTGGGGAACATCACCTGGCTCGGCGCTGGCGGGGACGAAGTGATCGCCTTCGACACCGGCCCCGCCAACGGGCTGATCGACGACTGGATGCTCGGCGAGACGGGTTCGCCCTGCGACGCGGGTGGCGCCTTCGCGGCGCGCGGCACCGTCGATCGGACGGTGCTCGAAACGATGCTCGACGACCCCTGGTTCGGTCTCGCTCCACCCAAGTCGCTCGACCGCGCCGATTTCTCCGTCGAGCCGGTGCGCGGCCTCGCCGCCGCCGACGGCGCGGCGACGCTGACCGCCTTCACCGCCGAGACGGTGGCGCTCGCGCTGCGCCACCTTCCCGCCCCTCCCAAGCGACTGATCGTCGCAGGTGGCGGAAGACATAATCCGACCCTGATGAAAATGATAACGGCCGCTGCGAGAATTGCCGCCGAGCCGATCGAGGCGCTCGGCTGGAACGGCGACGCGACCGAGGCGGAGGGCTTTGCCTATATGGCGGTACGAGCGCTGAAGGGCGAACCGATCAGCTTTCCGGGGACGACGGGGGTGCCCAGGCCGATGACAGGTGGCGTGGTGCATAAGCCCTGAACCTCCTCTCCCCAAGCGAGGGAGGGGTAAAGGTCATTTCTTTCGCGCCAGGCTCCGCATCGCGTCGTCGAGCCCCGACAGAGTCAGCGGGAACATGCGGTCGGCCATGATCTCGCGAATCAGGCGCGTCGACTGGGTGTGCATCCAATGCTGCTCGGGGGTGGGATTGAGCCACACCGCCGACGAATAGACGTTGGTCAGCCGCTGCAGCCAGACCTGCCCCGGCTCATCGTTGAAATGTTCGACCGAGCCGCCCGGATGGATGATCTCATAGTGGCTCATCGCGGCGTCGCCGACCAGCACCAGCTTATAGTCATGGCCGAATTTGTGGAGGATGTCCCACGTCGGGGTCCGCTCCTGGTAGCGGCGGCGGTTGTCCTTCCACAGGCCTTCGTAGACACAATTGTGGAAGTAGAAGAATTCGAGATGCTTGAACTCTGCGGTTGCTGCGGAAAACAGTTCCTCGCACAGCTTGACGTGTGGATCCATCGAGCCGCCGACATCGAGGAAGAGCAGCAGCTTGACCGCGTTGCGCCGCTCGGCGCGCATCTGGATGTCGAGAAAGCCTCGGCGGGCGGTGCCGTCGATCGTGCCGTCGAGGTCGAGCTCCTCGGCCGCACCCTCGCGGGCGAAGCGACGGAGACGCCGGAGCGCCACCTTGATGTTGCGGGTGCCCAACTCGACGTCATTGTCGAGATTGCGGAACTCGCGCTTGTCCCACACCTTGATCGCGCGCTTGTTCATGCTTTCGCCGCCGATCCGCACGCCTTCGGGGTTGTAGCCCGAATTGCCGAACGGTGAGGTGCCGCCGGTGCCGATCCACTTGCTGCCGCCCTCATGCCTGCCCTGCTGCTCTTCGAGGCGCTTGCGGAGCGTCTCCATGATCTCTTCCCAAGAGCCGAGCGCCTCGATCTTTGCCATTTCCTCGGGCGAGAGATATTTCCTGGCGACCGCCTTCAGCCATTCCTCGGGGATCTCCTGCCCCTCGCCCGGCGGATCGAGCACCCCCCGGAACACTTTTGAGAAAACCCGGTCGAAGCGGTCGAGATGGCCCTCGTCCTTCACATAGGTGGCGCGGGCGAGATAATAGAATTCCTCCGGGCTCCAGCCGATCACGTCGCGCTGCATCGCTTCGAGCAGCGTGAGGTGCTCCTTAAGGCTCGCCGGGATGCCGGCGATGCGCAACTCGTCGAGGAAGCCGAAGAACATCAGTGGACTCTACTATCATGGTGGCGAGTCCACCAGAGCGCGAGCAGGCTGACCGTGGTCGCGAGCACCAGATAATAGCCGACCAGCGTCAACCCGCCGGCAGTCTTGAGCTGGGCGACGAGGCCGCCGGGCAGCGCCAGGCAGGGCGAATTGTCGGCCTTGTCGCAGGAGACGAGGAACTCAGCCATGATCGGGGTCAGCGCGCCGCCCAGGATTCCGGCGACATTGAACGTCAGTGACGCGCCGGTGTAACGCACTCGCGACGGGAACAGCGACGGCAGGAAGGCGCCGAGCGGCCCATAGACGAAGCCCATCATGAACAGAGCGAGGGCGAGAAACGCCGAGATCTGGAGCAGCGATCCGCTCCCCATCATCGGCCCGGTGAGGAAGCCGGTGGCGATCGTGCCGATGCAGCCGGCGATCAGCACATAGCGCGGACTCTTCATGTCGGCCCACCAGCCCGCGAGCATGATCCCCACCGCCATGAACAGGATCGTTACGATCTGGATCGACAGGAAGGTCTCCTTGGGCACGCCCAGCGTCTTGGTGGCGTAGCCCAGCGCGAAGGCGGTCGAGAGATAATAGGTCGCGAAGCAGGCGACCGCGGCGAAGGTGCCCGCGGCGGTCGGCGCGGCATGATCGCGGAACAGCTCGGCGATCGGCACCTTGGACGGTGCTTCCCTGGCCATCGCGGCCTCGAAGGCGGGAGTCTCGGTGAGTTTCAGCCGTACCCACAGGCCCAACGCGACCAGCGCGACGGAGCCCAGGAAGGGCAGCCGCCA
The DNA here is from genome assembly GCA_946482655.1 of uncultured Sphingomonas sp. The sequence goes on along the minus strand of CAMLSA010000087.1, from coordinate 7,319 downwards.
GCCCCAATCCATGAACTCTTCGGTGGTCAGGGTCAGGCCGAGGACCAGGAACAGGCCGTTGGCGGCTATGAAGCCGATCGGCGCGCCCAGCTGCGGGAACATGCCATAGCGCGCGCGCATGTGCGGAGGAGCGTTCTCGACCGCGAGCAGCGCGGCACCGCCCCATTCGCCGCCGAGGCCGATGCCCTGCCCGACGCGCAGGATGCACAGCAGCAGCGGTGCGATCCAGCCGGCCATCTGGTAGGTCGGGAGGAAGGCGATCAACAGGGTCGATCCGCCCATAAGCATCAGCGAGGCGACGAGCGTCGATTTGCGGCCGATCCGGTCGCCATAATGGCCGAACAGCCAAGCGCCGAGCGGCCGTGCGAAGAAGGCGAGGCCGAGGCTCGCATAGGCCGACATGAGCTGCGCCGAGGGAGACGAGGCGGGAAAGAACAGCGGCCCGAACACCAGCGAGGCGGCGGTCGCATAGATGTAGAAATCGTAGAATTCGACCGATGTGCCGACCAGGCTCGCGATCAGTACGCGGCGTGTCGACGGCTGCGCCGTCATCGATTCAGCCATTTTGCCCGTCCCCTCTCGTCGGGCCGGATTGGCGCGGGAGAGGGGCGGGGTCAAGCGGTACGCAACCTACAGCTACCCCACGCAACTTACTTCAGTGGCTTTCTTCTCCCGTGCCGGGAGGGCGAAGGGGGTGGGCTTTCAGCCGCTGAATTGAGGGCAAATCTTGCGGTTGCAGGCCCACCCCCAGCCCCCACCCCCTAGGGGTAGGGGAACTGGTTCAGCGGCAGCGTAGGCCATCGCGTTCAATGGCGCGGCCGAGCAGCGCGCCGCCGCCGGCGCCGAGCAGGGTGCCGAGCGTCGACGAACGGCCGTTGTCGAGCGCGTTGCCGAGCAGGCCGCCAGCCACCGCGCCGATGATCAGGCCGGTGGTGCCGTCCGGGCGGCGGCAATAATAGCGGCCGTCATAGCCGCGGTAGATCCGATCGCCGCGGCTCAGACGGCGCTCCCGATAATAGCGGCCGTCCCGATAATAGCGGGCCGGATCATAGTTGCGATAACGCGGATCTGGGCGGTTCCAGTCGTACCGCCGCGCCTCGCGCCAATCGCGCCGCGCCTCGCGACGATCTTCACGCCATTCGCGCCGCGCCTCGCGACGGTCTTCACGCCACTCGCGCCGGTCCTCGCGACGTTCCTCGCGCCAATCGCGGCGATCCTGTGCCATCGCCGGCGGCGTCACGGCCGCGAAAGGCGCGACGGTGGCGGCCAGGGCGAACGCCATTATGAAGTTACGCATTATATCTCTCCCGCGCGAAGGGTATGAGAGAAGAACGGAACGGACCCGCAAAGGTTTCGTGAACGGTAAACTACGTCACGTTCATCTGGCGGACAGGTGCGTGTGCGGGGGCTACCTGCACCCCGCTGCCGCCTGGTTCTTCTCGATCTGACGGCCAAGCAGGGCGCCGCCTCCGCCACCAACCAGGGTTCCCAATGCGCGGTGTCGGCCGCCGTCGATGACGTTGCCGAGCAGCCCGCCGGCGACCGCGCCGAGGATGGCTCCGGTGGTGCCGCTCGTTTCCCCGCATTCGCGGGTGGTATCGGCGCGCCGGGGGCCGCGATCGCCACCGGCGAGCCGGTCGTCGCCCTCGGCTCCCGCCGCCTCGTCGGCGCTGCCGGGCGTGCCGTCGAGATCTGCGTCGTCGAGCCAGTTGCCCGGCAGCTCGCGCAGCGGCGCGGGCTGGGTGGCCTTGGCCGGCGGGTTGAGCGCGGCGGCGGGGGCCGCGATCGTGGCCAAAACGGTGGCGAGGATCAATGAGCGCATGGGCGTTCTCCTGTCTCCTTGGATTCTCCCCGCGAACCGTGCGCGCGTCAAGCTTGCTGCCAAATGAACGCGCCGGGAGCCGTGCAGGCTGGGCGGCCGGAGGCGGAACAATCGCCATGCGCGTTCGTCTTGAGGCCAGGGAAAGCGGACATTCGCCCGTTCCAGGAGAGACAAGATGCGCAGATATATGATAGCGGCGAGTATTGCCGCACTGGCCATTGGATCAGGCGCCGAAGCTGCCACCGTCTGCAAGCAGGATAGTACCGGCCGCACCGTTGCGACGGTGGTCGGCGCGGGTATCGGCGCGCTGCTCGGCAACGTCATCGACGGCGGGCGGCATCGCACGGCGGGCACCGTCGTCGGCGGCGTCGCGGGCGGCGTCGCCGCCAACCAGCTCGCCAAGAGCGACAGCCGCTGCGAGGTGGCCTATGGCTATTATGACGAGAGCGGCCGCTGGCACGCCAACCGGATCGAGCGGGGCCGCGCGCGCGGTTATTACGACCGCGACAACCGCTGGGTCGAAGGGCCTCCGACCGGCTATTATGACAGCAACAATCGCTGGGTCTCGTTCGAAGTCGATAGCGAAGCGGCGGGCTATTATGATCGCGACGGCCGCTGGGTTCCGATCGGCGTGAGCGGCTATTATGCCGCCGACGGCCAGTGGGTGCAGGCCAATTCGCCCGGCTATTATCAGAATGGCCGCTGGGTCTCCGGCCCCGCATATGGCCGCTACGACGCCAGCGGCCGCTGGATCGCCGACCGCAATTATGGCGAGCCGAGGGGCTATTGGACCGCGCAGATCCAGCCCGGCTATTATGACGAGCGCGGCCGGTGGGTGCGCGGCGAGACGACGGGCTATTATGACGCGCGCGGCCGCTGGATCGCTACGCGCCCCGGCCCGGCCGGCAACGTCGCCTATAACAGCCGCGATGTCCGCGTCCGCGAGGCTCGCATCGAGGAGCGCATCCAGCGGATGCGCACGCGCGGCATGTTGAGCGCAAGCGAGGCCCGCCGCGCCCGGAACGAGCTCGCCTCGATCCGCCGCGACGAGAGCCGGATGCGCTATTCGGGCGGCCGCTTCACCGCGAACGAGGAGAACGTCATCCATCAGCGCCTCGACAATCTCGGCGCGACCCTGCGCGCCGAGCGCGACGACGGCGACAGCTGGGCGGGCTAGTCGACCGGGACGCTGAGCTTGCGGAGGAGGAGGGGCGGGGCCGTTCGGCTCCGCCTCTTTTGCGTATCGGCCCCCCTTGGTGTCGGATCGCCGCCGATGGCTTCGTCTTCATCTCGTCACCACGCGCGACCATGCTATGGTCCATGGCCGCGCGCTCGAAGAGGAGGACTTGATGCCGAAGATGATTTTCCTGAATCTTCCCGTGCGGGATCTCGCGGGTTCGACCGCCTTCTATGAGGCGCTCGGCGGCACCGTGAACCCGCAATTCTCGGACGAGAACACCAAGTCGATCATGCTGTCGGACACGATCATCGTGATGCTGCTGACCCATGATCGCTACAAGAGCTTCACCGCGCGCCCGATCGGCGACGCGCGGGGCGAGAGCCAGGCGCTGATAGCGCTCAACGTCGACGATCGCGACGATGTCGACGCGACCCTCTCGCGCACGGTCGCCGCCGGCGGCACCGCCGATCCCAATCCGCCGCAGGATCATGGCTTCATGTTCAGCCGCAGCGTCGAGGACCCCGACGGCTATGTCTGGGAGATCGTATGGATGGACATGGCGGCGATGGGGAGCGATTAACTCCAATTCGTCTCGGCGGCGGGATGGGATCGCCGGAGGCAGTGGAGGGGCGGCGCAGCGGTCGGCGCGCACTTCCCCTCCATCACATCCGCGGTCACGCTTCCGTAACGGGGAGGAATGAAGGATCAAGCCTGCGGATTCGCGATCGGATCATTCACTCCGGCGGTATAAAATGCCTGTGGATCGGGATCGTTGAACAGCCGGGTCAGCCTGCTCTCCGCGATCCGCCAGGCGCCGTCTTCAAAGCGGTATTTCTCCCAATAATGGCCGGAGGCGGCGAGAACCGTCTTGGTGCGGCCGGCATCGCGGATCACGTCATTCATGGCGATCACCCCATGCGCCTCGGTCTCGCTGTCGACGGTGATCTCATGGCAATGGCCGTGATGGAGCGAGGTCTGCTTGGCCAAGATGTCCGTGATCCATGCGACGATATTCTCGCGGCCCTGCGTCACTGGCCCGACCGCCCCGATCGGCTCGCCGCCGAGCGGCGTGGTCTGGAAGGCCTCCGAGCAGTCGAACACGGCGTCGCGCGCGAAAGTCTGCGCCATCCCTTCCCAATCGCGGGTGTCCAGGTAGCGGAAATAGCGGGCTTTGACCTGTTTGATTTCTTCGATGGCGATCAATCGGGCGAGTGGGTCCATCTCTCTCTCCATATCCGCACCGCCCGATCATCCGGGCCGGCGTCGCAAAGATTATGAAGTGGAAGCGCGGCTGGGGCTAGGAAATTCCCGGGCTGCGGCTCCCCGAAACTCACCACTCCCCTGAAGGCGGGGGCTTATGGCGGGGATGCCGCTTTCCCTTCGCTACTCCGCTGCAACTCCCGCCGCCCCGAACAGATTGCCCTCGGCGCCGTCCTCGTTCGCGGCGGCACCCTTCTTCGCGGCCATCCGGCTGTCGAAGGCATCCCACACGTCGGACCATTGGCCTTTGGTCGCCGCCTTTGAATATTCGGTGGCGCGGGTCTCGAAGAAATTGGCGTGCTCGACGCCGTTGAGCATCGGCGCGAGCCAGGGTAGCGGGTGGTCGTCGATCATGTAGATCGGCTTGAGGCCGAGCTGGCCCAGCCGCCAGTCGGCGATGTAGCGGACATATTTCTTGATGTCCTTCGGCGTCATGCCGTTGACCGGGCCCATCTCGAACGCCAGGTCGATGAACGCGTCCTCGATCCGCACCGTCTTCTGGCACATGTCGAGAATGTCTTCCTTGACGTTGTTGGTCAGGCAGTCGCGCTCTTTCACGAAGGCGTGGAACAGACGGATGATGCCCTCGCAATGGAGCGTCTCGTCGCGGATCGACCAGGTGACGATCTGGCCCATGCCCTTCATCTTGTTGAAGCGCGGGAAGTTCATCAGCATCGCGAAGCTGGCGAACAGCTGGAGCCCCTCTGTGAAGCCGCCGAACATCGCCAGGGTGCGGGCGATATCCTCGTCGGTGTCGACGCCGAAGGTCGCCAGATAGTCGTGCTTCGCCTTCATCTCCTTATATTGCATGAAGGCGCTATATTCGGTCTCGGGCATGCCGATCGTGTCGAGCAGATGGCTGTAGGCGGCGATGTGCACCGTCTCCATGTTGCTGAACGCAGTCAGCATCATCTTGATCTCGGTCGGCTTGAACACGCGGCCATATTTGTCGTGATAGCAATCCTGCACCTCGACATCGGCCTGGGTGAAGAAGCGGAAGATCTGGGTCAGCAGGTTGCGCTCATGATCGCTGAGCTTCTGCGCCCAGTCGCGGCAATCCTCGCCCAGCGGCACTTCCTCGGGCAGCCAGTGGAGCTGCTGCTGGCGCTTCCAATATTCGAATGCCCACGGATATTCGAAGGGCTTGTAGGTGCGGCTGGCCTGGAGAAGCGGCATCGGACGGACCTTTCGACTAATCAGCTATAAACATAGATGATCGCGGCGAGCGCGAACATCACGACCGCGCTCAGCAATTGCCGAAGCGCGAAACTCCTGAGCTCGGCCGGCGTGTCACCGCCGATATCCTTGCCCTTCTTCGCCTTGCCCATCCGGACCAGCGCGACGAACGCCAGCCAGAGGCAAAGCAGGCCGACCAGCACGGACACAATCGCGATGATCAGCGAAACCGAAACATCCATCGCTCACCCCCGAGGCGATGCCTGCCGCCTTACTGGCAGGCCAAGCACTCGTCATAATCCTTGGTCACCAGCTCGATCTGCTTGAGATCAGGCGTGTTGTCCGCCTCGACACCGCCCGCGAAGCCGGCGCGCTGGACCGATTTGGAGCGCAGATAGTAGAGCGACTTGATGCCGAGCTCCCAGGCGCGGAAGTGGAGCATCAGCAGGTCCCACTTCTCGACATCCGCCGGGATGAACAGGTTCAGCGACTGGGCCTGGTCGATATAGGGGGTGCGATCGGCGGCGAGCTCGATCAGCCAGCGCTGGTCGATCTCGAAGCTGGTCTTGTACACATCCTTCTCTTCCTGGGTCAGGCAGTCGAGATGCTGGACCGAACCGCCCTGCTCGAGGATCGAGTTCCACACCTGCTCGCTGTCCTTCGATTTCTCGGCGAGCAGCTTCTGCAGATAGGGGTTCTTGATCGAGAAGCTGCCCGACAGCGTCTTGTGGGTGTAGATGTTGGCCGGGATCGGCTCGATGCAGGCCGAGGTGCCGCCGCAGATGATCGAGATCGACGCGGTCGGCGCGATCGCCATCTTGCAGCTGAAGCGCTCCATCACGCCCAAGTCGGCGGCGTCGGGGCAGGGCCCGCGCTCGCTCGCCAGCAGCATCGAGGCTTCCTGCGCGCCGGCGGCGATATGCTTGAAGATCTTGAGGTTCCAGCTCTTCGCCATCGCCCCTTCGAACGGAATGCCGCGCGCCTGGAGGAAGCTGTGGAAGCCCATCACGCCGAGGCCGACCGAACGCTCGCGGCTGGCTGAGTATTTGGCGCGTACCATCTCGTCGGGGGCACGATCGATATAGTCCTGCAGGACGTTGTCGAGGAAGCGCATCACGTCCTCGATGAACATCTTGTCGCCGCTCCACTCGTCCCATGTCTCGAGGTTGAGCGAGCTGAGGCAGCAGACCGCGGTGCGATCCATACCATGCTGATCTCGGCCGGTCGGCAGGGTGATTTCGGAACAGAGATTCGAGGTCGAGACCTTGAGACCGACGTCGCGGTGATGCTTGGGCATGTTCCTGTTCACCGTGTCCGAGAACACGATGTACGGCTCGCCGGTCGCCAGCCGGGTCTCGACCAGCTTCTGGAACAGCGCGCGGGCATCGACGGAGCCGCGCTTCGAGCCGTCCTTAGGGCTTACCAGCTCCCATTCGGCGCCATCGCGGACGGCTTCCATGAAGGCGTCGGTCAGTAGCACGCCGTGGTGCAGGTTGAGCGCCTTGCGGTTGAAGTCTCCGCTGGGCTTGCGGATCTCGAGGAACTCCTCGATCTCGGGATGCGAGACGTCGAGATAGACCGCGGCCGAGCCGCGGCGCAGCGAACCCTGGCTGATCGCGAGGGTCAGCGAATCCATCACCCGGACGAACGGGATGATGCCCGAGGTCTTGCCGTTGAGGCCGACCGGCTCGCCGATGCCGCGCACCGAGCCCCAATAGGTGCCGATGCCGCCCCCGCGCGCCGCCAGCCAGACATTCTCGTTCCAGGTGTTGACGATGCCCTCGAGGCTGTCGTCGACCGAATTGAGATAGCAGCTGATCGGCAGGCCGCGGCCGGTGCCGCCGTTCGAGAGAACGGGGGTGGCGGGCATGAACCACAGCT
>CAMLSA010000086.1 GCA_946482655.1 uncultured Sphingomonas sp. | reverse complement strand
TCAGCAGGACAGAGCAACGGTTTCCTAAACCGCAGGTCGGGAGTTCGAGTCTCTCCCGGGGCACCAACCGGCGCCGGGCGCGCAATCGCTTCCCGGCGCGCTCGGTGGCGAGCTGCTATTCCGCAGCTATCTGGTGCGATTGAACAGATCTCGGGGATCGGGCAGTTTGCGCCGCGACGCGCCGCGGCGGAGGGGTAATGGGCCGGTCGATCGATTGTCTGCAGTTTTCGGTTCGACCAGCCCGCCTGTTGCTGTTCGGGGCACTGGCGATCCTCGTCGTCACCGGAGCGGGCTGGTTGCTGACCATGCGCCAGCCGCCCTCACTCATGGAGCGGACGCCCAGCGGCGGTGGCCCACGGAGCTATACCGCCGCGATCGGCAGGCTTCAGGCCGATCTGGACGGCGTCACCCTGATTCAACGGGCCAGCCCTGGCGAATGGCTGGTAGAGGAACGGCTGGCAAGCGCGCTGATCGCCCGCGCGCGCCTTACCGGATCGTTCGCCGACTTTGCCGCCGCCCGGGCGGCACTCGATCGCGGCTTTGCCACAGCGCCGAAGGGCGCGGGGCCGCATCGGACCCAATTGGCGCTGGATTTCGCCATGCATCGTCTCGGCCGCGCCGCCGCCATGCTCGACGCGATCGACGGTTATGCCGTACCTCCCGAGCGTGAGATGCTCGTCGAGGCGAGGCTGACGCGGGGCGATCTCGCCTTCTACCGCGGCGATTATGCGGGTGCCCTGGCGCTCTACCGCGGCGCGGGCGGCGGCGAGGACGATCCGGGAACCCTGTTGCGCATCGCCAACCATCTGGCCTGGACCGGCAAGCCCGACGAAGCCCTGGCGAAGATCGATCGGTGTGAACAGTCCGCACGCCTTCCGAACGCGCATTTTCTGGCCGACCTGGCGATCAGGCGCGGTTCGATCGCACTGCGGCGCGGTCGCTGGGATGATGCGAGGCGGCAGTTCGACCGCGCCGTCAGGCTCTTCCCGGGCTGGTGGCTGGCGGAAGCCCATCGTGCGCAGATGCTTGCACTGGAAGGGAAGCGTGGCCCCGCGATCTCGGCATTCCTGCGCGTCACGCGGAAAAATGCGAGCCCCGAAGCGATGGACGCCCTCGCCTCGCTTTATCGCGCCGGGGGCGACCCGGACCGATCGGCGTTCTGGGCGGATCAGGCGCGACTGATCTGGAACGAGCGGCTGCGGCTGTTCCCCGAGGCCAGCTATGGCCATGTCGTCGAGCATCTGCTGGCATCTGGCGATCCCGCGATGGCGCTCGATCTGGCTCGACGCGATTTCGCCAATCGCCCTCATGGGCTCACCGCCACCGCCCTCGCCTGGGCGCTCATCGCCAACAACCGGCCCGGCCGCGCCTTGACCGTGATCAAGCCGGTGCTGCGATCGCAATGGGTGTCGGCGGAAAGCCATCTCGCCGCATCGCAGGCGCATTTGCTGCTCGGCCAGGTAGATGAGGCCGAAGCCGAGCATCAGGCGGCGATCGATATCAATCCGCGCGCCACCGATCGCAATGCGGCCCTTCTATGGTTCGGGCATTGACGATGCGGCTCCGTCTGATGCTGATGGCACTGGCCCTTGCCGCCGGCCCGGCCCGCGCGCATCTCATGCCGAACAGCGAAATCAGCCTGGAGATCGGCCGAAGCCGCCTCGAGGCAGCCATCGTCATCCCGCTGGGCGAGCTGCAATATGCCGAGCCGGGCCTCCGCAAGCTGCGCGCCGGCACGCCAGGCCCCGCCGAGCGGCAGATGATCAGCCGATATCTGCAAGCCCATATGAGCGCCCGGAGCCTCGACGATCAGCCCTGGGCCCTGCTGGTGACCGGCGCGACGATTCGCGGCGAGCCGTCCGATCTCGAGGCGCGGATCGAGCTGGTGCCGCCCGCCGGCAGCTCGACCCGCCGCCTGTCACTGCGCTACGACGCGGTGATCGACCGTCTCCCGAACCATATCGCGCTGCTCCTCCTGAAGAGCGATTTCGACGCGGGCCGGATCTCCGACCGTCCTGAACTGCTGGGAGCCCTTCGCCAGGGCAAGGACACGATCATCATCGAGCGAGGCACGGGCAGCGGCTGGCGGGGTTTCGCAGCGGCGATCGGCCTGGGCGTCCACCACATTGCCGAGGGACACGATCATCTTCTCTTCCTGGTCGCCTTGCTCTTGCCGGCCCCGCTGGTCGCCGCGGGCCGCCGCTGGGCTGGCTATGCTAGCTGGCGCAAGGCGCTGCGCTCGCTCGCGATCATCGTCACGGCCTTTACCATCGGCCATTCGACGACGTTGGTCGGCGGCGCGGTATTCGACTGGCGGCTGCCGGTGCAACCGGTCGAGATCCTGATCGCGCTGTCGATACTGATCTCGGCAATTCACGCGTGGCGTCCCTTGTTCCCCGGCAGGGAAGCGCTGGTGGCCGGGGGCTTCGGACTGGTCCACGGCCTCGCCTTCGCAACGATTATCGGCCGTGTCGGGCTGGACCCGTGGCAGAAGGCACTGTCGATCCTCGGTTTCAACCTCGGCATCGAACTGATCCAGCTGCTGGTCGTGGCCGCGGTCATGCCAGGGCTGATCCTGCTCGCCCGCTCGCGCCATTACCCGCCCATCAGGCTCGGCGCGGCGACGCTTGCGGCGGTCGCCGCCAGCTTCTGGATCGTCGAAAGGGCCCGCAACGAGGATTTCGTCCCCGCCCGCCTGATCGATTCCGCGCTTGGCTATGCGCCGTGGCTGTTCGCCGTCGGGCTCGCGGCATCCGCCGCCATGTCGCTGTGGCGGAGGATCAGTTCGGTGTCGCGCACATCTTGAGGCCCGCCGCGGCGAAATCGTCGCTCAATGCGTCGGCGAAAGCCTTCAAGGTGCGGTTGATCTCCGGGTAGAAATCGAGCTGGTCATCGTCGAGCGGATCGCCGTCATTATATCTCAGCTTTTCGGAAGGACCGATCACGACCGTCGCCACCGCCGGCATGCCCATGCGGTCCACCCGCGTGTAGGCCGACACCGGATCCGACCGGAAATTGAAACCGGCCAGCGCCACCGGAGTCCGCGGTGGATTGCCCTGGGCCGCGGCGAGATAGGGAAAGTTGGGCCGGAAGGGCAGATCATTGGCCTGGGGACCGAGTGGAAGGGTGACAAGCCGGGTCACCGGTTCCTGGGTCAGATCCAGCAGCAGCGCCGCCAGGGTAATGTCGATCACGGAGTCGGTGAGACGGCGGCCGTTGGGAAAACCCGATGGTGCGCTGAAATCGATCGTCACCGCGTCGGGTACGACGAGGCTCGCCACCGTCTTGCCGGGCGCGACCTGCTGCGACAGGCAGCGCAGCACGTTGAAATCGGCACCGGCGGGCGCCGGGATCATCAGACCCGGCGATTGGGTGGGGGCGGGCGGAGCTGAAGCCGTCTGTGAATCGCCACCGCCACATGCGCAGAGCAGCAGCACGAGCGAGAACGAGGCGGCACCCGTCGCGCGGCGAAGTAAGCGGCGCATCAGATATTCCCTCCGAACCGGGCGCTGGTTGCCCAGATCTTGATCGGGTTGCTGCCATTCTCGATGGCCGATCGTGGCATCTGCACGACCACGGCAGTATCATTCTGTCCGTTGAAGAAGTTGCGATCGCTCCTGAAACTCAGCTTGCCGGTCGACCGGGTTTCCCGGAAACCCTGCAGATCGAAGAAGAAGGGATCATCGAACAAGCCGGCGCGGACCATGACCGGCCCTTGGACAAGATCAGTTTCTACCGGTCCCTCGATCGGGCCGGTGCTGCCGGGGACGCCCGTGAACTGCACGCCGACCGCCTGACCATTGAACCCGAAGCGCCAGCGGATCTGGATCTCGGGATCGAAAGGCACGGCGTCGTTCGAGATGTTGATCGCGTAGAGCAGATCGCGGTCATAGATCGCGGGTTTTGTTGCCGGCTGGGGGCCGGCGAAGGTCACCGCGATGATCAGGTGGGTCGCGGTGTGCCACGCGTAGACATCGGCGATGTCCGCAGCCGTGTCAGGACTCTGGTCGACCGCGGGGTCCGTGCGCGTTGGCGGATCAAGATGGTCAGCCGCGAAAACACCGCGGTCAACGGCCAAAAACCCTGTTGTTCCTGCCAGGACGACACCGACCGCCGCCAGGAGGATTGATCTGCCTGGCCGCATCATGATCCCAAACCCCCATGTCATTGTGACGGTGCACCGGATCGCCGGCGCACTTCGAACGTCGCAAGTAACGATAGTCGATTACAAGATGAGGGGGCGTGATACGAGTCACAGCAAGCAGAATGATTTTGGGAAGCGGCCGTGTAACCGTTAATTCCGGCTCTCCGGTGGCAGGACCGGCAGCAATAACGGCGCAACGGGAACACCTTCTTCGACCAGCGCCCTGGCTTCTTCGGGAGTCGTCTGGCCATGGATCGGCCGGGCCTCCTGCTCGCCCAGATGCATCGAGCGCGCCTCATCGGCGAACTTGGTGCCGACATAGTCGGAGTTCTCAAGCATCCTGGCCTGCACTTCGGCGAGTTTGGCGACCATTTCCTTGAACTGCGCAACGGGCGGCACATTCGCGGCGGCGGGAAGGCTGACGGGTTTCGAGTCGCTGCGGCTGTTGCCCTTGGCAGCGACATTGGGCGCCATCACCGCCTTGCCGATATCCGCCGAGCCGCAATAAGGACAGGAAACCAGCCCCCTCGCCTTCTGGTCTTCATAATCGGTCGACGAGCCGAACCATATCTCGAAGACATGACCGGCATCCTTGCAGGCAAGGTCGAAAACGATCATGCCGCAATCTCGACCGCGGCGATCGGCCGCCGGTTCTTAAGCGCGGGAACGCGAGTGCGGACCTCGACGAGGCGGTCCATGTCAAGATCGGCGAAGCCGATGCCGCTGCCTTCACCCATGTCGAGCAATATCTCGCCCCAGGGATCGACCACCAGCGAATGACCGAAGGTGGCGCGGCCATCCTCGTGCTCGCCGCATTGCGCGGCCGCTATCACGAAGGCACCCGCCTCGATCGCGCGCGCACGCAGCAGGACATGCCAGTGCGCCAGACCGGTCGGCACTGTGAAGGCCGCGGGCACCGATAATATCTCGGCGCCGGCATCGCTCAGCGCGCGGTAAAGATCCGGAAAGCGCATGTCGTAGCAGATCGACAGGCCGATCCTCGCCCAAGGCGTCACGGCCACCACGCTGCGCTCGCCTGGTGCGTAAGCCGCGGATTCGCGCCAGCTTTCACCAGTCGGCAGATCGACGTCGAACAGGTGGATCTTGTCGTAACGGGCGCGGATCATGCCACGATCGTCGATCACGAAGCCACGATTGACCAACCGGCCATCCGCGCCACCGGTGAGGGCGAGCGAGCCGAGACTGACCCAGATCCCCGCCCCGGCAGCGGCTCTCCGCACTTCGGCCAGCACCGGATCGCCCGCTTCGTCACGAAGGTGCTCGGCGGCGCGCTGGCGGTCCCGATCGAGCAGGCCCGACATCTCGGGGGTGAAAACCATGTCCGCCCCGCCCGCCTTTGCCTCCCCTATCGCGTCGACGAGCGCGCGGGCGTTGGCGGCGGGCTCGATTCCCGTCCGGCTCTGATAGACGGCGACGCGCATCACCGCTCCAGCAGCGGATCGAGCTTGCCGGCGCGATCGAGCGCGAACATGTCGTCGCATCCGCCGATATGGCGATCGTCGATGAAGATCTGCGGCACGGTATAGCCGCCATTGGCGCGCTGGAGCATCGCCGCGCGCTTCTCGCCTCCCATGCTCACGTCATATTCCTGGAAGGCAACACCCTTCATCTCCAGCAACGCCTTGGCGCGCGAGCAATAGGGGCAGAATGGCGTCGTATATATCTCTACCTTGGGCATTTTGCTTCACGTCCTTCTCGCCGCCGAAATGTTGTCGTCCCGCCGGAAAGTCAATGCGGCACATCCTCGTCGACGACCACCCGCGCCCAGCACAGCACCTCGACACGGGCCGCACCGCCCCGCCTGAGCGCCCTGGCGCAGGCATTGACCGTCGCACCTGTCGTATAGACATCGTCAATCAGCAGCACCGGCCGGCCGGCGACCGCCGCCTTGTCTCGGACTTCGAATGCTCCTCGCACCGCCCTGGCGCGGCGGTCGGGGCCGAGGCCGCGCAGCATTGGTGTCGCCTTCTTTCGGATCAACGCGCCGAGCGCAAGCTGGTGCCCGCTCCCCGCGACCACCGCCCGCGCCATCAGCGCCGACTGATTGTAGCCGCGCCGCCAGATCCGCCAGCGATGCAACGGCACCGGCACGACCAGCCATTCGCCCTCCCGAGGCATGTGCCGCCGCATCTGCGCCGCCATGGTGCGGGCGATGCCCGGGCGCCGGCCATATTTGAGCTTGAGCGCCAGCGCCCGCGCGATCGGGCCATAAGCCACCGCCGCCCGCATCGCATCGATCGCCGGAGGATCGGCGTGACAGGCACCACAGAGCGCATCCGGCCCGCGATCGATCTCGAACGGTGCGCCACAGCGCGCGCACTGGGGATCGCCGAGAAAGTCGAGCGCCGACCAGCAGTCGATGCAGAATTGGTGGACATCGGGAGTGATCACGCCGCAGCCGGGGCAGCGCGGCGGCAGCGCAAAGGCCACTCCCGCGCCGATCATCGCTCCGAGCCCCTTGATCAGCCCCATGCCACCCCCAAGGCGCATCTTGTCATGCAACCGCCTCGACGGCACAAGCGCTGTCGATGGACCAGCCCGAAATTTTCGACAGACAGCTGCGTCGCCTGCGGCGCGACCGGGCCGCGCTCGCCTTCGGCGACCATGCCTTCCTGATCGAGCATATGGCCGACGAGCTGGCTGCCCGGCTGGCGATGGTAAAGCGCGATTTCAGCCGGGTGCTGATCCTCGGGAGCCATGACGGACGGATCGCGGTCCGCTTCGCCCACCCCGGACGGAGCATCGTCGGCGCCGATTCGGGTTTCGCCTTCGCGCGCGCCGGCGGCGGCGTGCAGTGCGATGAGGATCGCCTGCCCTTCGGCGACGCGAGCTTTGATCTGGTGATCTCGGCGGGCGTGCTCGACAGCGTCAACGACCTGCCCGGCGCACTCGCGCTGATCCGGCGGGTGCTGCGGCCCGACGGTCTGTTCCTCGGGGCATTCGCGGGAGCCGGCAGTCTCGCGTGGCTCAAATCGGCGACGCTGGCCGCCGACAGCCTGGCCAGCGGCGGCGCGGTGCCGCGTATCCATCCTCAAATCGATGTACGATCGGCCGGCGACCTGCTCTCGCGGGCGGGCTTTGCGCTCCAGGTCGCCGACAGCGAACGGCTCCATGTCGGCTATGGAGACCCGATCCGCCTGATCCAGGATCTGCGCGGCATGGCCGCGACCAATTTGCTGGCCGGACGATCGCGAAATATCCCGAGCCGCGCCTGGCTGAACGAGATATTCACGCAATTCGCCGCCGAGGCGGGCCGGGACGGACGGCTTAGAGAGGTCTTCGAGCTCATCTATCTTACGGGTTGGGCGCCGGCGCCCGATCAGCCCCGTCCCGCCCGGCGCGGCAGCGCCACGGCCTCGCTTGCCGAGGTCCTCAACCCGAAGCGGTAATTGCCTGCCCCGGCGAATCCGCCCTATCGAGACGCAAAAGAGGAGAGTATCGTGTCGCAGATCGAACCTTTCGAGATCGCCGTTCCGCAGACCGAGATCGACGATCTCAAGCGCCGGCTGGAGAGCACCCGCTGGCCCGAAAGGGAAACCGTCGGCGACTGGTCGCAGGGAGCTCCGCTGGCCAAGGTAAAGGCGCTCTGCGACCATTGGCGGACGCGTTATGACTGGCGCCGCCTCGAAGCCCGGCTCAACGGGCTTGGCCAATATCGCACCGAGATCAAGGGCCTGCCGATCCACTTCATCCATGTCCGCTCGCCCGAGCCGAACGCGCTGCCGCTGCTGATGACGCATGGCTGGCCGGGATCGGTGATCGAGTTCCTCAAGGTGATCGGTCCGCTGACCGATCCGGCTGCGCATGGCGGAAAGGCGTCGGATGCCTTCCACCTCATCCTGCCCTCGCTGCCGGGCTTCGGCTTTTCGGGCAAGCCGGCCGAGACTGGCTGGGGGGTCCGGCGCACCGCCAATGCCTGGGCCGAGCTGATGGCGCGGCTGGGCTATGGCCGATATGTTGCGCAAGGCGGCGATTGGGGCGCGGCGGTGACCACCGCGCTCGGCGCGATGGCGCCCAGGGGCCTCGAGGCGATCCACGTCAACATGCCGATCGGTTCTCCCGACATGAACGACCAGGCGGGCCTCGCCCCGGCGGAGAAGGCGAAGGTCGAGGCCTATGCCCGGTTCATGAAGGAAGAAGCCGGCTATTTGAACCAGCAGATGACCCGTCCGCAGACATTGGGCTATGGCCTGGCCGACTCCGCGAGCGGCCAGGCCGCCTGGATCTATGAGAAATTCTGTGCCTGGACCGATTGCGGGGGCGAACCCGAAAATATCCTCAGCCTCGACGAGCTTCTCGACAATATCAGCGTTTACTGGTTCACCGGCACCGGCGCCTCGTCCGCCCGCATGTATTGGGAAAGCAGCACCATCGGCCTCGTTCCCGTCGAGGTCGACGTTCCCACCGGAATCAGTATTTTTCCCAAGGAGGTATTGCAGCTCTCGCGCCGTTTGGCCGAGAAAAGCTATCGCAACGTCATCCACTGGAACGAGCTCGACAAGGGCGGACACTTCGCCGCCTTCGAGCAGCCCGATCTGTTCGTCGAGGAAATACGGACGTGCTTCCGGTCGTTTCAGAAGGGCTGAACCCTCGCCCGTCGTCCGGCATCTGCACAAAAGTGGCGCGCAAGCCGGATGACGGGCGCTTGCCGGCGCAATTTGCCATCGCCTTTTTACGCTATGGACTTGCAAGCCCTCTTCGATGTATCAGCGCCGCGCGATGACGCGGTACAACGCCCTTCTCCTGCTTCGACTTACGCGCCCTTAGGCGCGCGATTTCGCTTGGGGTCGACAGGCCCGGCAAGCCACGGCGTCTAGGGGTCAAGATTAGCCCAGAATGACCATCCTGCAGCAGGAGCAGGTTCCGTGATCAACATTATCAAGATTTTCGACACCACCTTGCGCGACGGTGAACAGTCCCCCGGCTGTTCGATGAACCTCGAGGAAAAATTGCAGGTTGCCGCCCAACTGGAGACGTTGGGCGTGGATATCATCGAAGCCGGCTTCGCGATCGCCTCGCCCGGCGATTTCGAGGCGGTTTCCGCGGTTGCCCGCCAGTGCAAGCGCGCCACCGTCGCCAGCCTGGCGCGCGCGGCCACTGCCGACATCGAGCGCGCCTGGGAAGCCGTGCAGCACGCCGTCGCGCCGCGCATCCATACCTTCATCGCCACCTCGCCGCTGCACATGCGGGTCAAGCTCAACAAGACTCCCGAAGAGGTGCTGGATGCGATCGAGCGCACGGTGAAGCTGGCGCGCAACCTCTGCCCCGACGTCGAATGGTCCGCCGAGGATTCGACCCGCACGGAACCCGATTTCCTGGCCCGCGCGATCGAAACGGCGATCGCCGCCGGAGCGCGGACGATCAACCTGCCGGATACCGTCGGCTATGCGACGCCCGAGACCTATGGCGCGATGTTCCGCGACATGATCGGTCGCGTGCCCAACGCCGATCTGGCGACCTTCTCGACCCACTGCCATAATGATCTGGGCCTCGCGGTCGCCAACACGCTGGCGGCGGTGATGGCGGGCGCACGCCAGGTCGAATCGACGATCAACGGCATCGGCGAGCGCGCCGGCAACGCAGCGGTCGAGGAGATCGCGATGGCGCTGAAGGTCCGCCATGACGTGATGCCGATGCGAACCAATATCGTCACCACCGAGATCACCCGTACCTCGCGGCTGATCTCGGGAATCACCGGCTTCCAGGTCCAGCCCAACAAGGCGGTCGTCGGCGCCAACGCCTTCGCGCACGAGAGCGGCATTCATCAGGACGGCATGATAAAGGACAGTTCGACCTACGAGATCATGACCCCGGAAAGCGTCGGCCTGACCCAATCCAGCCTGGTGATGGGCAAGCATTCCGGCCGCGCCGCCTTTCGCCAGAAGCTCGAGGAATTGGGCTACAGCCTGGGCGACAATGCCTTCCAGGACGCGTTCGGCCGCTTCAAGCAGCTCGCCGATGCCAAGAAGGCGGTCTATGACGAGGACATCGTAGCGCTCGTCGATGACGAGGTGTTGCGCGGCCACAACGCGATCCAGGTCAAGGAGGTCGAAATCTATTGCGGATCGAATGGCCCCCAGCGCGCGATCCTGACGCTCGACGTCGAAGGCGAGGAAAAGACCGTCACGTCACGCGGCAATGGCCCGGTCGACGCGCTGTTCAACGCGATCCGGCTGATCGTGCCGCACGAGAGCTCGGTGCTCGAACGCTACGAGGTCCACGCCGTGACCGGCGGCACCGACGCGCAGGCGGAGGTTTCGGTCCTCCTGTCCGAAAACGGCCGCACGACGCGCGGGCGGGGCGCCCATCAGGACACGATGGTCGCCTCGGCCAAAGCCTATGTGAACGCGCTCAACAAGATGATGGTCAAACGCGGCCGGGCGCCCGTCGATCAAGCGGCAGGCTGAACTTCTCCCGCTCCCGCCTGCGGGAGCGGCCGAACGAGGGAAATCCTGTGGCCATCGACCACTCGCCGGCTGCGCGCTGCCGGCTGACCGGTTTCGCCTTGTCCGCGGGTGGCGCTATGCTGTTCGCGATCAAGGGCGTCCTGATCAAGCTGATCTATGCCTATCCGATCGACAGCACGAGCCTGCTTGCCGTGCGTATGATGCTGTCGCTGCCGGTGTTCGCGGCCGTGGGACTGTTCGAATGGCGTCGCCGGCCGATCGGGGAGCGGCCCGGCGCGCGCAGCATCGGTCTGGCGGCCTTGACCGGCATCCTGGGCTATCATGTCTCCTCCTGGCTCGACTTCGAAGGGCTGGTAACGCTCGAGGCGCAGACCGAGCGGCTCATATTGTTCACCTACCCCTTCATGGTCATGCTTTTCGGCAAGCTGCTGCTGAGGCACAGGCTGCGCGCCCATGCGCTTGCCGGAGCCGCGCTGAGCTATGCCGGGCTGATCGTGATGTTCGGGGCTGAGCCGGCGCGCCTGACCCCGGCGATGCTCGAAGGAGCGGCCCTCGTGCTCACCGCCGCGGCGACGTTCGCGCTCTACCAGCTCTTCGCGCGCGAGATGATCCTGCGCTGCGGCCCGATGCTCTTCACGGCGATCGCCATGAGCGCCGCGAGCGTCACGCTGATCCTGCACTTCATGGCCACCCGCAGCGTCATGGCGCCGGCGCTGCCGCTGGACTGCTGGCTGCTGATCGCGGCGCTGGCCTTCTTCGCCACGATCATACCGACTTTCATGATGTCGGCGGGAACCGCAAGGATCGGCGCACAAGGCACAGCGATCATCTCGACCTTGAGCCCGGTCGTCACGATCATGGTCGCGATCTTCGTCCTGGAAGAGCGCTTCGGACCGCCCGAGGCGGCGGGAACGCTGCTCGTGATCGGTGGCGTCGCCCTGTTCACCTACGTTGAAAGCCGCAGGCCGGCGAAGCTGGGCGGCGGCAAGGCCGGTTGACAACCGCCCCTGATGTCGGACTAGATCCCCGCATACCACTCATAATCGTGGTAATCTTCCCAGTAGCCGCCCTTGCCGCGGCCATGGCGCGCCAGGCTGTCGACGGCCTCGATCCGCTGGACATATTTGGCGTGCTTGTAGCCGAGCTGGCGCTCCACCCGGAGCCGCAGCGGTGCGCCGTTTCCGACCGGAAGCGGTTGCCCGTTGAGCGCCCAGGCCAGGATCGTCTGCGGATGGAAGGCGTCGACAAGGTCGATGCTCTCATAATAGGCCGCCTGTGAATAGCGATCGGCGCAATGGAAGATCAGGTAACGCGCGCTCGACCGCAGCCCCGCCTGGTCGAGCAGCAGCTTCAGGGGAACGCCGGTCCATTGGCCGATGGCGCTCCAGCCCTCGACGCAATCATGGCGCGTGATCTGGGTCCGTCGCGGCATCGCTCTGATCTGCGCCATCGACAGCGACAGCGGCCGGACGACCAGGCCTTCGACGATCACCTGCCAATCGGCGAACCCGGCCTGCTGATGCGCCGCATAGCCGGTGCCGGCCGGCACCCGCGTGCCGTTGACACGGAAAACTGGCGACAGGTCGGCGGCGGTAAACTCTCGGGCGAGGGTCGACCGGTCGCTGATGAGCCGCTGCGCTCGCATCGTCAGCCCCTCGGCACTTTTGAGCACCGAGCGGACTCCCGGATCTGCGTTGATCTTATCGCAGCCCGATAACAGCAGCCCGCCCGCGCCCACCGCCATCGACCCGACAAACCCGCGCCGCGTGATCATGGCCTGCGCTCCTTCGGCAAACTGAAACGCCCGGTGATCATCGAGCGGATCTCATTCACGGGGCCGGCGAGCACCACCATGAGAAGGTGAACGACGATGAACAGGAGCATCGCGAAGGCGCAGAGGAAGTGAATCGAGCGTGCTGATTGCCGCCCTCCGAACAAGTCGAGCAGCCACGGCCAAGCCGCGACCACCGCCGGAGACATGGTCAGGCCGGTCAGCACGATAAGCGGTATTAGTCCAAATAAAACAGTAATATAAGAGAGTTTCTGAAGAATATTATAACGCGCCGCCGCCCGCCCCGCAGGGAACCTCAACCGCGCATGATCGCGAAGATGGTGCCAGATGTGACGGGGATGCAATTCACCCTTTCGCGGCAGCAGGTCTCGCTGGACATGGCGATTGACGAAGCTGATCACCCAATAGCCAAGCCCTGCGATCACCAGCACCCACGCGAAGAAGAAATGCCAGATCCGCGCATCAGCGAGGCTGTAGCTCGACGGGATCGTCGCCCACCACGGAAACGCGCGGCGCTTGACCACACCGTCCGGGTTCTCCCACAATCCGAGAAACCCGGTCGTCTCGATACGGTAGCCGGCGATCCTAAGCAGGCCGCGATCCCCGGCCGATCCGATCTGAAGCCAGGCAGGGTCGTAATTGGCGCCATATTCGCCCCAATAGAGCCGCGGGTGCGCGTTGAAGATCATCATGCCGCTCATCAGCATCACGAAAATGGTGAAGGCGTTGATCCAGTGCCACAGCCGGGTCGAGAGCCGGTGCCGCCGGACGACGTCCCCGCCTCGCGGCCCGTTTGGGTCGTCGCGGGGCATCTCGGCCTGATCGGGCGCCGGGTTCATGATGAGCAGTCTAGCACAGCGCGTACGGACGCAGAAAATATGTCGTCAACTGCCCATTTTAGCGAATCATTAGCGATAATCGGGGATGATTGCCCGATCGGAACGACCGTGATTCTGAGGTAATGAACCCGATGGCTCTTGCTGGTGAACAGATCGATGCGGAGGTTCGCCGCCACGGACGACACCGGATCATGCTCGCCGCCACTTTCTTTTCGGTGCATGGCGAGGCCAATGGCGTGCTGCTCGACGTATCGCAGGGCGGCGCGATGCTGAGCGCATCGCCACCACCGCCGGTCGGCTGCAGACTGCTGCTCGAGCGGCAGAGCCTCGAAATCCCCGGCATCGTCCGCTGGGTGGCGGGCAACCGCTTCGGGGTAGAATTCGAGGACCCGCTGGACGAAGCCGTGGTGATGGCTCTGGTGTCCAAAGGCAGCCAACATAACAGCAACTGATCTCCACCTGCGGATCTCGATCAGTTCGCACCATTAGCGGTAAAAGTTACAGCAAACGCCTCACGCCATCATTCGCGTCAGCACCTGCGCGGTGAAATCGACCATCGGCACGATCCGGGCATAGTTGAGCCGCGTCGGCCCGATCACCCCGACCACCCCGACCACCCTGCCGTCTCCGCCGCGATAGGGCGCCGCGATCACCGACGATCCCGACAGCGAGAACAGCTTGTTCTCGGCGCCGATGAAGATCTTCATCCCCTGCCCCGCCCGCGCGCTTTCGAGCAGGCGGGCGATCTCCTCCTTGCCCTCGATCTCGTCGAGCAGCTGGCGGA
>CAMLSA010000085.1 GCA_946482655.1 uncultured Sphingomonas sp. | reverse complement strand
GCCTGCTTGCCGAGGATGACCATGCCGGGAGCTTCCTCCTCGACGATCCTGGCGAGCAGCTTGGCGACGCCGAGCGGCTCGACTTCGGTCTCGCTGACGATCAGGATAGCGCGGTCGGCGCCCATGGCCAGCGCTGTGCGGAGCGTCTCCTGCGCCTTCGGCTCGCCGATCGACACCGCGACGATCTCGGTCGCGACGCCCTTCTCCTTCAGGCGGATCGCTTCCTCGACCGCGATCTCGTCGAACGGGTTCATCGACATCTTGACGTTGGCCAGGTCGACGCCGCTGCCGTCCGTCTTGACGCGCGGCTTGACGTTGTAATCGATCACCCGCTTCACGGGCACGAGGATTTTCATGTCTCGTTCCTTCTTCCTGGTGCGTCACGCCAGCGGACGGCGGCATCTGGGAGTGGAGCGAGCCCCCGGCTCTCCCGAGACCCAGCTTTCGCCGGGTGACGATTTCGTTCTTATGCGGCCGCCTTCACCTGGGCGACGATCTTGCGGGCAGCGTCGCCCAGGTCGTCGGCGGCGACGATCGGGAGACCCGATCCGGCCAGAATATCCTTGCCCTGCTGGACGTTGGTGCCTTCGAGTCGAACGACGAGCGGCACCGAAAGGTTCACCTCCTTGGCGGCGGCGATGATGCCCTCGGCGATGATGTCGCAGCGCATGATGCCGCCGAAGATATTGACGAGGATGCCCTTCACCGCGGGATCGCTCAGGATGATCTTGAAAGCCGCGGTGACCTTCTCCTTGGTGGCGCCGCCGCCGACATCGAGGAAGTTGGCCGGGAACATGCCGTTGAGCTTGATGATGTCCATGGTCGCCATGGCCAGCCCGGCGCCATTGACCATGCACCCGATGTCGCCATCGAGCTTGATATAGGCGAGGTCGTATTTCGACGCCTCGATCTCGGCCGGATCCTCCTCGGTCTCGTCGCGAAGCGCCACGATGTCGGGGTGGCGGTACAGCGCGTTCGAATCGAAGCTCACCTTGGCGTCGAGCACGTAGAGCTTGGCGGCCCCGGAAGAATCGGGCGTCGTCTCGACCAGCGGGTTGACCTCGAGCATCGACATGTCAGTGGCCACGAAGGCGTTGTAGAGCTGCTCGGCGAGCTTGACCGCCTGTTTGTTGAGATCGCCCTTGAGCTTGAGCGCGAAGGCCACCGCGCGGCCATGGTGCGGCTGAAAGCCTTCGACCGGATCGATGATGATGGTGCGGATCTTTTCGGGGGTCGAATGCGCGACCTCCTCGATGTCCATGCCGCCCTCGGTCGAGACGATCATCGCGATCCGGCCGGTGCCGCGATCGACCACCATCGAGAAATAATATTCGGATTTGATGTCGGCACCGTCGGTTATGTAGAGACGGTTGACCTGCTTGCCGGCCTCGCCGGTCTGGATCGTGACCAGGGTGTTGCCGAGCATGTCGGCGGCGTTGGCCCTGACCTCGTCGATCGACCTGGAGAGGCGGACGCCGCCCTTGGCGTCGGCGGGCAGCTCCTTGAACTTGCCCTTGCCGCGTCCGCCGGCGTGGATTTGGGCCTTGACCACATAGATCGGTCCGGGGAGCTTCTTCGCGGCCTCGACCGCCTCGTCGACGCTGAGCGCGGCAAAACCGGCGGGAACGGCCGCCCCAAATTTCGCCAGCAGCTCCTTGGCCTGATATTCATGGATGTTCATGGTCGAGCCTGATCCCTCTAAGTCCCATCAAATCGGTGGCGCTTAAGCATGAAAGGACGGGCTTGAAAACCCCAAGAGGGGCGATTCCGCCGTTGCGGCGCAACAGATATTGTTTGGCCCCGAAAACAGGCGACAGGATCAGGCCGCGATCGAGCAGCCGATCCC
Source organism: uncultured Sphingomonas sp. (assembly GCA_946482655.1). The sequence continues at coordinate 12,217 of CAMLSA010000085.1, read as the reverse complement.
TGAACGGAGCACTACCGAAACGATCTCGGGGTCGTTGAGCGCGCGCAGCCGATGGGCGAGCTCGTCGATGCTCATCCCGCGCATGTCGCGCCTGGCTAGGCCGCCCAGCGACTGAAGCCTTCTCAGCTGGACCAGCGAGAGCCGGTCGACCATGCGCTCGGCCATGCACGCCGCGACCGGCGGGCGCAGCCCCGCCTCGATCAGCTTGCCGCGCACCCGCGCCTCGGGCGATACGGTCGCGCAGCCCGCGAGGGCGAGGGTGGAGAGGGCGGCGGCGATCAGGCGGTTCGGGCGGAGCATGTGTTCACGTCCTCGGGAGGCTTCGCGGCGCTTGTGCCCCGGACGGCCTTGATCGGCAATGAATGAAATATGCGTCGCGAGGCAATGCACTCGTGAGGCGAAAAGCCGGCCGATCCGGATTGGCTCCGGGCCCGATAGAGGCGAATTATCGACCCGGAGATCAGCCGTGGTGCGCAGGCTGCAGTCGGTCGATATCCTCGATTTTTCGCCGGTACATCTCGGCGAGGGCGCGGTGCGCGGCGCTGGCTTCCGGGGTGTCGGCCTTGAGCGCTCGCTCGCGCTCTTCGCCGAGTCGGCTCCGATAATATCGGGCGTCCTGATCGATCGTCGCCATGTGGCCCTCCATTTGGTATCAAGCACATAGGTCGAATCGACGAGCCGTGCACTGATCCAGGTTTAGGGCATGCCGCAAAGCGCGCATTGCGACGCCCCGGAAGCCGATCATCGCCCGCCCAATATCGCGCCGACGGGCATCGGGCCGCCGACGCTGAGCGCCACCCGATCGGCGAAGCCCAGCCGCATACCGTGGAAGCGGGCGATCAGGTCCGAATCCATCGCGTAGAGCGCCTCGAGCATCCCGTAGCCTTCCGACGCCGGGGTTTCACGCAGCATCCGCGCGGCGAAGCGGCGATAATAGGCGCGCCGCGACCAGCTTTTGGCGGCATGGGCGTGGAGCATCTTGTGGAGCGCCGCGCCCGACCAGTCGTTCGCCCCGGCGATCATCCAGGCGGTGCGCGCCGCATCGGCCAAGCTATTGCCGCTGACCGGATGGAACAGCCCGGCGCGCAACCCCACCTTCGCGACGCCCTCGCCGCCCGATCTCCAGTAATCCTCGAAGTCGCCACCCAGGCCTATGGGGACGATTCCCGCATGGCCGCGCGCCGACCCGCGAATCCGCCAGCCGAAGCGCGCCGCATGGTTGACGATGCGCTGGCCATGATCCGACATGTCGAACCGGGCATGGGGCTCGTAGCGGACATCCTCGATGAACAGCCGGTCGCTCTCGATCGGCAGCATCGTCATATATTGGAATCCCTCGGCCGGATCGGCGGCGGCATCGATCAGGGTGGCGCGGCGAACGCTGTGGGGGCCGTCGAGGGTCAGCTCATAGCCGACGAATTTGCGGAAGTGGAGATCGAGCAGCGACAGATCGGCCGGGCCGCGCGCGTCGACCACACCATGCGCGGCGATCCGCGTGCCGTCCTCGAGCACCACCCCGTCGGCGCCGACCCGGGCGGCGCGGCGGCCGGTCAGGATGCTCTCGGCCGGCATCGCCTCGCGCAGCGTCTCGTCGAAGCGGTCGGAACGGATGCTGTAGAAGCTGTGCGGCAGCGCCCGCTTGTAGCGCGGGAAGACCACCTGAAATTCGCGCCAGCCATAATTGACCAAAGGCTCGAGCAGCAGTTTCGCCTTGTCGTCGACGTCGCTGTCGATGAACGACCACAGATGGTTGCCGCCGAGACTCGGCGCCGCCTCGATCAGGAGGATGCGGCGATCGGGCTGGGCGCGGCGGGCGGCGAGCGCGATCAGGCCACCCGAGAGGCCGCCGCCGATAATCGCCAGGTCGCATGCCACGCCGGTCATGCGCCCGCTTATAGGCGCGGTGCTCCGCGATGCCAGCCTCGCAGACGGGGCTTTCGCCCCGGCCAGTCTTTCGTTACGATTGTTCACATCCCCGGGGAGCCGAAGGCTGAGAGGCGGTGCTGCGATGCCCGCGACCCGCTGAACCTGATCCGGCTCGCACCGGCGTAGGGAGGGAATGCCGCTTGCGGCCTCTCCCCCGCCCTGCGAGCCCTATAGGAGTGTTTCGACATGGCCGATATCCCCGCGCGCACCGAGATGAAGGTGACCACCGGCCCGATACGGGGCTCGCGCAAGATCCATGTCGAGGGGCCCCAGGGCGTCCGGGTGGCTATGCGCGAGATCGCACTGGAGCCGAGCGCCGACGAACCGCCGGTCCGCGTCTATGACTGTTCGGGGCCGTACACTGACGAGAAGGCGCATATCGACATCATGGCGGGGCTGCCGGCGCTGCGCCGCGACTGGATCATCGGCCGCGGCGATGTCGAGGAATATGACGGCCGCGCGGTCAAGCCCGAGGATAACGGCCTGAAAGGTCCCGATCGCGCCGGCGGCGTGGCACCCTTCCCCAATGTGGTGAAGCGGCCGTTGCGCGCCCGCGCCGGCATGAACGTCAGCCAGATGCACTATGCCCGGCGCGGCATCGTCACCCCCGAAATGGAATATGTCGCGATCCGCGAGAATATCGGCCGCGCCGCGTTCAAGGAGAGGCTGATCCGCGACGGCGAGGATTTCGGCGCCTCGATCCCCGATCATGTCACGGCCGAGTTCGTCCGCGACGAAGTGGCGCGGGGCCGGGCGATCATCCCCAGCAACATCAACCACCCCGAGAGCGAGCCGATGGCGATCGGCCGCAACTTCCTGGTCAAGATCAACGCCAATATTGGCAATTCGGCGGTCGCCTCCGATGTCGCCTCCGAAGTCGACAAGATGGTCTGGTCGATCCGCTGGGGCGCCGACACCGTCATGGACCTGTCGACCGGCCGCAACATTCACGACACCCGCGAGTGGATCCTGCGCAACTCGCCCGTGCCGATCGGCACGGTGCCGATCTACCAGGCGCTCGAGAAGGTGAACGGCGTCGCCGAGGACCTGACGTGGGAGATATTCCGCGACACCCTGATCGAACAGGCCGAGCAGGGGGTCGACTATTTCACCATCCATGCCGGCGTGCGCCTGCCCTTCATTCCGATGACCGCCAAGCGCGTCACCGGCATCGTCAGCCGCGGCGGCTCGATCATGGCGAAATGGTGCCTCGCGCACCACAAGGAGAGCTTCCTCTACGATCGCTTCGAGGAAATCTGCGAGATCATGAAGGCCTATGATGTCGCCTTCTCGCTGGGTGACGGCCTGCGCCCCGGATCGATCGCCGACGCAAATGACGAGGCGCAGTTCAGCGAGCTCAAGACGCTCGGCGAGCTGACCCAGCTGGCGTGGAAGCACGACGTCCAGGTGATGATCGAGGGACCCGGCCATGTGCCGATGCACAAGATCAAGGCGAACATGGACAAGCAGCTCGAGGCGTGCGGCGAGGCGCCCTTCTACACCTTGGGGCCGCTCACCACCGACATCGCGCCGGGCTACGACCATATCACCAGCGCCATCGGGGCGGCGATGATCGGCTGGTTCGGCACGGCGATGCTCTGCTACGTCACGCCCAAGGAGCATCTGGGGCTCCCCGACCGCGACGACGTCAAGGTCGGTGTCGTCACCTACAAGCTTGCCGCTCACGCCGCCGATCTCGCCAAGGGCCATCCGGCCGCCAAGCTGCGCGACGACGCGCTGAGCCGCGCCCGCTTCGAATTCCGCTGGCGCGACCAGTTCAACCTGTCGCTGGATCCTGATACGGCCGAGCAGTACCATGACCAGACCCTCCCGGCGGAGGGCGCCAAGACGGCGCATTTCTGTTCGATGTGCGGCCCGAAATTCTGCTCGATGAAGATCACCCAGGAGGTGCGGGACTTCGCCGCGACCCAGAACGCGCCGGTGGAGACCTTCATCGCGGCGGGCGACGCCGAGGCGGGGATGAAGCTGATGAGCGACGTGTTCCGCGAGAAGGGCGGAGAGATTTATCTGCCGGCTGCGGAGTAGAATCGGAACGGTCTGGCGCATCATGATCGACCCGCCACCTTGACAGGATTCTCAGAGCATCGGGGATGAAATTGGAAATCACGTGGGGGTTCCGTGGAGCCGGAAAGGAGGATTCACCATCGTTGGAGGTGAATCCTGGAGAAAGCCTTTCGCACAGATCTCCGGCGAACAGCCGGGCATCTGCGACCTCCTACTCGCCCGAGGAATGCCGCAACTACTTCACCGCCGCAGGCTTGGGTGCGATTGGTGACGTGGAAATGAGCCCGTGCCGTCTGAATGGCGTCGGCCCGGGCCGCCGCTGTTCCTCGTCCGCGGCCGGGCATATTCGAACGCTGTGGAAAACCGTTGTCAACATCTGAGCTTGGCCACACAAGATCTTCCGCCAACAGATAATAGCGTGATGAGGAGTCCAAAGGTGCTGCACAGACTTGGAATTGTCGACCTTTCGGCGCGGATCGCCGCGCATGAGATCACTTCGCTCGAAGTGACCGAAGCCATGCTCGGCCGAATCGGCGAGCATGACCAAGCACTCAATTCCTTCCTGCACGTCACGGCGGACCGCGCGCGTGACCAAGCGAGCGCCAGAGATGCGGAAATCGCGCGCGGGCAGCATCGCGGGCCGCTTCACGGCGTGCCCATCGCAGTGAAGGACGTGGTCGATACCGATTACGCGCCCACCACCGTCGGTCTATCATTCCGCGCAGGTCACCTGCCGGATACGACCGCGACCGTGGTCGCCCGACTGGAAGCGGCGGGCGCGGTGATGCTCGGCAAGCTCGTTACGGCCGAGGGGATCTTCGTGGGCCATCACTCCCGCTACGGCGGCAGCCCGCGCAATCCGCGCGACGCGCGCTTTTGGGCCGGTGCTTCATCCAGCGGCTCGGGCGTGGCAACGGCGGCAGGCCTGTGCTTCGGGGCGATCGGCACGGATACAGGCGGTTCAATCCGAGTACCGGCATCTGTCCATGGTCTCACCGGCCTCAAGCCCAGCTGGGGTCGCGTCAGCCGCCACGGCCTCTTCGCACTGGCCCCCACGCTCGATCACGTGGGTCCGATGACGCGTAGTGCGGTGGACGCGGCAATCATGTTGAATGCCATCGCCGGCTACGATCCCGCAGATCCCACGAGCCTGCATGCGCCCGTGCCGGATTGCGCCGCCGCACTCGATGCGCCGATCGCGGGGCTCAGGATCGGGGTCGACCGCGCCTATGCGCTGGACGGGGTCGATGCGCCGATCGCGCGCGCCTTCGAAGCCGCGCTCGCCGAACTGGCCGCGCAAGGCGTGCGGATCGTCGAAATTACCATGCCCGAAACACGCAGGATAATTGAAGCCTGGGCACCGATCTGCGCTGTCGAGACGGCCTTGGCACACGAGGGCACCTATCCTGAACGCGCCGCGGACTACGGCCCGGAATTGACCGCGCTCCTCGAACTCGGACGCGGCGTATCAGGGCGCGACCTGGCCCGCTCACTTGCCCACCGCCAGATCTTCAACAGCCGCTTCGCTCTAACGATGGTGGATGTCGACGCGATCGCCATGCCTACCCTGCCCACCGTGGTGCCCACGGTCGAAACGATCCAGGCGATGCTGGCGGAAGGATCGTCGGAATTGGGTCGCTTCACTATTCCGCCCAATATGACCGGCCATCCCGCGATCAGCCTGCCAATGGGGTTCGATGATATCGGCCATCCGGTCGGGCTCCAGTTCGTCGGCCGACAACTGGGCGAGGATTGCCTGTTGCGCGTGGCGCATAATTATCAACGCGTGACAGACTGGCACACACGCCATCCAGAGATAGGGTGAGACACGTCTCCTTGGAGCGCCGAGGCGGCAATCAGGCGAGCTGGCGCCCGACGAGCGCGGGATGGGCAGAGTTTGCCCCTGTCGTGGTTTCGAAGTTCGACCATCCTTTGTCGGTGAGGATGCTGTGCGGGCTTGAAGGCGGAGGGCGGCACCGGCGCCACACACGTCCGCCGGTTGTCTCAGCGGACGAACATATGCCCGGATGAGGCCTTGTCGAGGAGAAGCCTCGACAGTGTGAATCGCGATCCGAGCCGAGCCTGCTGGCGGCGCAGCCCCTCGACGATCCCAGAAAGACCCACACCGTCCGCCCAGAACATCGGGCCGCCGGTCTGGCGCGGCCAGCCATAGCCTTTCGTCCAGATCACGTCGATATCCGACGCACGCTGGGCAATGCCTTCCTCAAGGATCTCCGCCGCTTCGTTGATCATTGTGTAGAGCGTGCGCTCGACGATCTCGCGATCGTCGATCTCGCGGGGCTCAATCGCCTCCTGCGCGCGGAAATGTTCGATGATGCCGTGCACGTCGTCGCTCGGGACGGGCCGGTGGCGCTCGTCATAGTCGTAATAGCCGCAGCCGTTCTTCTGGCCGAACCGGCCGATCGCGCAGAGTGTGTCGGCTATGCTCTCGATCCGCGTCGGATCGTGATGCCGGCCGACATCGTTGCCGAAGAGGTCGAGCATCTGGAACGGTCCCATCGGGAAGCCGAAATCGACGTGGACGCGATCGACCTGCTCGGGCGTGGCGCCCTCGAGGACCAGTCGAATCGCTTGCTCCTGACGAGCGATCAGCATCCGGTTACCGATCGAGCCTGCGCACGCACCGGAGATCGCGACCACTTTGCCGATGCGTTTGGCAAGCGGCATCACCGTCGCCAGAACATCAGGGGCTGTCGCCCTCCCGCGCACGATCTCCAGCAGATTCATCGAATGCGCTGGCGCGAAGAAGTGCATCCCCACCACGTCCTGGGGCCGTCTCGTCGCTGCCGCGATGTCGTCCAGATCCAGAAAGGAGCTATTGGAGGCCAGAATCGCTCCCGGCTTTGCCACCTCGTCGAGCCGCCGGAAGAGATCGCGCGTTACGGTGATGTCCTCGAACACCGCTTCGACGATCAGATCGTGGTCGGCGAGCGCCGTCAGGTCGGGCACCGGCGTAAGGAATGCGATGGCGTGCTCCGCATCGGCCGCTGCCATCCGCCCACGCGATACCGCCGACTCGTAATTCCCCTTGATGGCTGCCACGCCGCGATCAAGCGCGTCCCGGTTGGTCTCGACGATCGTTACCGGCAGGCCGCTGGACAGGAAGTCCATGGCGATACCACTGCCCATGGCACCGGCGCCCACCAAACCGATCCGCCGCACCTCACGGGGATGGACATCGTCCGGCCGGCCCTCGATCCGAGCCGCCTTGCGTGTCGCGAAGAACAGATATTGCAACGCCTTCGCCTGCTCGCCCTGCGCGAGCGTGAGATACATGTCGAAGGCTTTGGGACCGCCCTCGACATACGGAACCTGCGTCGCCATCTCGACCGCGCAGATCGCCTGTTCCGCCGCGTCGGACCCGGCCAGATTCCGCGCGTGGACGCGGCGGAAATCGTCGAAAAGGCGTGGGTTCGTGCGGGCCTCATCGAGCCGATCCTCTCTCGTGCTGGCCCGGGGAAGTGGACGTACGCCGCGTACCGCGTCGGCGAAGGCGATTGCCTGCGGTTCGAGTTCGCCTTCCACGATTGCGTCGACCAAACCGATCTCGTGCGCCTCGATCGCCCCGATCGGCTCGCCGCCGGTGACCATCTCGAGTGCCCTCGAAACGCCGATCAGGCGCGGCAGACGCTGGGTGCCGCCCGCTCCGGCCAGCACGCCGAGCGTCACCTCGGGCAATCCGAGCTGCGCCGATGGCACGGCTATCCGGTAGTGGCAGGCAAGCGCGAGCTCCAGCCCGCCACCAAGGGCCGTCCCGTGGATCGCCGCTATCACGGGCTTCGAACATGCCTCGACCCGGTCGACGAGTTCGAGATGGGTCGGCGGCTCGATCCGCCGGCCGAGCTCGGCTATGTCGGCGCCTGCAAAGAATGTCCGGCCAACGCCGATGATCACCACGGCTTCGACCGAGTCTTCCGCATCCGCGAATTCGATCGCGTCGTTGAGGCCGCGCCGGACGGCGAGGCTGAGCACGTTGAGGGGCGGATTGCTGGCGCGGACGACCAGGACCGGTCCTTCGCGGCGGGTCGAGACAGAATTCATGTAATCTCTCTGTTCATCTTCTCGGCAGGGAGAGTTGGGCCGATCCCGATCGGTGCCACGCGCGCCGGGAGACTCAAATCCACGCGAAGCCTTCAGGTCAGCACCTTTCCGGCGCCAGGTCCGCTCGTTCGACGGTCGGCGTGGTGATCAGAACAGAACCTTCGGGTTCATCAGATTATGGGGATCAAACATCGACTTGACCCTGCGCATCAGCTGCAGCTCTACCGACGAGCCATATTCGTGAAAGAAGCTCTTCTTGCGTTGACCGATGCCGTGCTCGGCCGAGATTGACCCGCCATGTTCGCTCACGCGCCGGTAGACGATCGCCTCGATCTCGTCCTCGAGCGAAGCCGTTCGGGTCCCGGCATGTATGCCGAAGTGGATGTTGTTGTCGCCCAGATGTCCGAACGTCACGCCAACGGCATCGGGTATGTTCCTGCGTATGTCGTCGTGAACCTGCTCCACGAAGGTCGCCATAGCCGACAAGTCCAGACTGACGTCGAACGGGACATAAGGCCCCATCTTGTCCTTCATCACCTCGCCGCCTTCCCGAACCTTCCAGAGCTTGCCTGCTTGGCCAAGAGATGAGGCGACCACCGCATCCGCCACCAAGCCGTCCTCTAGGGCGAGCGTGACGAAGGCTTCGAACCGGGCACTATCGGCTTCCCTGTCCTGGCCGAGCGTCTCGATCAGCACATAGAAGGGGAAGTCCGGGGGCAAAGGCGCGCGTCCTGTCTCGCTTTCCGCCATCAGCGTGTAATAATCGCTCCACATGACCTCGAAAGCACTCAGGATCGTCATCCGTCGAGCGCGATTCATGAGCGCCACGACGTCGCCGAAATTCCGCAAGGCAAGGAAGGCGACGTCCTGCGTCACCGGCTGCGGAACCAGCTGTACGACGGCGCGGGTCACGACCCCCAGCGTTCCCTCCGAGCCGATGAACAGCTGCTTCAAATCATAGCCGGTGTTGTTCTTCAGCAGACGATTCATTGAGGAAAGCACGGTCCCGTCCGGCAGGACCACTTCCAGTCCCCGCACATTCTGGCGCGTCATGCCCCAGCGGATGACATGGTTGCCGCCCGCGTTGGTCGCGATCGACCCGCCGATCGTGGCGCTGCCCTTGGATCCCATGTCGACCGGATAGCTGAGCCCATGCCGCGCCGCCGCCTGATGCAGCGCCTCGATCGTCACGCCCGCCTCCACCACGGCGATCTGCGCGTCCTCGGAGATCTCCTCGATGCGGTTGAGGCGTTCGAGCGAAAGCACCACATCGCAAGACGAGGTATAGGCTCCGCCACTAACGCCCGTGCGCCCACCATGGACCACCATCGTCTGGCGCAATTCGGAACAGCAGCCCACCACGGCCGCCACCTCCTCGACGGTGCCCGGACGAACGATGGCGATCCCCTGGACCGGCACGTCCCGGGCAGGGTCCGCCGAGCGGAGCCGGATGTCGTCATCGACCAGCAGCCCTCGCTCCCCGACGATCCGCAGCAGCGCACTCCGGACCGTTGCCGCATGATCGGCGCTCGTTTCCAACCCGTGGGTCATATCCGCGTCTGAATGAGTTCGACCATGTAGCCGTCGGGGTCCTTCAAGAAGGCGAGCTTCGGCGCGCCTGCCACCATCTGCTTCGGCGCCACCGTGACCTCGGCACCATGTTCCGCCAAGCGATCGCACATGGCGTCGATGTTCGGAACGCCGATCGCGACATGCCCATAGCCTGTGCCGTGCGAATATGCGGTTTCGGAATCCCAATTATGCGTTAGCTCGATCGCAGGCCCGTCATCGTAGCCGCCGTAGGAAAGAAACGCCAAGGTGAATCGGCCGGCTTCGAAATCGTGTAGGTCGAGAACTTTCATGCCGAGGCCGGAGCAATAGAAATGGAGCGACCGATCGAGGTCCGACACCCGCAGCATGACGTGCAGTATCCGCGGGCGCGACGCGGCGGTCCCCCAGGACCAGTATCTTTCGTCGATCTCGCGATCCGCACTGGAATGGTCCATTGTTTCGCAACCTCCCGCGCGTGACGTCTATGCCGCGTAATGGGATGAACAGCTACCGGTCCACCGTTTGATTGGCCATTTCTGTGGCTGCAGCAGGAATTGACGCTCCACGCAGAGCGGGCGGCGTTGCGGACCCCGCGGCGCCCAAGTTTCGTCAGGAGCGGCTCGCCCTCCGCGCATAGCTTGGACATGGCGGGCAGCTCCAACTCGCCACCTTTTCAGGCGGCTCAGACTTCAAGCATGGGCAAGCGTCGGCTGATCCTGCATGTGACGGCGCATCTGCGTGGGAGCCGCACCATATCGGTTCTTGAACATCCGGCTGAAATGTCCGGCGCTCTTATAACCAACGAGATACGCGATCTCCGACACCGAATAGTGGCCCATTTCCGGTTTCCGGAGGAATTCGGATGCACGTTCGAGCCGCTTGCCCCAAAGCAGCTTCGCGAAGGACGTTCCCTTCCCGGCCAGGATATAGCAGAGCTGCCTCGGCGAGATCTTCACGTGGTCCGCCACGAAGCTGACCGAGATGTCGCAATTGGCCATATGCATGTCTATACAGCCGACGATGTTGTCGTAGTGATGTTCGGCGGCCGTCTTTCTCTTGTCGAAAGAACCGTGCTCGACCGTCAACTGCCGCCCAAGCGCTCTCAGGAAGCAATCCGAGAGCATCTGAGCGACCGCCGCGTCGACTCGATCCCGCTGTCCATGCAGAACATCCAAAATCTGTTCGGCGACCCGCAGATTGCCCTCCAAGAAGGAGTTGCTCGCCAGCGTCGGAATCCCGCCCGGCAGATGGGATTGCAGGACATGCGACGGTATGAGTATGTGAATGTCCTCGTAGACGCTGTCGCCCGCAGGGGACGCCTGGACGCGCAGGGGACGGTTGGAGCGGGTAATCGTCAGTTGTCCCGGCTCCACGATGCACGCGCGATTGCCGCTCGACACGGTCAACCTACCGCGTCGGACAAACCAGATGATCGCGATATCAGCATGGCTGGCGCGAATATGCTCCGCCGAGCGGACATAAGAGAAGGTGGCCATGGCCCGCATCTTGTTGATCGGGAACGGCGTCCGCAGGCCGTTCTCGACGTCAAACCGCAGGCCCCAGCAACCGGCAGGCTCCACCGTCCCAGGATAATATTCGTGCCAGATCCGTTGCCGGAACTGTTCCACATAATCACTCGTTGCAGGAGCCGTTGCCCTGCCCATGATCCTCTCCTTCGCGGTCTATTCGCCTTAGTATCATGCGCTAACTATCAAGGCCAGCGGCCGCGCAATACGTCGCGGTGGAGCCACGTCGGGAAGGCTCTGCGATTGCGGGGCCGGATCAGCGCGACTGCGCTATCGGACCTTAACCGAGCTCCTGCCGCTGCCTATCTTCCACCAACCAGAGGCTGGATGACCGGCCCAACGTCAATATAGGGCCGCGCCCGATCATGGGAATGCGCGGGCGGCCCAGCGGACCGGAGGGAAGCGCATGTCTGATCGTATCGAAATGGCACGGGGAGAGCGGGAACTTCCTTACGAAGCCTGGCACCCCGATTACGCGATCTACGCGGATCAGCCGGCCGGACCGGCCGGACCGTTCCCCAAGCGCCCCTATCGCGATCACGGATGCGCAATTCAGGGTCATCCGTCGCATTATTATTCGCACGAGGCGATGGCGAAGGAATGGGAGCGGCTGTGGCCCAGGGTATGGCTACTCGCCGGTCACCTGAACGACATTCCCCGTGCCAACCGGTTCATGAAGTTTGACTTCGGTCACGAGTCTGTCGTGCTGGTCCGCGGCGAGGGACAGGAGGTTCGGGGCTTCTACAACGTCTGCCAGCATCGCGGCACGCGGCTCGTCACGGTCGACTACGGCAGCACCAAGACCTTCGTATGCCCGTTCCATCAGTGGAAATTCTCCAACTGCGGCAAGCTGCTCGAGGTTCCGGCGCGCGAGACGTTCCGTCCCGAAGCGCTTGATCGCGATCTGGACCTCAAGAAGATCCATGTGGATGTCTGGAAGGGCTTCATCTTCATTTCCTTTGCCGACGAACCCATGCCTCTGCAGCAATATCTCGGCGAAGAGTTCCGTGAGGTTGCCAGGAACTACGATCTCGAAAAGATGGTCCGCCTGACCGACGTGCAGCAGGAATGGCCCGTAAACTGGAAGGTCGGCCAGGAAGCCTTCATTGAGGGCTACCATGTCGAGG
>CAMLSA010000084.1 GCA_946482655.1 uncultured Sphingomonas sp. | reverse complement strand
GCTGGCGTTGCCGTTTGACATCACCATCGATCTTCCGGTCAGCATTTATATGCAGGTTCAATGTGGCGAAGGCCGCGAGAAGCGGGTGCGACCCTTCGTCGACTGGATCAAGAGCGCAGTGAATTGAGCGGAAGTGAAGGCCTCTCGACCTCTCCAGGCCGGCGTGCATGAGCCGAGCCCGGCAAGTTGGTCGATCGTCGAGAGGAATTCCCCGCCGGTGTGTAACGGCTGAATTAAATCACACAGATATTCGGGCGATAATGATATAGGCCAAGGCGCATTATCGCACTTCTCATGTGCGTAAATGCATCCTCGCCATATGCCGCCATGTTGGAGATGCAGAGAGGCGGGCGCGGATACGGAGCCGCGCCGGGCGATGAGATCCGCCGCGCACAACCAGCCGGCTCATCACGCGTGGGTCGCCAAAGGGAGGAACGTCGATGGATACTCTGGTGGAATTGAAAAGCGGTGCGGTCACTATACTCAAGTTGAACCGGCCGCAGGTGCTCAATGCTCTCAACAAGGAACTGCTGGGCGAGATCGAATCCGCCCTGGATCGGGAGGAATTTTCCTCTTCCGTAGCGATAGTGATCACGGGAGAAGGCCGAGCCTTCTGCCCGGGGACCGACCTTCGCGAGCCGATGAGCGACGTCGACGGCCATGTCGCGCGCTGGCACAGGCTGGCGAAGCGGTTGATCGATTATCCCAAGCTCAGTGTCGCGGCGATCAATGGCTTGGCCTTGGGCGGCGGCCTCGAACTAGCGCTGGCATGCACGCTCCGCGTCGCCACGCCCGACGCCAAGCTCGGCCTACCCGAGGTGAAGCTGTCGGTAATGGCCGGATATGGCGGCACACAGATGCTGAGTCGAACGATCGGCGCCCAGCGAGCGCTGCTCATGATGCTGACTGGTGAGCCTGTCAGTGGAAACGAGGCGCTTTCGATCGGCCTCGTCGATATGGTCGACAGCGATCCTCTCGGACAGGCGATCGCACTTGCCGAGCGCTGTACCGCCTATGGCCAGCCCGTTCAGCGCGCGTTGCGACGCGCTGTCCTCGAAGGCGGCAGGCTTGAACTCACCGAAGCCTTCGCATTGGAACATGAACTCAACAACACCTTGATCGGTTCGCCTGAAGCCAAGGCTGCCATCCGCGCCTTTACCGAGCGGAAGACACGAAGCTGATCCGGTCTGCCGACTCGGCTCTGGTCGATCATGCGGTGCATATGACCGAACAGCTCAGGATCAGCGATGCCGTCACGCCGAACGGAGTCAGCCGGCCTCGGCGATTAATGCCTCGCTGCGCTCCCACAGGATCTTCGCGCGCGCCGGATCCAGGGCATAGCTCCGGACGCCGCCGCTCGCGCGACGATCGTCGGTCGGCTGCGCGACGCTGCAGTCTTCGCAATATTGTGCGCCGATCGCATCGGGATCGGCGACCACCGCCGCCCATACCGTCGTGGCGGCACCTTCCTGCAGCGTCTTCGCGCGCCACGGGAGGGACGCGTCCGTGCCGAACTGCGCTGCGACGATCTTCATCAGTTCGGTGCCGATCTCGGGCGAAAGATTGCGCGCCAGCTCAGTCTGGATCACTCCGGGATGGAGCGCTGTCGCACGCACGCCGTCGGCGCGATGCCGCCGGTCGAACTCGACCGCGAACAGGATGTTGGCCGTCTTGGAGCGGCAATAGGCGATGATATCGCTATAGGGCGCTTGTCGATAGTTGAGATCGCCGAGATCGATATCGGACATGCTGTGTCCCGAGGCGGAGAGCATCACCACACGCGAGCCTGGACGCAGCAGCGGAAGCAGGGCGTTGATCAGTTCGAAATGCCCCAGGTGATTGACGCCGAAGTGGGTTTCGAAGCCATCGGCGGTGGTCCGTTGCGGCAGTGCCAGCACCCCGGCATTGGCGATGATCGCGTCGAACGGCCGCCCGTCGTCGAGCAGCTTCGCCGCACAGGCGCGCACATTGGCAAGCGAGCCGAGATCGAGCTCAACCAGTTCCAGGCTGCCGCGCGATGTGGCGGCGGCGCTGATGACCGGCTCGACGGCCGTCCTTGCCTTGTCCAGATCGCGGGCCGTACCGACGACGGACGCCCCGCGCGCGACGAGGGCACGGGCGGTCTCGGTGCCCAGGCCCGCGGTCACGCCCGTGATCAAATAGCGCTTGCCGTGAAGATCGATGTCCGAAAGAACCTCGTCCGCCGTCGGAAATTCACTTGCCATTTCAGTTTCCTCTCGATCGATCAGGCGCCGGCGTTCCCCGGCGAATCATGATTGGCACATGTCCGCCGGAATCATAGTCGATGCAATTCGACCAAAACCACGTGCGAATGACGGTCTTGCGAAAAAACTCTGCGCGTCGCCGCCGGCATATCGTCATAGGTGCTGTTAATGCGCGGGCTTCGTCGCGCTTCCGGTGGGCTTCCACGAGCGTGGTTTTGCGGGGGCATGAACGCGAACACCACCCAACCGCCAGGGATGTTATGGCGCAAGAATTTCCGGTGTTTCTAAGGGTTTGGAATGATGAAGGAATGTCCGATGGTGCGCTTACAGGACTCGAACCTGTGACCCCGGCATTGCGAAGGTCCGTCTCGACGTCCGGTAGCACCGGAAAATCGAAGCGCCTTAGGCGATCTGATCCTCCCCAAGAGCGCCTTCACAATTCCTTCCCACTGCAACATAATGCCGTCGCCGAGACACTTCCTACGGAAAGCACTTTAGGAGGAAAGTTTTCGTAAAATCCACCTACTGCCAACCTACTGGTGTCAGGCGTCTCTCATAAGTGAGCCACGCTACTTACTATCGAGTTCCTCCGAATGGGCACCGTCGCAGAATCCCCCACGAGCTTCCCAACGCCCTCCGGCGTCGAGGCAAGCGTCCACGGCCATAAAGCCTCTCGCCCACCAGCCCACGCACAGGGCAATCGCGATACTCACCCAGACAACCGCGCGCCGCCTCATTTCCAGTACCTCTCATCCAAACCTTTAGGCCGGAATTGCTCGCAGGCGGCACTACATTGATGAGTTCCCGATGCCGCATCGTAAATACGCTTTCCGGCATTTCGGCCTTCCACATTCGCTCGCTGATCAGCGAGCGAGTCCGATCTGGATTCACCTCCAAATCGCTGTTGTATAATTTCTCGACCGTTACTTATTGTTCGAGCGATCGACGCACCAGTATCGCCCAATGAGGATGCTTCACAGTTGGCCTTTCGATTCTCCATAATTCATATGGAACATATAGTGTACAAATACAATCCTGCATTACAAGCTTTTTGTATTCGCGCTGTCAGCGCCGTCCCACTCGCTTCCCACTGCTGGAAACAGCCGAAAAGCGCTCCCGCAGGAAGCGCGCTCTTATACTGCTGAAGGGATGGTGCCGCTTACAGGACTCGAACCTGTGACCCCCGCATTACGAATGCGATGCTCTACCAACTGAGCTAAAGCGGCTAACCGGAGCGGCCCCTTAACAGCGCTCGCTCGTTTGTTCAAGCGCACGGCCGCGCAGCGCAGCCTCAGGAATCTCGCGGCCTTTACCAATCCTCAACTCGACCGGGCGCATGGTGCGGGGATATGGTGGCCTTTCCGGACTCGGGCCGCCCATGTTCGAGGATCCGCTGATGGAAGATTACCGCTCGTTCACTGCCGACCACCTGGCCGACTGGAATTTTCCGGCGGCCGAGGAACCGTGCATGGACTTGCCGCCGATGATCGGCACCGACGAGCGGCGCATGCATGTGCGCGCCTACGAGATGTGGCTGTCGCTGCTCGACGGCCGCAATTTTCCGACCATCGTCGATCTCGAATCTGAAGCGTTCGGCGAGTTCGGGCCTCATTCGGTGCTGCTCGATTTCTCGGCGGATCACGCCAACCCCACGATCGCCTTTCTCGGCGAGGCCCTGCGCGACGAGGGCGAGCTTGACACCAGCGTCGAAACCGTCGCCGATGTCCCCGCGCGCTCGCTGCTGTCGCGGCTTACCGGCCATTATGCCGAGATTCTCGAAAATCGCGCACCGGTCGGCTTCGAGGCCGAGTTCATCAGCCATCGCGGCCAGCCTGTGCTCTATCGCGGCATTCTCATGCCCTATTCCTCTAATGGACAGGTGATCGACCTGATCCATGGCGTAATCAATTGGAAAGAGCCGCTCGAGCAGGTTCTTGCGCCCGATATCGTCCAAGCAGTGACCACCGCCTTCGCGGGCCCGGCGCGACCGGTGCCCGCGACCGCCGTGGTCGAGGCGAAGCCCGCCCCCGCGTTCGTCGATGAGGAACCTCCGCTGGCCGAACTGATCGAGGATGCGCGCGAACTCGCGTTCGAAGCGCGCGACAGCGAGGGTCGCAGCCGCCAGGCGCTCTATCGCGCGCTGTCCTTTGCCTATGACGTCGCCCTGGCCGCCTTCGCCGATCCGCGAGGCTATTCCGCCCTGATCGCCGAAGCCGGGATCGTGCCCCAGGCGCGCGCGCCGATGACGCCGATCGTCAAGCTGGTGTTCGGCCGTGACTATGACCGCAAGCGCCTTACGGAGTTCGCCGCGGTGCTCACCCATGCCCACCGCCTGTGCCTCGCCGCCGGGATGGTCGAGCCTTGGCTGAGCGGGCTTGCGGGCGGTATCAAGGCCGTGGTCGCCGTCGAGCGCGGCGAACGGCGCCCGGCGCTCAAGGTCGATCTGGCTCAATCGGCCCGGATGATGCTGGGCAGCGCCCAGCCCCGCGCGGTCGTCGACATCGGCGAGGTCGATGGTGACATCATGCTGCTGGTCGCGCGGCGCGAGCCCGACGGCAAGGTCGCTATCGTGTCTCGGCCGATCGTCGAGCGCGGGATCGTCGACAAGGCGCTGCAGCGCTTCAGCGCCTGAGAAAATTACGTCGGCGCACCCGCTGCGGCCATGAAATGATCGCGGCGGTGCATCTCCGCACGTCCATTGCGAATATCGCTGAAGCCGATGCCGATGCTTGCGACCCCCATGCCGCAGGTCCATATCGGCGACACATCCTCATCTGAACCGTTCCGGCGAAACCGGACGCGGCGAGCAGGAGTGGAGCTTCATGGACGGCGAGATTTCGACGCGCTCGGCGTCAGGCAAGGGCGACCTCACCGGCATTTTGGCCAAAGCGCTGACGGCCGGCGCGCTGCCCGGCGAGGTGGCGGACCTGACCGGCGAGCAGCTCGCCCAGGCTGCATCCTTCCTCGCCCAGACGGCGCGACGCCGCCAGCCGGGAACCCCCGCAATCGCCATCCAGAGCATAGCGGGCAACATCGACGGCCGCCGCCTGATGCGAATCGCCGTGGTCAACGACGACATGCCCTTCCTGGTCGATTCGGTCTCCGCCGCGCTCGCGGCGCGCGGCGTCGAAGTGCGCCGCCTGCTTCATCCTGTCGCCCCCGTTCGGCGCGGCGAGGACGGCATGTTGATCGACATTCCCGAACAGGTCGCCATCGGCGAACGCCGAGAGTCGCTGATCTATCTCGAAGCCGAGCGCGTCGATGCGCGCGAGCGTCAGGAGCTGGTCCGCGCACTTCACGCGGTGCTCACCGACGTCCGCGCCGCGGTCCGCGACTGGCAGCAGATGCAGGTGGCCATGCGCGACGACGCCGAGCTGCTGCCCGACGGCGAGGGCGCCGCGCTGGTGCGCTGGCTGCTCGATGGCAATCTTACCCTGCTCGGCCATCGCATCGACCCGGTGAACGGCGAACCGCGTGACAAGCTCGGTATCTTGCGGGTCGGCGATCCGAAGCTGTGGCGCGAGTACAGCGCGAAGGCGGCGATCGCCTGGTTCGAGCAGGGCGGCAGCGCTCCGCTTCTGCTCAAGGCCGATTGCCGTTCGACCGTCCACCGTCGCGCGCCGCTCGATCTGATCGTGACCCCGGTGCGCCAGGGCAAGAATGTCGTGGCCTTGTCGATCCATGCCGGCCTGTGGACCAGCGCCGCGCTACGCACGCCGGCCGAGGAGATTCCGGTTCTCCGCACCCGCCTTGACGCGATCGAGCAGAGGCTGGGATTCGATCCAAGGGGTCATGCCGGCAAGGCGCTCCACCACGCGCTGTCGGAGCTGCCGCACGACCTGGCCCTGGCCTTGCCTGCCGAGGCGCTCGATCGGGTCGCATTGATCTCGATGTCGCTCGTCGATCGGCCACGGCCGCGCCTCGAGATCGCCCGCTCGATCCTGGGCGAGCATCTCGTCGCGTTCGTCTGGCTGCCGCGCGAACTGCTGACGACGGAGGGCCGCGTCGCGATCGGCGAGATGCTGATCGAGGCTTCGGGCGGCACGCTCGTCAATTGGTCGCTCCAGCTCGGCGAAGGGGATATCGCGCAGCTCCGCTACATGCTCGATCTGGCGCCGGGCGCGACCGTGCCCGACAATGGCCCACTCGATGCGCGGCTGACCGAAATGCTGCGCGGCTGGGAGCCGGCCGTCGAAGCCAGGATCGCCGAAATCGAGCCCCCCAGCCGGGCCGCGCGGCTGGCGATCGATTATGCCGGAGCCTTTCCGAGCGCCTATCGAACCCATTCGAGCCCGGCCGAGGCCGCGACGGATATTTTGCGGTTGGCCACTCTTTCCGACGGCGGCGCGCGAGGCTGCCGGCTCTACCGCGGCGAACGCGATCCGGCGAACCGGTTGCGGCTCAAGATCTACCGGCTAGGGGCGCTGATCCCGCTCTCCGAAGCCGTGCCGGTGCTCGAGAATTTCGGCTTTCGCGTGCTCGAGGAGATCCCGACCTCGCTCGATGGCGGCCATATCGCCTATATCCATGAATTCCGCCTCGACCTGCCCGATGCCGAGACCGCCGCCGCGCTGCTCGAGCGCAACACGATCGCCGAGGGCGCGATCTCCGCCACGCTCGAAGGCCGCGCCGAGAATGACCTGTTCAACGAGCTGATCACCACCGTGGGCCTCTCCCCCGACGACGCGGTTCTGTACCGCGCCTGGTTCCGCTATCTGCGCCAGACCGGTTTCGCCTATGGATTGGCGACGGCGGTGGTCGCGCTCAAGAAGGCGCCGGGCGTCGCGCGCGACATCATCGGCTATTTCCGGGCGCTGCATCACCCATCGAGGCACGACAAGGATGAGGCAGACCGGATCAACGGCGAAATCGAGGCGGGGCTCAAACAGGTGAGGGCGATCGATGACGATCGCATGCTGCGCCGGTTCCGAGCGGTGGTCCGCGCCACCTTGCGTACCAACGCCTTCTCGCCGGCCGCCGGGCAGGCGCTGGCCTTCAAGATCGATTCCAGCGGGATCCCGGGCCTGCCCCCACCGGTGCCGTGGCGCGAGATCTGGGTGTACAGCCCCCGGGTCGAAGGCATCCATCTGCGCAGCGGACCGATCGCGCGCGGCGGCCTGCGCTGGTCCGACCGGCGCGACGATTTCCGCACCGAAATCCTCGGCCTTATGAAGGCGCAGGTGGTCAAGAACGCAGTGATCGTGCCGACCGGCGCCAAGGGCGGCTTCTATCCCAAGCAGCTCCCCTCGCCCGCCGACCGCGACGCCTGGCTTGCCGAGGGGACCGAGAGCTACCGGATCTTCATCCGCGCGCTGTTGTCGGTTACGGACAATGTCGTCGAAGGCCGAGTCGTCCATCCGCCCAGGGTCGCGATCCGCGACGGCGACGATCCCTATTTTGTCGTTGCCGCCGACAAGGGCACCGCCAGCTTCTCCGATGTCGCCAATGCGATCGCGGTCGAGCGCGGCTTCTGGCTAGGCGACGCCTTCGCAAGCGGCGGCAGCCATGGCTATGACCACAAGGCGATGGGCATCACGGCGCGTGGGGCCTGGGTTTCGGTGCGGCGCCACTTCGCCGAGATGGGCATCGACGTGCAGAAGGATCCGGTGCGCGTTGCCGGTTGCGGGGACATGTCGGGCGACGTGTTCGGCAACGGTATGCTGCTGTCCGAATCGATCCGGCTGGTGGCGGCGTTCGATCATCGCCATATCTTTCTCGATCCCGATCCCGACGCGGCGAAGAGCCATGCCGAGCGGGCGCGCCTGTTCGCGCTGCCACGATCGAGCTGGGCCGACTATGATGCGAAGCTGATCTCCAAGGGCGGCGGCGTCTTCCCGCGTGACCAGAAGGAGATCCCGATCTCGCCGGAGGTGAAGGCCGCGCTGAGTATCGAGGATAACGTCCTCGATCCGTCCGGGCTGATCGCGGCTATCCTCAAGGCGCCGGTCGACCTGCTCTGGTTCGGCGGGATCGGCACCTATGTGAAGGCGAAGGGCGAGAGCAATGCCGAGGTCGGCGACCGAGCCAATGAGGCGCATCGCGTCGATGGCGAACAGATCCGCGCCCGGGTTGTCGGCGAAGGCGCCAATCTGGGCGTGACCCAGGCGGGACGGATCGCCTTCGCGAGCAGTGGCGGGCGGATCAACACCGATTTCATCGACAATTCGGCCGGGGTGGACTGCTCGGACAACGAGGTCAACGTCAAGATCGCCTTGAACCGCGAAATGCTCGAAGGCCGGCTTTCTTTCGAGAAGCGCAACGCCCTGCTGGTCAAGATGACCGATGATGTCGCCCAGCTCGTGCTCGAGGATAACCGGCTCCAGACGCTTGCCCTGTCGCTCGCGGAGCGGGGTGGCGCGCAGGCGCTGCCGGCACAGCTGCGGGTAATTGAGATTCTCGAGGCCGCGGGCCGCATCAACCGTGGCGTCGACGGCTTCGACAGCAACGAGATGCTGCTGCGCCGCGTCCAGGACCATCGCGGCCTGACTCGCCCCGAACTCGCCGTGGTGATGTCGCACGGAAAGCTGGCGCTCCAGAACGCGATCGAGGCGAGCGATCGGCCGGGCGATCCGATGCTGACGCCGCTGCTGCACGCCGCCTTTCCACCGGCGATGCGCAAGCATCACGCCGGCGCGATCGACGCCCATCGCCTGCGCGCCGAAATCATCGCCACCAAGATGGCGAACCGGGTCATAAACCGGCTTGGCATCGTCGCGCCGTTCGAAATGGCCGAGGAGGAGGGGTGCTCGCTCGCCCAGGTAAGTGCCGCCTACTTCACGGTCGAAGCGCTGTTCGATCTCGAAACGCTGTTCGCGCGGATCGAGGATGCCGCGATCGAAGAACAAGCGCGGCTGACCCTGCTCGATGCGCTCGCCGAGGTCACGCGCCCGCACGTCGCCGATCTGCTGCGCAGCATCGCGCCTGAAACGGATATCGGCACGATGGTCGAGATGCTCCGCCCAGGGCTTGCCAGGCTAGACAAGGCACGCGACGAACTGATCAAGGCCGAGGCGCGCCAGCAATCCGATCTGCTGCGCGAGCGCGTCGCCGCCGACAATATTGATCCCGCGCTGATCGACGCGCTGGTACGCATCGCCGAGCTCGATGGCGCGATCGGCACCGCCGCGCTGGCGAGCGAATTGTCCGCCGACGAGGTCGAGGTCACTCGCGCCTATGTGGTGCTCGGCGAGGCGCTCGGCCTCGACTGGGCGAAATCGGCGGCGGCGCGGTTCCGCAGCGTCGACGCGTGGGAACGGTTGCTGGTCGCGGGGCTCACCCGCGAGTTCGGCCAGATCCGGCTCGACTTCCTCGCGCGCAACGGCAAACCGGCGCCCGCCGAGGCGGTGGCGGCATGGCTCGACGCGCATAGGGCGCGTGCCGAGCAATTCCGGCAGACGGTTGCCCGCGCCCGCTCCGCCGCGGCGCCGACCGCTCCGATGCTCGCCCAGATAGCCGCCCAGGCCAGATCCTTACTGTCCCGCTGAGCAGGCTTTCACCGATCCGCATGGCTGTCATGCGACATTGTCCGGCGATGGGCGAAATCCGCTAATTGCCTCCCGTCGTACCGTAGGAGATTGTCAGCCGACATGCCGCGGGCCTATCATCGCCCTCGCGGGAAGGCGGCGGCTCGCACCGGGAGCCTCGCAGGCTCGATGAACGTAAGGCGCGGCTTGCCTCCCGCCTGCGGCCGACGGGAGGCAGCGGCTGATGCAATCGAAGACCACGCCCCACCGTGCTACCGTTCCGATCCCCGCCCGTTCGAAATGCCCATGCTGACCGAATATGGGCGCCATCGCCTATGAGCGGCTTCGATAATCTGATGCTGGGGCTATCCGCTTTTGCGGCGCTGCTGTTCGTGGCGCTGCTGCTCGTGCAGGTGAAGCGCTCGGACCGGCGCGGCGGTTTCGAGCCACCGGGTCCCCGCCCTGCTCCACTCCCGCCGATCTCGCCGCCGGTTTCTGCGGCCACACCTGCTCCCGCGCCTCCTCCCTATGCGGCATGGCGGCTGATCTCGCGCGAGATCGCCAATCCAGGTTCAGCGGGTGGTCCGCTTTTCCGGCTGCGGATCGCGCCCGAGGGCGGACTGCCCATCTGGCAGGCCGGCGCCGTCGCCCGAATCTATTGCGGGCCCGCCCAGGAAGCCCTCGACCCCGGTGGCATCGCCGCCGCGCCGGCGGGCGAGTATATGATCGGCTCGCTGCCCGAGGACGGCGCCATCGATCTGGTGATCAGGCTGCGCACCAACGCGCCTTCGGACGAAGGGCAGCGATCTCATTGGCTCTGCCAGCAGCTTGGGATCGGCGATCCGGTGGCCCTGGCGCTATGCGAGCACCGCGACTTCGCTCCACCGCGCGACGAGGTGCCGCTGATCCTGATCGGCAACGCGACCGGCCTCGCCGGTCTCCACATCCATATCAAGACGCGACCACCCGGCACTCGTAACTGGCTGATCTACGGAGACCGCAACAGCGCGGACGATAAGGTATTTGCCGCCGAGATCGCGGAGTGGGTCTCGACGGGTCACCTCGAACGTTGCGATCTCGTATTCCCCGGTGAGGCGCAGGAACGACGCCGCGTCGTCGACCAAATCGAGGAGGCCCGCGAGCCGATGCTCGATTGGGTGCTCGCGGGGGCCGCTATCTATGTCTGCGGCAGCACGCTGATGGGCGAGGACGTCCATACCAGCTTGACCCGCCTGCTCGGCTCGGAGGTCATCGACGCCATGGCGGACGAGGGGCTGTACCGGCGAGCGCTCTACTGAATCGACAAGCTGGTGGCGATCCCGGTACGGCCGCCCTCTATCCAGCCGCTCGCCTGAAAAGCCATACGCGGATCGCGCTGGCGAGATTGGGCAGATCCTCGTCCGTAACCCGTTCCGCATCGATCTTCGCTATAAGGGCATTGAGCGGCAGTGCCTCCTCGTCGGCGGCGCGGACCAGCGCTTCCCAAAAGATCGGCTCCAGGGTAACCGAAGTGGCGTGGCCGGCGATGTTGACCGAACGCTTGAGGGGACCGGCCATCTGCCCCCCCCTCAATACATGTGCTGGCCGCCGTTGATCGACATGGTCGATCCGGTGATGAAACCGCCATTCTCGGCGCAGAGGAAGGCGACGCCGCGGGCGATCTCGTCGGCATGGCCGAGCCGGCCGACGGGCACCCGCGCGACGATTTTGGCGAGCACGTCCTGCGGCACCGCGGCGACCATGTCGGTATCGATATAGCCGGGGGCGATCGCGTTCACGGTCACCCCGGCCTTGGCGCCTTCCTGGGCCAGCGCCTTGGTGAAGCCATGGATGCCCGACTTGGCGGCGGCATAGTTGACCTGGCCATATTGGCCGGCCTGGCCGTTGACCGAGCCGACGTTGACGATCCGCCCCCAGCCGCGGGCGCGCATGCCCGGAAAAGTGGCCTTGGCCATGTTGAAGCAGCCGCCCAGATTGGTGTCGATCACCTCTTTCCAATCCTGATAGCTCATCTTCAGAATAGTGCCGTCACGGGTGATGCCGGCATTGTTGACGAGGATATCGACTGGGCCGAGTTCCGCCTCGATCTGCTCGACTCCTTCGTTACAGGCATCGTAATCGGAGACGTTCCATTTATAGCTCTTGATCCCGGTCTTTTCCGTGAACTCTCTCGCCCGCACGTCATTGCCGGCGTAATTGGCCGCGACGATCACCCCGGCGTCCCGCAACGTGACGCTGATCGCCTCGCCAATGCCACGGGTTCCACCGGTAACGATTGCGATACGCGCCATATGACATCTCCTTGGAAGGTTCGATCGGAATGCTAGGCGCGCTTCATCCAGCCTTCAAGTTGCTGAGTTATGACAAATTCCAGCATCGCAATGCCGATTTCCCCATCGTTGAGGCAGGGCAGATAGGCGAAGGACTCACCGCCCGCGGCGAGAAACTGCTGCCGGCCGCGGATAGCGAGTTCCTCTAGGGTCTCGAGGCAATCGGCGGCGAAGCCCGGGGCGATCACCGCTATCCGCTTCACACCGTCTCGGCCGAGTCGCTCGAGCGTCGCCTCGGTCGACGGCTCGAGCCAGCGCGCACGGCCGAAGCGAGACTGGAAGGCGATCACCAGCTCACGGCCGAGCGCCTCACCGAGCAGGCGCGCCGTCTTCTGACAATGGCAATGATAGGGATCGCCGAGATCTAGGGTCCGGCGCGGCATGCCATGAAAGCTCGCCACGATCGCGTCCGGCACGAAATCCAGGCCTTCCAGGCTTTTGCGGACCGATGCGGCAAGCGCGCCGATATAGGCGACATGGTCATGATAAGGCGGCAGGATTCGGAGCGCCGGCTGCCAGCGCATCGCCGCCACCGTCGCGAAGGCGGCGTCGGTCACGCTCGCGGTCGTCGCCGAGCAATATTGCGGATAGAGCGGCGCGAGCAGGATGCGATCGCAGCCCTGCGCCTTGAGCGCTGCGATACGATCGGCGATCGCCGGCTTGCCGTAGCGCATCGCATGATCGACGATCGCGATGTTCGCCAGGCGCGCGCCAAGCGCCGCGGCCTGCCGTGCGGTGATCGCCGCGAGCGGAGAGCCCTCTTCGGTCCAGACCTGGGCATAGGCATGTGCAGACTTGCGCGGACGGACATTGAGGATGATCCCGCGCAGGATCGGCTGCCAGACGAGCGCTGGAATTTCGACAACTCGCCGATCCGAGAGGAACTCGGCCAGATAGCGCCGCACCGCCAACGGCGTAGGCGCATCCGGAGTGCCAAGATTGACGAGCAGTACCCCGACCCGCGGCGATTGGACGGGTACATGTCCCTGCGGCCGTTGGCTCATGCGTCGGAGAGTCTCAATGGCAGATGGCGCAGCCGCTTGCCGGTTGCGGCGAAGATCGCGTTGGCGATGGCCGGGGCGACCGGCGGCACCGCGATCTCCCCTACCCCGCCCGAAGGCAGGGCGGATGGAACGATCTCGACGCGGATCTCGGGAATATCGGAAAGCGCGGGAAGGCCGAGCCCGTCGAAATTCTGCGCCGTCACCGCACCGGCTTCGAGCGAGATGGCGTTGCCAAGCGCATTGGCGAGGCCCCAGACGATCGCCCCTTCGACCTGCTGGCGAACAATGTCGGGATGGATGGGCCGGCCGATATCGACCACCGCGGTGATTCCCGAAACCTTGAGTCGATCGCCCTCTGCGCGCGCCTCGGCCAGAATCGCGGCGTGGCTGTCGAAGCAGCTGTGGCAGGCGAGTCCCTGCCCGACACCAGGCTCCCCACCCTGCCAATTCCCGATCGCTGCCGCCATCTGGAGGCAGCGCGCGAGACGAGGCTGATGGCCGAGCGCCTGCATCCGGAAGGACAGCGGGTCGAGCCCGGCAACCAGCGCCAGTTCGTCGACGAAGCTTTCGGTGAAGAAGGCGGTATAGCTGTTCGCCACCGAGCGCCATGGACCGGTGCCGATCCCGATCGGCGCCTCGGCATGCTCGATCGCGAGCGCCTCGATCGCGTAAGGCGGCACCGCACCATCGATCGATCCGCGTTCGGGCCCGTGGCTGACTCTGCCGGGCTTGCCCATCAGCCGGTCGAGCATTTCCGACGCCATCGATGGGGCGGCGATCCGCGCCGACCACGCGACGATCGACCCGCCTGGCCCGATCCGCCCCTTCAGCCGCGCGGAGGCCGGCGGCCGGAACCGGCTGTGCTGGATATCCTCGCGGCGCGGCCAGACCAGCTGAACCGCCTTGTTCAGCTTGCGCGCGATGATCGCCGCCTCGACCGCGGCGTCGACCTCCACCTTACGGCCGAAGCCGCCGCCGATCAGTGTCGGATAGAGGGTGACCTGTCGTTCATCGAGCCCGACCGCCGCGGCCACGGCCGCGCGGGTCAGCGGCGCAGTCTGGGTGGGGACCCAGATTTGGAGCCGTCCCTCGGTGAAGCGCGCAGTGGCGGTCAGCGTCTCCATTGGTGCATGGGCGAGCATCGGCACCGAATAGCTGGCGCTGATCACATTCTGACCGGCCAGCGCCGCGTCGGGATCGCCGCGCTCGGCAAAGCGTTTGGCTTGGTCGCCATTGAGGGCAGCGGCGAGGGCTCGCTGCACCGTCGCGTCGTCGGGGCGCGGTCCCGCCGTCTCGAACTCGATCGCCAGCGCCTGGAGCCCGCGATCGGCGGCCCACCAGTTGGTGCCGACCACAGCGACCCAGCCGGGATTAGTGACCACCGCCATCACTCCG
>CAMLSA010000083.1 GCA_946482655.1 uncultured Sphingomonas sp. | reverse complement strand
CCGCCGTGAAAAGATTGATGCCAAAAGCCGCCGGCCGGCGCGGCAACGGCATCGCAGCCGACGCGGCTGCTTCGATCTTCGTCCCGCCCGGCCCAGTGTGGCGATGAGCGATCGCGGCGATCCCGATGCAAAGCATCGTGCCTGCCGCAACCGAGCATGCGGCGGCGCGCGCCAACGCTATTTTGCCCCGTCTCGCTTCTTCGCCTGCGATGCCTTGATCGCCGATTTGTCGGGCTCGAAACCGGGCTGATACTGGATCTCGGCGTTGGTCCGCGCTCGGGCAACCTGGGCCTTGCTCTCGGCGACCAGTTCCTTGCGGCGGACCATTTCGGCTGCCGCCAGCCGTGAGACGTTCGATGGCGTTGGCGTGCTGTCGCGGCCAACGATGACGCTGGCGACGAACTGGCCGTTCGACGGCAGTACGAAGGGTTCGCCGGGCGGAAGCTTGTTGATCACGCCGATCAGCTGCGGATCGAGCCGTCCGGTGTCGATCACGCCCTTGCCACGTGAATAGCCAAGCCCGAGCTTCTGAACGCCTGCCGCGATCTCCTCGAGCGAATGGGCATCCTTGAGCGCCATCAGCCGCTTGACGTCCTTGGGCGCCTGGAACTGGATCTGATCGAGCAGCAGACGTTCGCGCCCGGCGAACTGGGTGGGGTTGTCCGCGATATATTGGGTGATGTCGCGATCGTCGGGCATCGGCACCGTCGCCGCGATCTTCTGGCCGAGCAGGCTGACCAGCAGATTTTCCTCGAGCCGCCGCTGCTGCGCCACGAATTCGGGTGTCTTGTCGAGGCCCTGTTCACGCGCCTTCTGGACGATCAGCTTGCGATCGATCAGCCGCTGGAGCACCTGTTTGCGCAACGCGTCTCGATTGGCGGTGTCGGGAAGCCGCATCCCCTGGAGTTCGGCGTTGAGTTCCTGCATCGAGACTTCATCGCCGTTCACGATGGCTACGATCTGGCCCTTCGGCTCCTTGTGGCAGCCGGCTACGAGAAGGCCCGCGGCGATCACGCCACCAAAAAGTGCTGCTTTTAACTTCACTTCCGCTCCCCCGAACGCGTGAGCGTCACGACGACGTCGCCAAGGTGCTACATGATTGCCAGGCCCCGCGACAAGCCTGTATGCCAGTATTTCGGCTGGGAGGGCCTCAAATTGA
This sequence comes from uncultured Sphingomonas sp., assembly GCA_946482655.1. The sequence goes on along the minus strand of CAMLSA010000083.1, from coordinate 13,330 downwards.
ACACAGTTTACGATTGGGTGACCGTCGCGATCTTCGCCGGGCTCGTCGTTCTCTTCCTGCAGCGATCGACCGGGGAACGGCCGCCTCGGGATTCGATGCTGCAATATCTTGGCGCGTCGGCGGGTTGCGCGGTCGCGAATTACTTCGGCAACAAGGCCATCGCGGGAGCCGGGGTCGGCTATCACCTGCTCGGCGTCGGGCTGATCGCCGCAACGATCGCCTATATCCACTTCGTGCTCAGGCCGCTCGACAAGGTTTGATTCTCCGGGTCACTTGCCCGGCAGCGGGCCCCCGGCCTCGCCGAAGACGAGCCGCCGCGCGATCGGCGACAGTTGCGCGAGCATCGCGGGAATGAAGCGCTTCAGCGTCAGGATAGCCGTCCTGTCGTCGGGCGCCGCGGTCGAGAGGCGGACGAGGACACCGTCGGGAACGCGTCCCTTGAGATTCTCCTTGGCGACGGCCCAATGCTGCGCCCACCAGCGGGTCGGGAAATCATTGCCGATCCGCGTCCAGTAGATCAACTGTTCGTGCCGGCTGGTGCTTCGCGCCGAGATATAGTGGCCGGGCACGGTCAGCCCCCCACCGACATTGAGCGGAATCAGCATCTGGTTGATCAGATCATAACCCGCCGCCGGATAGCAGACCTCGGGCCGGTGGACCTGCAGCATGCCATCCTGGGTGCCGTTATAGGCGACGAGCAACATGACCGGCAGCTGGGTAGGCGAAGCATAATAGCGGGTCAGGATCGCATTGTAGAGCCGGTCGCGCAACTGATCGGCCGGAGGCATCACCAGTCCGCTGCTGGTGGCATATTCCCAGTCGCCGATCTTGTGTGGGAAGAGCGGATCGATCTTCGCGTCCTTGATCATCCGGAAGGGGATGTCGGGCCGGCGCGAATTGGCGATCAGGCTTGCGGCGCCGAGCAGGCCGCCGGCGATCATCGCGCGTCGTGACAGCAGCCGGGCGAGAACCGGATCGTCACTCATGAGGCCATCTTCATGGCGAGCCTGCGGCGGAGCGGCGATGCCAGCGCATCGACCGCGAAGATGCCGAGCACCGAGAAGAGAAACATGGTGATGCCCGAAAATGTATGCAGGAAGCCCTGCGCCGCCTCGTCGCCGAGATAATAGGTGATCAGGATCAGCGCGAGCACGCGGATGAAATTGGCCAGGATCGCCACCGGCACGATCGCGAGCATCAGCAGCAACGCATAACGCCAGTTCGCATTGTGGCGGATATAGACGTAGAACAAGCCGATCGCCGACAGGCTGATCAGCGAGTTGAGCCCGGCGCAGGCCGCAGCGATCAGCAACTGATATTGGCTGATGACGATCGTGACCCCCGATCCGGCGATCGGATAGCCGAGCGCATGGAGCAGGTTGATCGCGGCCTGCGAAATGCCGATCTTGAGCGGTTGGGTGACCATCGCCACCACCGAATCCGGCGGGGGAAAGATGAAGAGAATATAGACGATCGGGAACCACATCGCCCGTAGCGGGGCGAAGCCGATCATCCAATAGGCGGTGATCAGCAGCAGCCCGTACATCATGAAACCTTCGATCTCGATGACGTTGATGATGCGCGCGGCGATATAAAGCGATGCGACCGCCAGGAACGCCACGAGCGCGATCCTCGTGTCGCCGGGACGCGCGCGCATGCGGACCTCGCGCCAGCGGCGCCAGAACAGCCACAGCGCCGTCGCCAGCACTATCGGGCCGTGGGCGCCCTGTTCGGTCGACCAATTCTCCGACGCCACCCCGAACATCGTCGGCAGCACCAGCGCCAGCACGCCGATGACGAGCGGCCAGTAGCGGGCCAGCAGTTCGCCCGACGGAGCAAGATCGGCCCAGCCGTAGCGCTCTGCGCCACCGCCGACCTGCCGTCCAGCCATGTCCCCCGCTCGATCGTTCAAGGATTTACGCCATATCAAACACGAAAGCCCATATTGCCGCCGCCCTGTTTGAAGCATCGGCGACAATCGCTGAACGGAGCCGGCCATAGCCGATCGCCGTGCAACCGAACAGCCGATTAGGCACAACATAGCGCCGCATTGGTTAAGATGCCCTGTTTGCAGTTGTTGACGCGGGCGGTTTTGTAGTTGCGGAAAAATTGTGGTACCAAACGCAGAGCGCATTTGCGCGGGGGTATCGGGGTAGTTCTTCATGTTGAAGGAAGCTGTTGCGTCGAAAGCGGCCAAGCTGCTCATGACCTGTGTCTGTCCGGTTGCGGGCACCACGGCACTGAGTCTTGGCGTTCCTCAGGTTCGCGATGCGGTGCACAAGGCCACCCAGCCGCGCCAATACGCCAAGCCCAAGACGCGCATTCGCGCGATACCGGAGGATGGTGTTCAGTTGGCCGCGGCGGAGACGCCATGTCCCACCGTCACGCCCTTCGCCCTCTCGGATCTGCCGACGGTGAGCGGTCCGCCGGTTGCCCAGCCGCCGATCCAGGTGGCCGAGGCGCCTCCGCCGGATGCTGCTGTCCCGTTGACTCCCCGCATCTTCGTGCCGCCGAGCAGCGGCACGCCACCCATGGGTTCCCCGGGCGTGCCCGAGCCGTCGACCTGGGTGCAGCTGATGCTGGGATTCGCGCTGATCGGCGGCGTGGCCAGGGTGACCTACCGGAAGAACGGCATGGCGCCCGAGGGCGATAACGCGGTCGGCTGACCGTCAACCGCCGGGACAAGGCCGAACACGTCCGGAAGTCGGGTCGATAGGCGGTGCTGCGGGCCGGACCTTCCGGCTCGGGACCGGCCTCGCCTGGTCCGCGATTTTACCGCAGCTACCACGTCCTGCGCCGTACCGGACTTTCACCGGTGCAAACTCTCCCGCGAAAGAGCTCCGCTTTGGCGGATGTCCCCTGCCGACGTAGCGCCTTTCCTTTAGCCCACCGGCGCGTCGGGAGCCAGCGGAGTCTTTCGAGATTTCGCCTCCGCCGGCATCCGCGCACGATTATGTCCGAAGCGCCGCGGTCGAATCCCGCTTCATTGCGGGCAGCCGAGACTTAGAAGCGCGAATCTTCGTAGATGCGTCCGATATCGCCGCCCCATGGACCGTGGTACAGCTCGAGAAGATGCTCCGCCGGGGTCTTTCCACTTGCCACGATCTCGCGCAGCGGCGCCAGATAGCCGCTTTCATCGTCGCCTGCACCGTTCAGTCGCCCCCGCGCCTTGAGGCCGGCGGCCGCGATGTCCAGGATCGTCGCTCCGAGCTGCTGGAAGCTGCGCCCGCGCGGCCCTCGTGCGTTGAGGCCGAGCTTCGGTACCTCTGCGCGGATACGGTGATGATCCTCGATCGTCCAGTGCTTGACCTCGTCCCAAGCCGCGTCGAGCGCGTCGTCGTCGTAGAGCAGCCCTACCCAGAAGGCGGGCAGCGCGCAGATCCGGCTGTGCGGCCCGCCATCGGCGCCGCGCATCTCGAGGAAGCTCTTCAGCCGCACCTCTGGGAAGGCGGTGGAAAGATGGTCGGTCCAATCGGTCAGCGTCGGCTTCTCGCCGGGCAGCACCGGGAGTGCGCCATCCATGAAATCGCGGAAGCTGAGGCCGGCGGCGTCGATATAGCCGTCACGGAAGACGAAATACATCGGCACATCGAGCATGTAATCGGCGTAGCGTTCATAGCCGAAACCGTCCTCGAACACGAAGGGCAGCATGCCGGTGCGGTGCGGGTCGGTATCGGTCCAGATATGGCTGCGATAGCTCAGATAGCCGTTGGGCTTGCCCTCAAGAAAGGGCGAATTGGCGAACAGCGCGGTCGCGAGCGGCTGGAGCGCGAGGCTCAGCCGGAACTTGCGCACCATGTCCGCTTCGCTCGCATAATCGAGATTGGTCTGGACAGTGCAGGTCCGCAGCATCATGTCGAGGCCCATCGTGCCGACGCTCGGCATGTGGCGCAGCATGATGCCGTAGCGGCCCTTGGGCATGATCGGCAGCTCTTCGCGGGTCTTGTCGGGCCATAGTCCGAGGCCGAGGAAGCCGAGACCGAGCCGCTCACCGATCGCCTTGACCTGTTCGAGATGGCGGCCGGTCTCGGCACAGGTCTGATGCAGATTGTCGAGCGGCGCGCCGGACAGCTCGAACTGGCCGGCCGGCTCGAGGCTGACATTGCCGTCGGTGCCCGCGAGGGCGATCACATTGTCGCCTTCATATACCGGCTCCCAGCCATATTTGGTCAGACCGAGCAGCAGCGCGTGGATACCGCGGGGCTCCTCATAGGAGGGCGCGCGGTGCGAGTCTTCGCGAAACACGAATTTCTCGTGCTCGGTGCCGATACGCCAATCGGCTTTGGGCTTTTCCCCACCGGAAAAGACGGAAATCAGGTCCTCTCGGGTCTCGATCAGCGGATCTTCGCCATCGGCTGCCTTGCGCGTGCTCATGGTCGCGCCCATAGCGGACCGATCGGTACGTGGCTAGTGGCTGGGTGAAGCGTCACCGCCAGTCGCCGGCCAGTCCCATCCACAGCGCCACGGCAGCCGCCATCGCGGTGTCGGCGCGTAGAATGCGGGGACCGAGCGAGACGCCGATCGTCTGGGGCAGTGCCCTGATCGCGGCGCGCTCGTCCTCGGTGAAGCCGCCTTCGGGGCCGATCAGGATAGCGGCCGCGCCCGGTTTCGCCACCTGCGCCAGGGGGGCGCCGCCTTCTTCGTCGGCGAAGATCAGGGTCCGGTCTTCGGGCCACGCCCGCAGCAGCGGGCCCAGCTTCACAGGGCCGTCGAGAATCGGCAGCGCGGTGCGTTCGCATTGCTCGGCCGCCTCGATCATATGCGCCCGCAGCCGGTCGAGATTGATCCGGTCGACAATCGTCCGCTGGGTGATCACCGGCTTCAGCCGCGCGATGCCGAGTTCGCACGCTTTTTCGGCCATCCAATCGATCCGACCCTTCTTGATCGGTGCGGCGAGCAGCCAGAGGTCGGGCACCTCCTCGCGCTCGCGCGTCCGTTCGATGATTGCGACGTTGATGGCGCGCTTGCCGATCTGCTGGATCGCGGCGCGCCATTCGCCGGTCCGGTCGTCGAACAGGGCGATCCGGTCGCCGGCCTTGAGCCGCATCACGCCGCTCAGATAATGCGCTTGTCCGCCGTCGATCGTCAGCACCAGCCCGGCGGAGAGCGGCTGGTCGATAAACAGGCGGGCGAGACTGGCTGGCGGCCAGGCGGGGGTTTGGACCATGGGACTTCCGGAGACCGATCTTTTTCCCTACCTGCCGCTCATGGCCGAGGAAGTCGAGGAAATCGTACCCGACAGCGAGCTGAGGGGGCTGGCGCGCCGCCTCCCCGCCGCGATCCTTCCCTATTGGCTGCTCGCCCGGTTCGATCGTCCGATCGGCAGCTGGCTACTGTTCTGGCCCGGGGCCTGGTCGATAGCGCTCGCCGGGCACGCTGTCCGCCGCTGGGATCTGATCCTGTGGATGGGGCTGGGCGCCATCGTTATGCGGGGGGCGGGCTGCGTCTATAACGACATCGTCGATCGGGATCTCGACCGGAAAATCGCCCGCACCGCCGCGCGCCCGCTGGCGAGCGGACGAGTGAGCCTGAAGGCCGCATGGGCCTGGCTGGGGCTGCTGTGCATGATCGGGCTGATCGTGCTGCTCCAGTTCAACCCGACGGCGGCGGCGGTGGCGTTCGGCAGCCTGGGCGCGGTGGCCGCCTATCCCTTCATGAAGCGGATCACATGGTGGCCGCAGATATGGCTAGGCCTGGTCTTTTCCTGGGCGGCCCTGGTCGGCTGGCCCGGTGTGACGGGCGGCTTCGCGCCGGCTTTGTGGTGGCTCTACGCCGGCTCGGTTTTGTGGGTGGTCGGCTATGACACCATATACGCCTTGCAGGACATCGAGGACGACGCGCTGGCGGGGGTGAAATCTTCGGCCCGCGCGTTGGGCCGCCATGCCAGGGCCGGGGTCGCGGTCTTCTACGCCCTGGCGCTGGGCTGCTGGCTGGTGGCCTTTTGGCAGCTACGGGCGCAGCTATTGGGAAGCGCCGCGCTGATCCCGGTGGCACTGCATCTCGGCTGGCAGGTCGCCGCGCTCCGCACCGGCGACCCCGCCGATGCGCTGGCCAAATTCCGCTCGAATCGCCTTGCCGGCCTGTTGATGTTCCTCGCCTGCCTGGTTGTCGGGACGACGGCGTGATGAGATATTCCTTCCCGCCGCGGGAAGGAATGAGGGCCTTTACCCTTTGACCTTCGAGGTTGCGATACCTAAGTCGCCCCCATGCTCAGCACCTCCGAAGCCGAAGCCCGCACCGCCGATCTGGTTGCCGCCGCCCGCAAGGCCGGCGCCGACGCCGCCGACGCGATCTATGTCTGCAATGCCTCCACCCAGATTTCAGTGCGCCTGGGCGCGCTCGAGGATGTCGAACGGTCCGAAGGCGAGGAGATCGGCCTGCGGTTGTTCGTCGGCAGCCGGTCGGCGAGCGTATCGTCGTCGGATCTCTCGGTCGAAGCCTTGTCCGCTCTGGTCGAGCGCGCCGCGGCGATGGCGCGCGAGGCCCCCGAGGATCCCTATGCCGGGCTCGCGCCCGAGGAGATGCTGTTGCGCGGCCCCGCGATCGACGTCGACGGCGATGACGGGGCCGATCCCGCGCCGGCGGCGCTTCGCAGCCGCGCCGAGGCGGCGGAGGATGCCGCGCGCGCCGTATCGGGCGTGACCAACAGCGAAGGTGCCGGCGCCTCGGCGAGCCGCACGGTCATCGCGCTCGCGACCAGCGCTGGTTTCGCCCGCGGCTATTCGACCAGCGGCTATGGCTGCTCGGCCAGCGTGATCGCCGGCCAAGGCAGCGGCATGCAGCGCGACTATGCCTATCATTCGGCGCGGCACCTCACCGACCTTGAGGAGGCCGCAGCGATCGGCGCGCGCGCTGGCGAACGCGCGGTCAAACGGTTGAATCCTGGCAAGCTGTCGAGCGGTGCGATGCCGGTGGTCTACGATCCGCGCGTAGGATCGGGGCTGCTCGGCCATCTGACGGGAGCGATTACCGGTTCGGCGGTCGCGCGGCGGACCAGCTTCCTGCTCGACAAGCTCGGCGAGCAGGTCTTCGCCAACGGCATCACCATCCGTGACGATCCGCATCGGTCGCGCGGGCTGCGTTCCAAACCGTTCGATGGCGAGGGCCTGCCGACGGCAAAGCGCGATATCATAGCCGATGGCGTGCTGACCGGCTGGATCATGGATTCGGCCTCGGCGCGCCAACTCGGTCTGCGGCCGACCGGCCATGCGACGCGAGGTGTCGGCGGCCCTCCCGGTACCGGTGTCACCAATCTCTATCTCGAGCCGGGCAGCCTTGGGCCCGAGGAGCTGATCGCCGACATCAAACTGGGCGTCTATGTCACCGAGCTGATCGGCCAGGGGGTCAACGGCGTGACCGGAGATTATAGCCGGGGTGCCTCCGGCTTCGTCATCCGCGACGGGCAGATCTGCGAGCCCGTTGCCGAGATCACCGTCGCGGGCAATCTGAAGGACATGTTCCGCGAGCTTTCGCCGGCCTCGGACCTCGTCTTCCGCCGCGCGGTCGACGCGCCGACGATACGGATCGAAGGGATGACGGTCGCAGGTGCCTGATCCCCTTCTCGATGCGGTGAGCGCGGTCGCGGCCGAAGTGGGCGCGATGGCGCACGCCTCATGGCGGGGCGAATTCAAATCCTGGGACAAGACCTGTGGCAGCCCGGTCTGCGATATCGATCTCGCCGCGGATGCGCTGCTGCGCGAGCGGCTGATGGCGATCGATCCCGATGCCGGCTGGCTGTCGGAGGAAACCGCGGACAGCGCCGACCGGCTCAATTGCGTGCGCGTGTGGGTCGTCGATCCGATCGACGGCACGCGCGATTATGTGCGTGGGCGCGAAGGCTGGGCGGTATCGATCGCGCTGGTCGAAGGCGGCCGGCCGGTGATCGGCGTGCTCGAAGCTCCAGCGCGCGGCGAGCATTGGCGCGCGCGGGCGGGCCATGGCGCCACGCTGAACAACGAGTCGATCCGGGCATCCGGGCGGACGCAGCTGTCCGGTGCCCGCGTCCCGGCGGACGTGCTCGCGCGCAGCGATTCCGATCTGATCACGGTCGGCAAGCCCAATTCGATCGCGCTCAGGATAGCGATGGTGGCGGCCGGCCAGGCCGATCTCCTCGCCACGCTGAGCTGGGGGCACGAGTGGGACATCGCCGCCGCCGCGCTGATCGCGCAGGAAGCGGGCGCCACCGTCACCGACGCGCTTGGCCGGCCGCTGCGCTACAACAGCACCAAGGGTGAGCAATTCGGCGTGCTTGCGACCGCGCCCGGGATTCACGCGAGCGCGGTCGAACGGCTGGCACCGAGGGCGGTCAAGGCGATCATACGATAAGATCTTTCCTCGCGGCTAGGGCTTCAACCGTCCCGAGTTTCAAGGCGGTTAAAGCCCCATGGCCTTGTACGCCGCCGCCAGCGTGGGCGCCGCCAGCACGCGGGCCCTCTCGGCGCCCTTGGCCAGGATCGCGTCGAGTTCGTCGGGATTGGACTTCAACGCCTTCAGTCGCTCGGCGATCGGCCCCAGCTTGCCCGCCAGCAACTCGCCGAGCGCGGGCTTGAACGCGCCGAAGCCCTGGCCGCCGAACCGGGCCAGCACCTCGGGCGGCGTGGAATCGGTCATCGCGGCATAGATGCCGACCAGGTTGCGCGCCTCGGGCCGGCCTTCCAGGCCTTCTATCGTGTCGGGCAAGGGCTCGGGATCGGTCTTTGCCTTGCGGACCTTGGACATGATCGTCTCGGCGTCATCGGTCAGGTTGATCCGGCTCATGTCGGACGGATCGGACTTGGACATCTTCGCCGATCCGTCGCGCAGCGACATGACGCGGGCGGCCGGGCCGCCGATCACCGGCTCCGGCAAGGTGAACAGCTCGACGCCGAAGTCGGTATTGAACTTGGCGGCTATGTCGCGCGCCAGCTCGAGATGCTGCTTCTGGTCCTCGCCGACCGGGACATGAGTGGTCTGGTACAGCAGCACGTCGGCCGCCTGGAGAACAGGATAGCCGTAGAGTCCAATCGAGGCGCCCTCGCGGTTCTTGCCCGATTTCTCCTTGAACTGGGTCATCCGGTTCAGCCAGCCGATCCGCGCGGTGCCGTTCAAGAGCCAGCACAGCTCGGCATGGGCGGACACGTCCCGCTGGCGGAACAATATCGCCTTGTCGGGATCGATCCCGCAGGCGACCAAAGCCGCCGCCATCTCGCGGATGTTCGCCGACAGTGTCGCGGGGTCGTTATAGACCGTGATCGCGTGGAGATCGGCGAGGAAGAACAGGCACTCGCCTTCGTCCTGCATCTGCACCCAGCGCCGGATCGCGCCGAGATAATTGCCGAGGTGCAGGTTGCCGGTGGGCTGGATGCCCGAGACTGTGCGCTTGTGGGTCATGATGGCGCGGCTTTTGGGGTGCGGGGGCGGGGAGGTCAAGCACTCCTCTTCCCGACGATGGGGGTTACCGCTTCCGCTTCAACTGTCCCTTGAGCGTCGCGAGCGAATAGGCGCCGAGCCCGAACACCAGGCCGAAATAGACCACCGCCGCCGCCGTGATCATCGCCGACAGCGCCGCCACGCGCTCGACCACCCCGCGCCCCGCCCAGGGATCGATCCACGGGTTGAGCAGGAACAGCAGCGCCGCCATCGCCACGGTCGCGGCGATAAGGCGAGTGCTGGTGCGCTTTAACCGGTCGTCCATCGCGAAATGGTCGCGGCGGCGAAGCGTCCAGTAGAGCAGGATCGCGTTGACCCAGGCCGAGATCGCGGTCGACAGCGCCAGGCCGACATGCGCAAGATGCCAGATCAGGATCAGGTTGAGGCCGAGGTTCACCAGCATCGCGACCAGCGCGATGCGAACCGGCGTCTTCGTATCGGAGCGGGCGTAGAAGCCGGGGACCAGGACCTTGATCAGCACATAAGCGGGCAGGCCCAAGGCGAAGGTGGCGAGCGCCTGCGCGCTGGCGATCGTGTCGCGGGCTTCGAACGCGCCGTGCTGGAGCAGCGCCCGGATCAGCGGAGTGGCCGAAACCATCAGTGCGGCGGTGGCGGGGAGGGTCAGCAGCAGAACCAGCTCGATTGCGCGGTTCTGGGTGTCGAGTGCGGCCTGCCGGTCGCCTCCGCCCAGCTGGCGCGACAGGCTCGGCAGCATCGCCGTGCCGACGCCGATGCCGATCAGGCCGAGCGGCAGCTGGGTCAGCCGGTCGGCATAGTAAAGATAGGAGACCGATCCCTCGGGCAGGAAGCGTGCGGCGAGGGCGGTGGAGATCAGCAGGTTGAACTGTACAGCGCCGGCGCCAAGCGCTGCCGGGCCGATCAGCTTGAGCAACTGTTTCACCTCGGGGCTGAGCCGGGGCAGGCGGATGCGGAGGCGGATGCCCGCTTGCCAGCAGGCGAGGATAAGCCAGGCGAGCTGGAGCACGCCGGAAACCGTCACCGAGATCGCCTGCGTGCGCGCCGTTTCGACGTCGCTGGAGCCTCGGAAGAACAGCAGCCCCGCGATCAGGCAGAGGTTGAGCAGGATCGGCGCCGCCGCGTTGACCCAGAAGCGGTTGAGCGAATTGAGGATGCCGCCGAGCAGCGACACCAGCGAGATCAGCATCAGATAGGGGAAGGTGATCCGCGTATATTGGGTGGCGAGCGCGAATTTCTCAGGGCCGCCATCGGGAAAGCCGCCGGTCATCGCCCAGACGATCGGCCCCGCCGCCAGCATCAGGAGGCCGGTGAAGATGATCAGGAAGGGCAGCAATATCGAGAGGACGTCCTCGGTGAAGCGCAGCGCGACCGCAATCCCGGCCCCCGCCTCCTTCGCATCGGTCTCGGCGACGGTGCGGTTGAACATCGGCACGAAGGCGGCCGAGAAGGCGCCCTCGGCGAACAGGGCGCGAAACAGATTGGGCAACCGCCAGGCGATGAGGAACGCGTCCGACGCAAATCCCGCGCCCACGAACCGTGCCATCAGCATGTCGCGCAGGAAGCCGAGCACCCGGCTGATCAGGGTCAGCCCGCCGATGGTCGCACTGGCGCGGAGGAGGTTCACCCGCCGATCCTCATTCGTCACCCCAGCGGAGGCCAGGCCCCCTGCCTGTCGTCACTCGCGATGGCATCTGACGCCCGGAGAAACATGGATCCCCAGTTTTCGCTGGATGGCGAAAGAAGGCTGTCATCCGCCCTCAGGCTTCACCTGCCGGCTGAGCCTGGGCGAGTTCGGCCTGCTGCTCGGCCTGCTGCATGTAGAGTGCGCCGAAATCGATCGGCTCGAGCACCAGCGAGGGGAAATTTCCATCGCGAATCGCGTCGGCGACGACGCGGCGGGCGAAGGGGAAAAGCAGGCGTGGCGCCTCGGCCAGCAGGAAGGGCGGGAGATGCTCCTCGGGCACGTTGCGGATTCCGAACAGCCCCGCATAGATCAGCTCGACCGCATAGGCGGTGAGATCGCCCTGGGTCGCCGTCACCTCGATCTTGAGCGCGACCTCATAGACGTCCTCGCCCGCCAGCTGCGATCCGATGTTGAACTGGACGTCGATCTTGGGCTGTTCCGGGGCCTGGTAGATTCCCGGCGCGCTCGGATTCTCAAACGACAGGTCCTTCACATATTGGGCGATCAGCGCCACCTGCGGCATGTTGTCCTCGCCGTTGGTCATCGTCTCGGCGGCGCCCGTTTCTTCGCTCATCGCTGTCATCCGTCACTTTGGTGGAGCCGGGCGACGGGGCTTCCCTCCGCTCGCGGCAATGCGGCACGCGCCTAGCAGGCGGGGCGAAGCGGGGCAATGGCAGGCTTGCCGTCTCGGGGGCGGTCCCTCTTCGGCCGCGCCGCGGATCAATCGGCACCTGCCATTTGAATATTACGGGCTTTGTCCCTATGTTGCGTGTCAGGCAGGCGTATTGGAGGCCCGGTGACCACGATTGTCATTCTCGCGATGGTATTCCTTTTTGTCGCGTTCCGGTTGTGGAGCGTGCTCGGACGCCGCACCGGCCATGAACAGACGATCGCGCATCCCGCCGAGGCGGCACCGGCGCCGATCGGTGCGGGCCGTTCCCTGCCCGACACCCCCGCTCCCGCCGTGCCAGCGCGGTCCGAACTGGTCGAGCCACGTGCCGAAGCCGGCGTTCGCGCCATCGCCATGGCCGACAGCAGCTTTGATGCCGGGCATTTCGTCGAAGGTGCGCGCTCGGCTTACCGGATGATTCTCGAGGCCTATTGGCGCGGCGACGAGGACATGCTGCGTCGCCTCACCGACGACGATGTCTATGAGGCCTTTTCGAGCGCGATCGCCGCGCGCAAGGAAGCCGGCGAAGTGCTCGACAACCGCCTCGTGATGATCGAGAGCGCGGTGATCGAGCAGGCGAAGCTCGCCGGCCAGACCGCGAGCATCACCGTCCGCTTCGACGCCGATATCGCTGCGGTCACCCGCGACCCCGAGGGCAACGTCATCGCCGGATCGCTGACCGATGCGGTGCCGACGCACGACGTGTGGACCTTCAGCCGTCAGGTTCGCTCGGACGATCCCAACTGGACCCTGGTCGAAACCGACGAGGCCGCGTGATTCGTCGTCTTGTCGCCGGGCTCGCCGGACTGGCGATGCTCTCGGCATGCACGGTCATCCCGACAGCTGGAACCGATCGGCCGGTGCTGCCACGCCACGCGCCCAAGTCGGTCCCGCCGGCCGCGCCCATTCCGACGCCGCCAGCTCCCCCGCCCAAGCCGCTCACGGCGGCCGAGAGCGGTGTCAGGCCAGGCCCGTCGATCACCAGCTTCGAAATCAATCCCGATGCCGCCAAGGCGGCGCTCGTGGCCTTTCGCCTGTCTTGCCCGGGCCTGCAGCGCCGCACCGACAATAGCGGCCTGACGAAGACGGGCGACTGGTCGCAAGCCTGCACTCAGGCATCGGCATGGCCCGAGGCCGACGCTCTCAATTTCTTCTCGAACCAGCTTGCCGTCGTGCAGGTCGGCGACGGCCAGGCCTTCGCCACCGGCTATTATGAGCCCGAGATCGCCGGATCGCGCACGCCCCAGCTCGGCTATGAAGTGCCCGTGTACAAGCGGCCGCTCGACATCATCGAGGTCGACCTCGGCGAATTCTTCCCCGAGATGAAGGGCAGGAAAATCCGCGGCCGCATCGAGGGCGGCAAGCTCGTCCCCTACCCCGATCGCGGCCAGATCGAGGATGGCGCGCTCAAGGGCATGGGACTCGAGATCGCCTATGTCGCCGACCCGCTGGCCATCTATGGCAAGAGCGTCATCTATCTGTCGGCTGCGGTGGCCATCATCCTCGGCGACGGCTGGATGCGGCGCACCCACATCGCCAAGACCGAATATCCGATCCTGATCGTGCTGGCCGCGGTCGGCATGGGGATG
>CAMLSA010000082.1 GCA_946482655.1 uncultured Sphingomonas sp. | reverse complement strand
ATCTTGTAGGACTTGCCGGTGTAATAGAGGATGCGCTCGGTGGTCGTCGTCTTGCCGGCATCGATGTGGGCCATGATGCCGATGTTGCGATATTTATCGAGCGGGTGGCTGCGGGCCATGATCTTGAAACTCCGATGTCGGGAAGAGCTGTAAAGACGCCGGCCCGACGATATGGGAACGAAGTGTTACGCTTTCGAGCCCCGTCCGGCAGGGCGGAGCTCGATAGGCGGCGCTGTTACCAGCGGTAGTGCGAGAAGGCGCGGTTCGCTTCCGCCATGCGATGCGTGTCTTCGCGCTTCTTGACGGCGTTGCCGCGATTGTTCGCGGCGTCCATCAGTTCGCCCGACAGGCGGCCGGCCATGGTGTGCTCCGAACGGGCACGCGCGGCCGATATCAGCCAGCGGATGGCGAGAGCCTGCGAACGGTCGGGACGGACCTCTACCGGCACCTGGTAGGTCGCACCGCCGACGCGGCGGCTGCGGACCTCGATGCCGGGCTTCACATTGTTGAGCGCGTCATGGAACACGCCGAGCGGCTCGCGCTTGGCGCGGGCTTCGATGGTCTCGAACGCGCCATAGACGATGCCCTCGGCGACGGACTTCTTCCCGTCGAGCATGACGCTGTTCATGAATTTGGTGAGCACGATATCCCCGAACTTGGGATCGGGAAGGATTTCGCGCTTTTCGGGACGACGACGACGAGCCATTTCGATCTACCTCTTACTTAGGACGCTTCGCGCCGTATTTCGAACGGCTCTGCTTACGGTCCTTCACACCCTGGGTGTCGAGCACGCCGCGCAGCACGTGATAGCGCACGCCGGGAAGGTCGCGCACACGGCCGCCACGGATCAGGACCACCGAGTGCTCCTGAAGATTGTGGCCTTCACCGGGAATGTAGCTGATCACCTCGCGGCTGTTGGTCAGGCGGACCTTGGCCACCTTGCGCAACGCCGAGTTCGGCTTCTTCGGGGTCGTCGTGTAGACGCGCGTGCAGACGCCGCGCTTCTGCGGATTCTTGTCCATCGCAGGGACCTTCGACTTGGCCTTCTGCGGCTCGCGACCCTTGCGGATCAGCTGGTTGATCGTTGGCATGAAGCCCTTCACCTCTGAGAGAGTTACTTTACCAATGCCCGACTTGCCTTTCCGCCGCCGCCGGAAAATCCGGATGTGCGAAAATGCACGAAAGCCCCGGCGGTCATATCGACCTCCCAGGCCCTCACACGCATCAGCAATGTTCAAGCTCACCCGGTTACGGCCAAGCCGTGCCCAGGCAAGGGCGCGCCTATAGAGAAGGAGTCGGAGCGGGTCAACCGGTGGAACGCCGCGAAACATGCGGCGCGGATCAGCCGTCGGTCTCAGCCTTCATCCAGGCGAAATAATCGGCCGAACCGCCCGCGACGGCGAGCATCAGCAGTTCGGGCACCTTGTAGCTGTGCAGCGCGCGGATCTTGGCCTCGACGCGATCGGCCAGTCCGGCGCGGGTCTTGATGTGAAGGACATGCTCCTCGGTGCGCTCCATCTTGCCTTCCCAGCGATAGACGCTGGTCGCCGGCAGGATCTGGACACAGGCCGCCAGCCGCTCATCGATCAGCGCGGCCGCGATTCTTTCGGCTTCATCCCGCGAGCCGCAGCTTGTGACGATGACGATCATCCTGGCCTCCGCGTCATGCCCTGGCTTGAGGCTTGATATAGATGGCGCGGATCGAAGGCCAGCGGGCGCGCAGTTCTGCCTCCGCCTCGGCGATCATCGCCTCCACCCGCCCCACCGGCACCCGATCCTCGAAATCCACCGACAGTCCGACGAAGATGTCGCGTGGGCCGAGATGGGCCGTGGTGATGTCGTTGACGCAGGCGACCTCGGGCCGCCGGTCGAGCGCCGAGCGCACCGCCGCCTCGAGCACCGGATCGGCCGGCTCCCCGATCAGCAGTCCCTTGGATTCGCGCGCCAGCGCCAGTGCCACGCCCGCCAGCGCGAGCCCGATCAGGACTGAGGCGCCGCCGTCCCAGCGCGCGTCGCCCGTCAGAAGGCTGAGCGTGATGCCGGCGGCGGCGGCGAACAGGCCGAACATCGCCGCCGAAGCCTCGAACAGGACGATGAAGCTCGGCGGCGCCTTGGAGTGGCGGATCGCCTCCCACCAGCCATGGTCACCCCGGGCGTCGTCGAATTCGCGCATCGCGATCAGCCAGCTCGTCGCTTCGAGCAGCAGTGCGATAGCAAGCACCGCATAACTGACCAGCGGCGATCGCAGCGGTTCGGGCGACCGGATATGAACGATCCCCGCATGGATCGACAGCCCCGCTCCGGTCGCGAAGATCAGGGTCGCGACGACGAAACTCCAGAAATACAGTTCGCGGCCATAGCCATGCGGGTGGCGGCTGTCGGGCGCACGTTCGGAGCGTCTCTGACCGTAGAGCAGCAGCAGCTGGTTGAGGCTGTCGACCACCGAATGGAAGCCCTCGGCCAGCATCGCCGAAGATCCCGAAATCGCCGCTGCGACGAATTTCGCCGCGGCGATGCCAAGATTGGCGCCCAGCGCGGCGAATAGGGTCAGCCGGCTTGCGGGCGGTTCGGTCATGGATGTCGATATCCCCTGTTGCGTCCGGTCGAAACGCATCCGGCACGGAAAAGGACCCAGCCTTTTTACTTGCGTAAGTGCAAAAAGTTCCTGAGATTTAATTTATCCACAACTGCGCCATGCTATGGATCACTCCTGAGATTTGGCCGTTTATCGTAAACCCGTGGAGGTTGACGATGTTTGGTCGTGTCGAGTCCCATGCAGCCCTTCGCACGTCCAGCCCCGCCTTCGCGCGCCGCGCGGGCCGTCACTGCAAACTCCGCCACTGGCTCGGCAGCATTCCGCTGATCGCGGTCGCCACCTTCACCTTCAACGGGCCGGCTCCCGCCGGCTCCCCTTCAACCGGCCCCATTACCGGCGACGTCGCCTCCGCGGTTGCGCAGGTCCAGGAGCGCTGGTCACCGGCCAATGCTCGAGCGCTCCTCGCGGCTGTCGAGGAATCCTCGCAGGAAGGCCTGGACCCCGCATATTACCAGGCCGACGCGTTACGTGCGGCGGTCTCCGCCGGGCGCACGGGCCCGGAGCTCGATGCGCTGGCAAATGCCGCCGCGCTCAGTCTCGCCCATGACTATGCCGATGGCCGGATCGACGACAAGAAATCGCTCGACTGGCATTTCCACCCTCCCATCGATTCCAATCAGTTGAGCCTGGCACTCGACGGCGCGCTGGCCGCCGGCCGGGTCGACGTCTGGCTGCGCAGCCTGCTGCCCGACAATGAGCAATATCGCGCGCTGAAGGCGGCCTATGCGTCCACGCCCCCGTCGGATATCGCGGTGCGCGATCAGCTCCGCGCCAATCTCGAGCGCTGGCGCTGGATGCCCCGCGCGCTGGGCGATCGCTACATCTATGTGAACGTTCCCGCGTTCCGGCTCGACCTGATGAACGGCGGAATCGCCGAGGGGAGCTACGATGTCATCGTCGGAGCGCCCGAGACCCCCACCCCGCAGCTCCTCGTTCAGGCCCAATCGGTGATAGCCAATCCCAGTTGGACACTCCCGCCGAGCGTCCTCAGGGAAGGCGGCTGGGGCGGCAGGGGCTACAAAGTATCGAGGCGCGCCGATGGCAGCCTGATGGTTCGCCAGGCGCCCGGCCCTCGCAACGCGCTGGGGCGGATCAAGATCGACATGCCCAATTCCCAGGCCATTTATCTGCACGACACGCCGCACAAGTCTCTCTTCGACCGGGAGGACCGCGCGCTGAGCCATGGCTGCATCCGCGTCCGGGACATCGAAGAACTGGCGACGCTTCTCGAGGGCGGGATCGAACTGCGCGAAGCGCTGGCGGAGCCGCTGCAGACCAAGGTGCTCCAGCTCCAGAAAAGCGTGCCGGTCTACATCGTCTATTTCACGGCCCAGGCCGAGGCCGACGGCGCCGTCCGCCTGCTCGACGATCCCTATCGGCGCGATCACGCGGTGCTTGATCGGCTGCGCGGAGCCGCCGGACAAGCCGCCCAGATGGCCGTCCGCTAACGGCCAGATCGCTGCACGGCCAAAATACCACCCTTTTTCGATCGCACGATGAGCCGTGCATGGAAAGCGTCCGACGCGGCGCCGCAGCGGAACAAACGTCCACTCTGCGAATGAAATAGTTAACCCATTCTGCTAAGTAGCTGTTGTTGTTAGCGTACATAGCGGGTTGGGCAGTTGCAGAATATTATCGACACGCCGGTGAGCCGGCGCGGGTTGCTGGGTTCAGCGATATTGGGCGGAATGGGATTGGTGACGAGCGGGAATTCGCTCGCCGCGCCATTGCGTCCTGCCGCGAAACTGCGCCCCGAAGTGCGCGCCCGCGCGCTCGCTGCGATGAGCCGCCACGTCGGCAAGATCAAGCACCGCGACCTGATCGGCATCTGTGATTTCGACGATCCATCCTCGGCGCCCCGCTTCCACCTGCTCGATGTAGCCTCCGGCAGGGTCGACAGCCTGCTCGTCGCGCACGGGCGGGGCTCGGACCCGAATCACACCGGCTGGCTGCAGAAATTCTCCAACGCCATCGGTTCGGCGGCGTCCTCGAGCGGTGCCTACGTCACCGCTGAGGAATATTTCGGCAGCCATGGCCGGTCGCGCCGGATCGACGGGCTCGACCCGACGAACAGCAACGCCCGCGCCCGGGCGGTGGTGATCCACGGCGCCTGGTATGCCGAGCGGGACATGATCGCCCAGCATGGCAAGTTGGGCCGTTCCGAGGGCTGTTTCGCCTTCGGCCAGCGTGATCTGACGCAGATCATGGCCCGCCTCGGCCCAGGCCGTCTGATCTACGCCGATAAGATCGACCGTGCCTAAAATGAGTCGAAGCGCATGAACTGGCGCGACAGACCGGCTGTCGCGATTCCAGAAAATGCTTTAGATTCAATCCTATCTAGTCAATAAAAAAGGGGACTGGATAGTGGCTGGATTTGCTTTCGATCGTCGGCTGGCACGGTTGATACTCGTGCTGACAGCCATTGTCCTTCCCTTCGTCCCCGCATCGGCAGCGAGCCCGCTCGGCGCTCCGCGCTTCGCGACCGTGCTGATGGATGCCGATACCAACGAGATTCTCTACGCCGAACAGGGCACCGCGATCCGCCACCCGGCGTCGATCACCAAGGTGATGACGCTGTATCTGGTATTCGATGCGCTCGCCGCCGGCAAGCTGCGCCCCGACGACCGCGTCGCCATGTCGTGGCATGCAGTGAGCCAACGGCCCTCGAAGCTCGGCCTCGGCGTCGGCCAATCCTTGTCGGTCGAGGAAGCGATCAACGTCGTGGCGGTCAAGTCGGCTAATGATGTCGCGGTCGCCCTCGCCGAGAGGATCGGCGGCAGCGAAGCCAATTTCGCGCGGATGATGACCGCCAAGGCGCGCGAACTCGGCATGCGCCAAACGATATTCGCCAATGCCAGCGGCCTGCCCGATCCGGCCCATTTCTCCTCCGCCCAGGATATCGCGATCCTGTCCGCGGCGATGATCCGCAATCATCCCGGCCGCTATCGCTGCTTCTCCGAACAGAGTTACAGCTATGGCCGGCTGCGGCTGGCCAACCACAACAAGCTGCTCGGCGTGGTCCCGGGGCTGGATGGTATCAAGACCGGTTTCACCAACGACAGCGGCTTCACTCTTACCGCATCGGCGATCCGCGGCGGCCGAAGGCTGATTGCGGTGGTGCTGGGCTCGCCCTCGGGCTGGCAGCGTAACCGCGATATCACGATGCTCCTCAATACGGGCTTCACCGCGCTCGATATTCGCCGCAACGGGGGCGTCGAGGATATGCCGGCGCTGCTGGCGAGCTCGGGCTTCGCGCTCAACCGGAGCGTCCGCCAGATCCCGCAATATACCGCGATCGATATCGAGGAGGGCGACGGCGAATAGGCTTCCAAGTCCCTCCGCGAACGAGAGGGCAAGGGTGGGCGCAGAATGGGACGGGTCGCAAGGCCCGTCCCCTTTCTTTACGTTTCATTCGAATTTACTGCTGACGGCCAGGCAAGTTGAGATAGGGAAGTATCGGGGAAGGGAGAGGCGTCGGCATGAAGCTGGCCGGTGAGCAGCGCGTCGCGGCGTCCCCCGACAGCCGCCGGGGCGAAACTCGATAGGGCCAGCCCGGCCATGCATAGGAGAACCAGATGAAGGCCGTCGTCATCAGGGAATGGACCGATCCGCAGGTTTTTCCGATCGAGGAGGTGGCCAAACCGGCGCCTGGCGAGGGCGAGGTTCTCCTCAAGGTCCACACGGTCGGCCTCACCTTTGGCGACATGCTGTTATCGACGGGGCGCTATCAGATCCGGCCAAAGCTGCCCTTCACCCCGAGCACCGAATGCTCCGCCGTCGTCGAGGCCGTGGGACCTGGCGTCACCGCCTATCAACCCGGCGATCGGGTCGCCGCCATGGGCTTCATCGGCCGCTCGCGCGAGGAACGGCGGATCATCGGCGCGTGTCGGGAGTATGTCGCGGTGCCCGAGGAGAATCTCGCGAAGCTGCCGGCGGACATCGATCTGGAACAGGCTGCGCTGGTCCGCTCGAACGGCGAGACGAGCCTATACGCGCTTCAGCGCGGCGGCCTGCAAGCCGGCGAGACGCTGCTCGTCCTGGGAGCCGCGGGCGGCACCGGCTATGCGGCGATCTCCCTCGGCAAATGGATGGGGGCGAGGGTGATCGCCTCCGCCTCGTCGCCGGAGAAGCGCGCGATCGCCGCAGGCGCGGGCGCCGACCATGTCATAGACAGCCGCGCGCCGGACTGGCGCGAACAAGTCACCGCACTTGTTGGAACCAGGGGGGTCGACGTGGTCTTCGATCCGGTCGGCGGCGAGCAAGCCGAACGCGCCTTCCGCACCTTGAGCTATGGGGGCCGCTTCCTGGTGATCGGCTTTGCCGAGGGAACGATCCCGCGCCTGCCGCTGAACCTGCCGCTGCTGAAGCAGGCGTCGGCGATAGGCTGTAATCTGCTGCTCGCCTATGAAGCCGAGCCTGAACGGGTGGCGCGGAACAAACAGCTGGTGGTGGATCTCTTCGCGCGGGGGCAGCTGACAGTCCCGCCGATCAGCGGCCGCTATGGCATTTTGGAACTTGGCGAGGCGCTACGCACCGTGGCCGAGGGCAAACAAGCGGGCAGGATCGTCCTTTCCTTTGCCTAATAATCGACCAGCTTCTTGTCCGGATCATAGGGCTGGTGGGCGACTTCCTTGGTCACGGCCTGCCCGGCCATCATGCACCCCCTCGCCGCATCGAAGGCGTAGCTCGGCGAGCCGTGGAGCTTCCAGCCCTCCGACAGGGCCTTGGTTACCTTGTGACAGAAGGCCGAATCATCGACGCCGGTGAGAAAGCGGTAGATCAGCACGCGATATTCCCTTTCTTGGAATCCGGGCTGGATTCCGCCCTGCTGGCGCCTCCTGTCGCTGATCGATCTTGCCGTCCCGAACAGAGTCGCTCCGCGAACCGCCACCCCCTATCCACGGACAGCATGAGGCCCATTGCTGCCTTCCCGGGGAAGATATCGGATCTCACATGTGCAACGTTCGCCCGAAGGCGGCCAACACGCTCTCGTGCATTGCCTCGCTGATCGTCGGGTGCGGGAAGACGGTGCCCATCAGCTCGGCCTCGGTGGTCTCGAGCGTCTTGCCGATCGTATAGCCTTGGATCATCTCGGTGACCTCGGCGCCGACCATGTGCGCGCCGAGCAGTTCGCCGGTCGCCTCGTCGAACACCGTCTTCACGAAGCCCTCGGGCTCTCCGAGCGCGATCGCCTTGCCGTTGCCGATGAACGGGAATTTGCCGACCTTGACCTTATAGCCCGCCTCCTTCGCCTTGGCTTCGGTCAGCCCGACCGAGGCGACCTGCGGCCGACAATAGGTGCAGCCCGGGATGTTGCGCTTGTCCATCGGGTGCGGGTGCTGTCCCGCGATATGCTCGGCGGCGATCACCGCCTCGTGCATGGCCTTGTGCGCGAGCCACGGGCCGTCGGTGACGTCGCCGATCGCATAGATGCCCTGGACATTGGTGCGGCAATATTCGTCGGTCTTGATGTGGGAGCGCTGGTCGGACTCGACGCCGACCACATCCAGGCCGACATTCTCGACGTTCGGCACGATGCCGATCGCCGCCACGACATGGCTATATTCCTCGGACGTTACCTTGCCGTCCTTGTCCTCGACCTCGGCGATGACGCCCTTGCCGGTTACGTCGAGCTTCCTGACCTTGGCCGAAGCGCGGATCGACATGCCCTGCTTGGTCAATGCCTTGGTCATGAAGGCGCTGATCTCCTCGTCCTCGACCGGCAGGATGCGGTCGAGCATCTCGACCACCGAGACCTCCGCGCCCATGTCGCGATAGAAGCTCGCGAACTCGAGCCCGATCGCACCCGATCCGATCACCAACAATCTCGTCGGCATTTCGGGCGGGGTCATCGCATGGCGATAGGTCCAGATCCGCTTGCCGTCGGCCCTGGCGAAGGGCAGGTCACGCGCGCGCGCGCCCGTCGCGACGATGATGTTCCTGGCGGAAAGCTCAGTGGTCTGGCCGTCCTTGGCGATGCTCAGCTTGCCTTTGCCGGTCAGCACGCCGTCGCCGAAATGAACCGCGATCTTATGCTTCTTCATCAGACCGGTGACGCCTTGGTTGAGCTGCCTGGCGACGTTGCGCGAGCGCTGCACCACCTTCCCAAGATCGAAGCTCGGTTTGACCGCATCGAGTCCGAAGTCGGCAGCATGCTGCATATGATGGTAGATCTCCGACGAGCGCAGCAGCGCCTTGGTCGGGATGCAGCCCCAGTTGAGACAGATGCCGCCGAGCAGCTCGCGCTCGACGATCGCGGTCTTGAGACCGAGCTGCGACGCCCGGATCGCCGCGACATAGCCGCCTGGTCCCGATCCAAGAACGATGAGGTCGTAGGTTTCCGCCACTTGTCTGCTCCTGCTATTCCCCGATCACCCGCGGCCGCCCATCGTCGTCGATCGCGACGAAGGTGAAGACCGCATGAGTAACACGTTCACTCTCTTCGCCGCCGCGCGGCTGTCGCCACGCGGTCACGTCGATCTTCATCGAGGTCCGCCCAACCGCGACCAGATCGGCATAGACCGATACCCGGTCACCAACCTTGACCGGCCGGTGGAAAGTCATCCCGTCGATGGCGATAGTCGCCGCGCGTCCCTTGCTGTGCTGCGACGCGATCGTCCCCGCCGCCAGATCCATCATGCTCAGCAGCCAGCCGCCGAAGATATCCCCATTGGCATTGGTATCGGCCGGCATCGCCACCACGCGGATCGCCGGCTCACCGCCGGGCGGCGATGCCTCGCGGGGAAGCGACATCAGGCAAGCATGCCGAGGGGGTTTTCGATCAGCCGCTTGAATGCCGCCATCAATTGGGCCCCCACCGCCCCGTCGATCGCGCGATGATCGAAGCTGCCGGTCGCGGTCATCACCGTCGCGGTCGCGAGCGCGTCGTTGATCACATAGGGCCGCTTGTCGCCCGATCCGACGGCCATGATCATCGCCTGGGGCGGATTGATCACCGCGGTGAACTGCTTGATGCCGAACATGCCCATGTTCGAGATCGAGGCGGTGCCGCCCTGATATTCGCTGGGCAACAGCTTGCCCTCCTTGGCGCGCTGGGCGAGGTCCTTCGTCTCGGTCGCGATCGCCGCGACGCCCTTGCCGTCGGCGCCCTTGACTATCGGGGTGATCAGGCCGCCCGGGATCGCCACCGCCACCGAAATGTCGGCACGCTTGTACTTCACCATCGTGTCGCCCGCGAAGGAGACGTTGCAGTCGGGCACTTCCATCAGCGCGATCGCGAGCGCCTTGATCAGCAGATCGTTGACCGACAGCTTGACGCCGCGCGCCTCCAGCGAGGCGTTGAGCTGACTGCGCAGCTTCAGCAGCGCGTCGAGCTGGATATCGACGGTCAGATAGATATGCGGACTCTGTTGCATCGATTCGCTTAGCCGCCGCGCGATGACCTTGCGCATGGTCGACAGCTTGACGAGTTCGTGCGGGATCTCGTCCGAAACGCCCGCAGGTGCCGGGGCCGCGGGCTGCGACGCTGCCGGCGCAGCCGCGGCCTCGGCGGCAGCCTTCGGCGCGCGCTCGAGATCGGCCTTGACGATGCGGCCACCCGGCCCCGAACCGCTGACCTGCGCCAGATCGATCCCTTGCGCGGCGGCAAGGCGTTTCGCCAGCGGGCTCGCTTTCAGCCGCTCGCCCGACGGAGCAGGCGCGGCGGCGGGTTTCGGTGCGGGTTCCGGAGCCTTCGCGGGCGCCCCGGCCTTCGGCTCGGACTTCGCTTCACGCTTCGGAGCGGGCGCTTGCCCGGTCTTGGCGGGAGCCGCGCCTTCATCTTCCCCCTGGATCAGCGCTATCACCGTGCCGACCTTCACGCCCTCGGCTCCTTCGGCGACGACCAGCTTCGCGATAGTGCCTTCGTCGACAGCCTCGAATTCCATGGTCGCCTTGTCGGTCTCGATCTCGGCAAGCAGATCGCCCGCGCGGACCGTATCGCCCTCCTTCACCAGCCATTTGGCGAGAGTCCCCTCCTCCATCGTCGGGGAGAGCGCGGGCATCTTCAACTCTATCGGCATATTCTGGTCCCCTGGAACGGGATTGGGGTCGATGCCGGTCCCTCTTCCCCGCTCACCGTTACGAGGTCAAGAGTCAGGAGCGGGAGACTTGCGCTAAACCGGCAAGTGGCGCACCGTTCCGGCGAAATATCAGGGGAGCGATGGCGCCGTGCGTACCTATCTGGTTGTCATCGACGACAACGACGCCTCGCGGATGGCGCTGCGCTTCGCCGCGCGCCGCGCCACCAAGACAGGCGGCGCGGTCGAGATATTGGCTCTCGTCGCGCAGCAGGAGTTCGTTCAATGGGGCGCGGTCCAGGCCGCGATGGAAGAAGAAGCGCGGCTGCGTGCCGAGGCGATGGTGGCCCAGGCGGCCAGCGCGCTGATCGAGGAAACCGGCATCATGCCGTCGATCACCGTCCGCCAGGGCGAACCCGTCGCCGCGGTGCGCGACATCCTCGCCGGACAACCGCACGTCGCCGCCCTGGTGCTCGGTGCCGCCGCCAGCGGCCCGCCCGGCAAGCTCGTCGCGCACTTCTCCGGAGAGGCCGGCCAGCTCCCCTGCCCGCTGATGATCGTCCCCGGTTCGCTGAGCGAAGAGGCGCTGGACAGGTTGAGCTGAACTTGTACCGCCGCCCAGCTTCTGCCGGCGTGAGAAGCTATGTGACCATTCTCGGCCCGAGCACGGCCATCAATTCCGCGCATCCGGTCACGTCCACCTCGTCGAACCGCCCCTTCACCGGACTGTCGAGGTCGAGCACGCCGAGCAGCCGGCCCTCATGAACGATCGGCATCACCAGCTCGGAGGCGGAAAAGGCATCGCAGGCGATATGGCCGGGAAATTCATGGACATCGGGCACGCATTGCGGCTCATGCGTCGCCGCAGCCGTCCCGCACACGCCCTTGCCGAAGGGAATGCGGATGCACGCCGTCTTGCCCTGGAAGGGTCCGAGCACCAGCTCGCCGCCAATCGCGCGGTAGAAGCCCGCCCAGTTGAGATCGGGCAGATATTCCCAGATCAGCGCAGCCGCGTTGGCCATGTTGGCGATCGCGTCGGGCTCGTCGGCGGTCAGCGCCGCGAGTGCCGCCGCCATGTCGGCATAGAGCTCGGCCTTGTCGCCATGCTTATCGATGTCGAACTTGTGCATGGTGTCCATCTGGCCCGCCCCGGCTTGCGCTTCAAGCCGCTTGGCGTATCGTCGACGTAACAACCGGGGGGCTCGCCATGACTATGTCCTTCTATCGCCTGATCTGGCTGCTGCCGGTCGTCTTCGCGCTGCACGTCCTCGAGGAGTATCTGACCGGCTATCCCGCCTATGCGCGCGAGGTGACCGGCCATGCGATGGAGCTGCCGGCTTTTCTTGCCGGCAACCTCCTCTTCATCATCGTCATGGCATTGCTGACCCGCTGGGCAGCCAAGACGCGCAAGAGGAGCCCGACCTTCTGGATGCTGGCCTGGGCGGCGGGCAACCTGTTCTGGAACTTCATCTATCACCTGATCAGCGTGGTAGCGTATGACCGCCACTCGCCGGGCCTCGTCACCGGTGCGCTGATCTATTTCCCGCTGTCGCTCGCGCTCTGGCAGACCGCGCTGGCAGAGAAGATGATCCGCTGTACTTCGCTCGCGGCGGCGATCGCAGTCGGCGGCGTCTTGATGGCGGCCGTCGCCGCGTTCGGCATCTATCATCTCGGCAACGTCTGAACCGCCTCAGTCGATCTTCGGCTTGCCCCGCGCCGCCTTGACACCCGATCTCTTGGTCTTGCTCTCGAGCCGTTTGACCTTGGACGAATAGGTCGCCTTCGTCGGCTTGCGACGCTTGGGGACGACCGTCGCCTGCCGGATCAGCTCGAGCAGCCGTTCGAGCGCGGCTTCGCGGTTGCGAGGCTGATCGCGAAACTCCTGCGCCTGGATGACGATAACGCCGTCGGCGGTCAGCCGTGAACCCGCCAGCTTCTGGAGTCGCGCCGACACCGCATCGGGCAGCGAGAGTGAGCGGCGCGCGTCGAACCGCAGCTCGACCGCGCTCGACACCTTGTTGACATTCTGCCCGCCCGGGCCACTTGCGCGGACGAAACGCTCCTCGATCTCATCGGAATCGATCGAAATATGATCGGTGATGGGAATGCGAGGCATCGTCCTCAGGCCGGATCGGTGAAGCCCAGCGCGGTGAACCGTTCGGGCAGAGGCGCCTTCGCCTCGATCGCCGCCTTGCCTTCGCGCGGCACCACGAGCGCGGACGCATGGAGCATGGTCACGCCCTTGGCCCCGCCCCGGCCATAAACCGGATCGCCAAGGATAGGCACGCCGATACCGGCCGCCGCATGGACGCGGATCTGGTGCGTGCGGCCGGTTGTCGGCCTGAACTCGACCAGCGCCCGTCCGTCAGCCGTGGCGACGAGGCGCCAGACGGTGGTGGCGGGCTTGCCCTTCGGATCGCCGACCATCCGCCAGCCCTTTTCGCGCGTCGAAACCTTGGCGAGCGGCAGATCGACCACGCCTTCGGTCGCGGACGGAATGCCGTCGAGCACCGCCAGATAGTTCTTCTCGACCTTTCCCTCTTCGAAGGCGAGCGCGAGGCGCTTGTGCGCCTTGGGATTGCGCGCGAGCAGCAGACAACCCGAGGTATCGCGATCGAGCCGGTGGACCGCGCTCGGCCAGCGCTTGAAACCGAAGCTCAGCGACTGGAGATGGTTTTCCAGGCTGATGCTGCCGTCGCGCGGCGGATCGACCGGCAGGCCCGATGGCTTGTCGACCACCATCGCTTCGCCATCGATGAAGAGGATATGTTCGTCGAGCATTGCGGCCTCATGCACCGCGCGGCCCGTCACCGCAATGAATCCGCTCTTGCTTGCCTTTCCGGCGCATTACCTCTATGCGCGCCCATCCCGTCTGGTCATCCCTGGAGGCAGTCGGGCTTTGGAAACTCAAATGCGAACTGGAGACATGTAATGAGCGATGTGCTCGACCTGTCGGCCGAGGCGCGCGAGCGGGCAGGCAAGGGAGCCTCCCGCGCAATGCGTCGTCAGGGCCGCGTCCCCGCCGTTGTGTACGGCAACAAGCAGGAACCGACCGCTATCCACATCGAGGAAAAGCTGCTGATGAAGATGCTCCACGGCGGGCATTTCTTCAACAGCGTGGTAATGCTGGATGTCGGCGGCCAGAAGATCCGGACCCTGCCCAAGGATGTCCAGTTCCATCCCGTCACCGATCGTCCGCTCCATGCCGATTTCCTGCGCATCAGCGAGCATTCGAAGGTGACCGTCAACGTCCCCGTCCATTTCAAGGACGAAGAGCTGTCGCCGGGCATCAAGCGAGGCGGCGTGCTCAACATCGTCGTCCATGACCTCGGCCTGCTCGTCGACGCCGCGGAAATCCCCGACGAGATCTCGATCTCGCTCAAGGGCCTCGACGTCGGCGAGAACATCCACCTGTCGCAGATCACCCTGCCCAAGGGGGCGACCGCGGTCGACCATGGCGATCCCACCATCGCGACGATCGTCGCGCCGTCGGCGCTGAAGAGCACCGAGGGCGATACGACCGTCACAGATGAGGGCGAAGAGAGCACCGGGGGCTGAGCCCTTCGCTTTCATGGAATTGGGCCCCGCCGACCGAGTCGGCGGGGCCTTTTCTTTGCCTATCCCGTCACCCGCCAGGGCGACGATATGGTGGCGCTGGCGTGACGGCCTGTGAGAAGTTAGGAGCACGCCATGCAAATCTGGGTCGGTCTGGGGAACCCGGGCGCGCAATATGCGATGCACCGGCACAATGTGGGCTTCATGGCGGTCGACACGATTGCCGAGGTCCATGATTTCGAGCCGTGGAGGAAGCAGTTCCAGGGCTGGGCGGCGATCGGCCGGATCGGCACGCAGCGCATCTTGCTGCTCAAGCCCGCCACCTTCATGAACGAGAGCGGCCGGTCGGTCGGCGAGGTCATGCGCTTCTTCAA
>CAMLSA010000081.1 GCA_946482655.1 uncultured Sphingomonas sp. | reverse complement strand
CGCCTTCATCATCGAGCCTTCCTTCATAGCTTCTACGGAAGCCCGCAAGCTGCACGCGCTCGCTGCCGAACAGGCGACCACTTATGTAGTGCCGACGCAGCTCAAGACGCTGAAGCAGTCGGGCGCCCAGGAGGCCGCGGCCGAGGAGGGAGAGGAGCCCGCCGAGGAGCAGGAGACCAAGGGCAAGACGGTGCAGGTCACTCGCCCGTCCGAGCTGCTCGACGCCGTCCTCGCCGCGGGGCGCAGGGGACTGAAGTTCCAGCGCTACAAAGGGTTGGGCGAAATGAACGCGGAGCAATTGTGGGAGACCACGCTCGATCCGTCCAACCGCTCGCTCCTTCGGGTCGAGGCCGACCAGGCCGACGTCGCCGACGAGATCTTCACCCGGCTGATGGGCGACGTGGTCGAACCGCGCCGCGAGTTCATCCAGGAGAACGCGCTCAACGTGGCGAACCTGGATGTCTAGGCGCTCGGCTCGATGTCGCGCCGCACGACTTTCACCACCGAGGCCAGGGCATGGACCCCCGCTCTCGCCGGGATCACGGGAATAGAGGTTGCCGGGCCCGGCAATGAGCAACATCCTCCGCATCCTCGTCGATGCCGACGCCTGCCCCGTGAAGGACGAGATCTACAAGGTCGCCTGGCGCCATGAGGTGCCGGTCACCCTGGTCAGCAACGCGCATCTGCGCGTCCCCCGCCATCCGCTGATCGAGAAGGTGGTGGTGGGCGCGGGGTTCGATGCGGCGGACGACTGGATAGCCGAGGCGAGCGGACCGGCGACGATGGTGATCACCGCCGACATCCTGCTCGCCGATCGCTGCATCAAGGCGGGTGCGACGGTGATCTCGCCCGCCGGCAAGCCCTTCACGGCCAATTCGATCGGCGCCGCGGTCGCGACCCGGGCGATCATGGCCGATCTGCGCGCGGGCGCCGCGGCCCCCGCCATCGGCGGACCCGCGCCCTTCGGCAAGAGCGATCGGTCGCGCTTCCTCTCCGCGCTCGACGAGGCGGTGGTGCGGTTGAAGCGGATCAGCCGCTGACGTGCGGCTGGGGTATCGCCGGGAACGCACGACCCCAGAACGCCACGCGGCCAGCTAGCGGCGGCACGCGCAGCAAAAAAAGATGCTATGGTCCGGTGAGAACAGGAGATAGCCGGTGCCCCGATTCGCGCTCACCGCTCTTTCGCTCGGCCTCGCGCTGCCTGCGGCCGCGGCCGCGCACCATGGCTGGTCGTGGACGACCGGCAAGAATATCGAGATCGCCGGCAAGGTGACGCGGGCGAAGCTCGGCAACCCGCACGGCCTGCTGACCATGGACGTGAAGGGCGCGATATGGACGGTCGAGGTCGGCCAGCCCTGGCGCAACGCGCAGGCGGGGCTCAAGGACAGCGATCTCGCGCCCGGCGCGATCCTGCGCATCTCGGGCGAGCCCTCGGCCGACCCCAAGGCGCGGCTGATCAAGGCCGAACGGATCCTCATCGGCGAACGGCGCTTCGAACTCTATCCCGAGCGGGATTGAGTGGACGAGCTCGCCACGGCGCTCGCCACGTCGGACCCGGCCCTCTTCCTGCGCCGCGGCCGCTGGTCCTATGCCGCCGTCAGCGCCGCCCATCTCGCCGGCATCGCGCTGCTGGTGGGATCGGCGGCGGTGCTTAACCTGCGGCTGCTGGGCGTCTGGGCGAGCATCCCGCTCGCCCACCTGACGCGCCCGCTGGTGCCGATGGCGGCGACGGGACTGCTGCTCGCCGCCACCGCCGGCTTCATGCTGTTCATCGTCCGCGCCCCCGAATATGCGGCGATGCCGCTGTTCGCCGTGAAGCTGGCGCTTGTCGCGGCCGGCACGCTTTCCGCCGTCGCCCACCATCTCGTCCACGGCCGCCTGCTCGACCGCGCCTCACCCGGCGCGCTGCGGTTCGCGGGGTTGACTTCGATCCTGTGCTGGATCGGCGCCCTGTTGCTGGGGCGGGCGCTGGCGTTCGCGGATTAAGGCCCCGCATGCAATGAGGCGGAGGCGGCCAGCGAACCGCCCGCCCCCCGCGAAGGGGACGGGCGGCCCGGCAGCTGCGGGCAGGGGGGCTTGGCCCGCAGCGGCACTTGAGCGATTTCGCGGCAGGTGAAACCCACCGGCTTCGAAACCGCCGTAAGCCGCAAGCCGGTCGCGATCAGCGGGCGAGCATCGCCACCGCCGAAATCTGATTGGGGTGGAAGCCGAGTTCGATCAGCCGCGGCTTGAGCTCGGACACGTCGGCCCGGTCGCGCACGCGGCAGACGAAGCGGCGCAGCGTCTCCAGGCGGGGATCGGCCAGCGGCAGCTTGGGGCGACGCCCCGTCGTGCCATCGATCATCCGCCCGAACCAGCCGCGCCGCCGGCTGCCGCTGGCAACCGCTTCGCCCGCCTCGCGGATAGCCAGGCTGACGACCTTCCACTCGAGCGCCGAGAGGGGCGGCGTCGAAGCTTCGGTTTCAGACCGGATCTGCGCGGGCATCGTCATGACTTCCTCCGTTCTCGCTATGGTTATCGAATCATCCGAAAAGTTTGGCTGTGATCTGCGCCACATGTTTTCCCTGAAACCTTGCGCCATCGAGCTCGGTCCTGCTCGGCTGGCGCGAACCGTCGCCATCGGCGATCGTGGTGGCGCCATAGGGCGCGCCGCCCTTGATCTCGTCGACGCCCATCTGGCCCTGAAAGCTGTACGGCAGCCCCACGATCACCATGCCGAAATGGAGCAGATTGGTGATGATCGAGAAGAGCGTCGTCTCCTGGCCGCCATGCTGGGTCGCCGAGGAGGTGAAGGCGGCGCCGACCTTGCCGTTGAGCGCGCCGCTCAGCCACAGGCCGCCGGCGCCGTCGAGAAAGCTCGCCATCTGCCCCGAGATGCGCCCGAAGCGGGTACCGGTGCCGACGATTATCGCATCATAGTTGGCGAGATCGGCGACGGTCGCGACGGGCGCCCGCTGGTCGAGCTTGAAATGATTCTTCCGGGCGATCTCGGACGGCACCGTCTCGGGCACCCGCTTGATGTCGACTTCGGCGCCGCCCTCGCGCGCGCCCTGGGCGACGGCTTCGGCCATCGCCTCGATATGGCCATAGGACGAATAATAAAGCACGAGGATCTTGGGCATGTCATTCACTCCGCTTGCTCGACGAATTGGTCAGGCGATTGCCTTGAATTTTTTTCCGCCTCTCCGCCGTTACGCCACATCAACGAGGACGATCTCGGCATCGTCATTGGCGGTGACGCGGATCGTGTCGAGATCGGCGATCGCGACCCCGTCGCGCGGGTTCACGGCGACGCCGTTGACCTCGATACGGCCGCGGGTCGGCACCAGATAGGCCTTGCGGTCTCGGCCGATCGCCTGCTCGACGGTCTCGCCGGCGGCGAGTGTCGCGCCGAGCACCCGGGCATCGGCGCGGATCGGCAAGGCATCGGCATCGCCGTCGATGCCGCTGGCCAGCGTCACGAAACGGCCTGAGCGGTCGTCCTTCGGGAAGGGCCTGGTGCCCCAGCTCGGCTTCTCGCCCTGCTTGTCGGGGATGATCCAAATCTGGAACAGGGTGGTTTCGACATCCTCCTCATTCTTCTCGGAATGGACGATCCCGGTGCCCGCCGACATCACCTGGACGTCGCCCGCCTCGGTGCGGCCGACATTGCCGAGACTGTCGCGATGGGTGATCGCGCCGCTCCGGACATAGGTGATGATTTCCATATCGCTGTGCGGATGCGGTGCGAAGCCGGTGTGCGGCGCGATCGCGTCGTCGTTCCAGACGCGCAATGCGCCCCAATGAACCCGCTGGGGGTCGCGATAATCGGCGAAGGAGAAATGATGCTTGGCGTCGAGCCAGCCATGGTTGGCGCCGCCGAGCGAGGAAAAGGGCCGGACTTCGATCATGATATTCACTCCCGTGCTTGCCGCCGCAGCGGCTGCTGGAGTGCAATCTAGACTTGCGAATTAGTAATTAAACGGAGATGATCGAAACCTATCGTTTCCGATATGGCGACCCAACATGCCGCTTGTCCCCGATTTCGAGGCTTGGGTGATCTTTGCCAAGGTAGCCGAGTTAGGGAGCTTCTCGGCGGCCGCCGATGAGTTCGCCCTGTCGAAAGCGACCGTCTCGAAGGCGGTGTCGCGACTCGAACAGCGCCTGGCGACGCCCCTGTTCCACCGCAGCTCGCGCAGATTGTCGCTGACCGAGAGCGGCCAGCTCGCCCGGGAGCGCGCCGCCCGGATGCTCGCGGACGGCGAGGCGCTCGAGGAGGCGATTTCCGAACGGGGCGCCACGCCGCGCGGACTTGTCCGGCTCGCCGCGCCGATGTCGTTCGGGATCGCGCATCTCGGGCCGATATTGCCGCTGTTCCACCAGGCCTATCCGCAGGTGACGGTCGATCTCCATCTTTCCGACGAGCGGGTCGATCTGATCGAGCAGGGCTTCGATGTCGCGCTGCGCATCGGCCAGCTCGAGGATTCGGCGCTCAAGGCGCGGCGGCTCTTTCCGGTGCGGCTGCCGGTCGTCGGCGCGCCGGCCCTGTTCGATCGGCTCGGCCGCCCCGAACATCCGCGCGACCTCGCCCGCTTCCCCGCCTTCGCCTACACCCATGTCCGCACCCCCGGCCGCTGGCATTTCCGCCATCTCGAGCAGGGGGAACTGACGGTCGAGATCAAGGGACCGATCCGCACCAACAATGGCGACGTGGTGCTCGACGCGCTGCTGGCCGGCGCCGGCATCGCGATGCTGCCCGACTTCCTCGCCTGGCGCTGCCTCGGCGACGGCCGGCTCGAGGAGATATTGCCCGACTGGTCGACCGGCCCGGTCAGCGCGCTCCACGTGGTCACCCCACCGACGGCGGTGCGCCCGGCACGGGTCAAGGTGCTGATCGACTTTTTGGCGGCGGCGTTCCTAAAGCCGCCCTGGACGACGAGCTGACGGCGTCGCCACTGCCTTCCCCCGGAGTGACGAGAGAGAGAGGTAGCGGACTCGGCCGAGCCTCGCTAAAGCCCTCCCCACTACCCGCTATCGGACGACATCATGACCGACCTCCCCGACCGCCTCTCGATCAATCCCGCGAGCCCTTATTTCAATGGCGAGCTGCTCGAACGGGGCATCGGCATCAAGTTCAAGGGCGCCGAGAAAACCAATGTCGAGGAATATTGCGTCAGCGAGGGCTGGATCCGCGTCGCTGTCGGCAACACCCGCGACCGTAAGGGCAATCCGCTGACGATCAAGCTCAGCGGCCCGGTCGAACCCTATCTGAAGGATGCTCCCGAAGGCGCGGAAAGCTGACGGAGCGAAGGCGCTCCGCATCGCATCGGACCGCCTGGACGCAGAAATCTCCGGCATTATGTAGCAATTGCACCAGCCTCTATCTGCCCTTCTAGTGTGTCTCGCTAAAAAATCGAGCATGACGGATTACATGGTGACGGGCCTCGTCAAGAGCGGGCAGAGATGGCCGGGGAACTGGCGAACATCCACAACAGGGTGGCGCAGCTCGTTCGGGACATCGAGCATCTGGACGCGACGTTGCAGATCGTAGCGCCCGACATGGTGCCGGAAGCGATCCCGCCTCGTCTGTTCCAACCGTGCGAAGATTGGAGCGAGCGCGGGCAAATGAGCCGCCTTGTTCTCGGTATCCTGCGCAACGCTCGCGAGCCGCTTGCGTCCCGCGACATAGCCTCTCAGCTTATCCTAGAACGCGGCATGGCTATGGATATGAAGCTGCTCCGGTTGATGACGAAGCGAGTTAGCTGTGCCCTGCGGGATAAGCGCGAGAAGGGGATTGTTCGGTCGATCGAAGGCATAGGCGTTGAGGTACGGGCCCGCGATGTGGGGATGCGTCCCGACTTCCAGAAGTAGCTTTCGGCCTGATTGGTGCAGACACCCTTGTCTATGTAGCGGAACGAGTGGTGACGCGGCCGGTGGAGTGCATCCCATGCGGTGCCCTCGTCGGCGTGGACGGTCGCGCCGGTCTTAACAACCGAACGGATGAAGGGGACGCCCTACGCTTCGGTCTTGCCGATGAACGTCGGGGTGCGGCCACCGCGAGCGCGGGCGACGACAACGACTTGGCGCTTGCCGGTCTGGTTCTCCGAAAGGCGGCGATCCTTGCGGTCGGCCTTCTCGTTCGCAGGCTTGCTGTAGCCACCAAAGTATGCGCCATCTACTTCGACAATGCCGCCAAGGGTAGCGTTCATGTTTTCGCGCGTCATCGCCTCGCGCAGCTTGTGCGAAAGGACGAAGGCAGTCTTGTACTGGCAATCCAGATCACGGCTGACTTGCAGGGCAGAGATGCCCTTGGCACCGTTCACGAAGATGACGATCGCGGCGAGCAGATCGGTGAAGCTCATCTTGCGCGAGGCGAAGATGGTCCCGCTCGTCACCGAAAACTGGTGATGGCAGGCGACGCATTTGAAGCGGCGGCGGGTGCTGATCTCGTACGTCTCGACGCAGCCGCAACGCGGGCACACGGCCTCACGGTCCGTCTCAGCCCAACGCAGGCGGCGGAACGTGGCATAGGCCTTGTCTTCGCCCATCTGGAAAACGGCCTTAAGGCTCAGGGTGCGGGCGGCGGCGGAAAGGAGAAATTGTTGTATGTCATCGTATCGAGTGTTTATGCATCGTATATAGTGTCATCCATGTGCCGTATGCAATGCTGGAAGCATCGTATATGATGGCGTTTGCAACGAATGGAGTGCAAAACGTGGCCGAAACGGAATGGGAAGCCAAAGCGAAAGGGCTGTTGAAGGCAGAGTTGAAGCGCCGGGGCGTTACCTACGCGCAACTGGTCGACAAGCTCGCCGCCGTCGGCGTCGTGGACTCTGAGCCGAATATCAGGAACAAGCTGGCTCGGGGTAAATTCACAGCGGTGTTCTTGATCCAATGCCTAGAGGCTATCGGTGCATCATCTTTGCGGCTGTCGGATGGTTGATCGCGGCAGCGTCACCAGAACAGGGCAATAGCAGCGCCCAGCAGACCGACGAAGCCCGCACTGTAACCAACGCCTTGCAGCGCATCGACGCGACCCTGCAAGAAACAGACGAACCCGATGTAACCACAGCCCCATGCCGCGAGGGCCAGGACAACAGTCGCTCCGACCTTTGCGCCCAGTGGACTTCCGCCAAGGCGGCTGAATCCACTGCCGATGCGGCTTGGGTATTCGGAGCTATCGGGAGCGTAATAGGACTCCTCACTCTTGCCGCCGCTTCCGCTGCCGCAAAGTTTGCCCGTGACGCCGCTATCCACACTGAGAAGGGGGCCTACGAAGCCGAGCGGGCGGCCGTGGCCGCCGAAGATGCCTTGGCCGAAACTAGGGCGGCTACCGCGCTGCAGATGCGCCCCTACGTCACCTTTACCGAGGCGGCTGACAATGACTGTCGCCCCTTCTCCCGGGACAGCAAGCTTTACTACGTCATCAAAAACTTCGGGCAGATTCCCGCCTCCCAGGTGGCGTTCGACTTCGGAGAACAATTCCTGACCGAGCCCATAGGAGATGCTGAGATTACGTTTACCAAGTGGGGGAGCTACGGCCTGCTTGCTCCCGGTGACAGGCGACAGGACACGATCCACGCAAGGGATTTTCCGCTGGCGGACATCGCTCGGATTGCAGAGGGAAAGGAAAAGTTCTTCGTTCGCCTCCGCATCACCTATTCGTGGACCGGAGGAATCGACAGTCACGATTTGACGTGGGTTTTGGATGAACCAGCCACGAATGAGTGGAGCGTCGTGGATTACCGACGCCGCTATCATCAGCCATAACATGCGCTCTTACGCTCCTATCGGAGCGGCAGAATGAGCGGCGCACCTCTTGGTGCAATTGCTACATAATGCCGGAAATCTCCACCGACGGCGCCGAGCTGCAGCGGCTGAGCGACGCTGCCGGGCGCGATTATCTGTGGGACGGCGATCCCGCCGGTTTCGAGGGCGCGCTCGACGAGAAACCGGGCGTGGTGCGGATCGCGCGCCGCTTCGGAAATTCCGCACTCGCCGGCCGGCGGCCTGGAACACTCTTGACGAAAGGCGAAGGACTTCCAAAATCTGCGCCGGCGAGTTCCGCCACATGGAAGGAGTGACTGGTAGAAAGGAGGCAGATCCCATGTCCCTCTCCCCTTTTCGTCATCCGTTAGACATTGCCAAACATCCCACCTTCGAACCCGAGGTGAAACGCGCCATCTTGGCCTCCTGGGCCTCCGACGCCACCGCGGCCAAGGGCAGGCCCGCCATACGGCTCCCCGGTCGCGCCAGGCGCGCCGCCCCGATCGACGGGGGCACCACCGCCCTCAAGCCGCTCGATCATTGATCGCGAAAGGAGAGACGATGTCCGAACATTTCCTGCGTTATCTCGAGCGCGAACATGCCCGGCTCGAACGAATGATCGCCGAGGAAATCCGCCGGCCCCGGCCCGACGATGTCGAGATCGCCCGGCTCAAGAAACAGAAGCTTGTGGTCAAGGACCAGCTCGCCCACTGGCACGGCGACACGCTCCAGGGCGCGGCCGCCTGACGGAGCGTTCCGGCCCGGCGGTCGAGCGAGACTGCCGGGCCATGACGCCGGTTGATCATTGCCGCCGGACATGATCAGCTATGTGCCATGCAAGGACGGCGAGCATCGGGACCCATCCGGACACCGGCGGCGGGCTGGGGCCTGCTGCTTGGTACCGGCACGCTCGGGCTGCAATGGCTCGACCATGAACGCTTCACCCGCTTTCAGCCGGCGGAGATCACGATCTTTCTCGTCGCGGGTGCCATTCTCGTCGCGGGCATCGTGATCGGCATCCATCTGTTCGCGCCAAGGGCGCCCGCCCCTCGGGAGGACGCCCCCGAGCCACCCCCCGAGCCGCGTGAGTAGCGGCGGCCGCGAAATCGCCGTTGCCCGGAAATGGCTCGACCCGGCGATCCTCCTCCAGAGTCGCCGGGTCAAACGCATCACGCCATGCTAAAAACTGGGGGCGATTCCCCTGCGCCCCGGCAAGCGAAGCAACCACTCGGACGCCATGCAACGCCGTGAACGGGGAATTAGGCGGATTAACGCCCCTGCGCAGTGACGCGCATCACAGCCGGGAAAAAGCGCGAAACCGGCAGGCCGCACGGTCAAGGCACGCCGACCCGGCGGCGCTTGACCTCGGGCCTCTCGCGACCCACATTCGCGCCATGGACAAGCTAGACCTCACTGACGCCGAATGGCGCGAGCGGCTGACGCCGGAACAATATCAGGTGCTGCGCCAGGCGGGCACCGAACGCGCCTTCACCGGCAAATATTGGAACAACCATGACGAGGGCAGCTATCGCTGCGCCGGTTGCGGTGAGGTGCTGTTCGAAAGCGGCGCCAAATTCGACTCGGGCTGCGGCTGGCCGAGCTTCACCGCGCCTGCCGATGAAAAGATGGTCACCGAGCATCGCGACACCAGCCTTGGCATGCTCCGCACCGAAGTGCGCTGCGCCAAATGCGAGGGCCATCTCGGCCATGTCTTCCCCGACGGCCCAGGCCCCGATGGCCTGCGCTACTGCATCAATTCGGTGTCGATAGACTTCGACGGCAAGAAGTGATCCGGCCTCGAAAGACGCAGTGACCGAAGCCCGTCAGGGCTTCGCAAGGCCGAATGGCCGCCCGAGCGTATACGAGAAAAGCCGATCGGGACGGATGTCCCGCGCCCGGCGTTTTTAGGGGCAAACCAATAGGTGCATTCATCGATCCGCAATGGTCGTTGATCGATAGCTCCGGAGATTGGCCGAATATGGGGGCGATACGCTTGGCACGAGTCCGGATAGCAGGTAAGTCGGCCGTCGCAGATGCCGACCGCCGCCAGATCCCCGAAGAATCCTAACCGCATGGGCTGGCTCAGGGCCGTAGGCAAATTCGCGCTGTTCGCCGGCCTCGCCGGTCTCGGCGCGCTGGTGATCGCCGTGCTGATCGCGATGGCGTCGCTTCCCAGCTTCGAGGAGCTCAAGTCGAGCCCAAATGGGCAGATGGTCCGCGTCCGCGCCGCCGACGGGTCGGTGATCGTCTCGCTCGGGCCGAGCTATGGGGACTGGCTGCCGTCAAACGAGATTCCCGAGCCGATGAAGAAGGCGATGGTCGCTGTCGAGGACCGGCGCTTCTACATGCACCCGGGCATCGACCCCATCGGCATGGCGCGCGCCGGCTGGGTCGCCTGGGAGCGCAAGGGCGAGGGCCGCCGCCTGCAGGGCGCCTCGACCATCACCCAGCAGCTAGCCCGCAACATCTTCCTCACCAATGCCTACAGCTTCGGCCGCAAATTCCGCGAGGTGATCCTGGCGCTGGCGATGGAGCGCAAATTCTCCAAGCAGCAGATCCTCGAGCTTTATCTCAACCGGGTCTATTTCGGCGGCGGCGCCTATGGCATCGACGCCGCCTCCCGCAAATTCTTCAATCATTCGGCGAACACGCTCAGCCTCGCTGAAAGCGCGATCGTCGCCGGGCTGGTCAAGGCGCCGTCGCATTATTCGCCGACCGCCGATCGCCAGGCGGCACTCGACCGCGCCAGGGTGGTGCTCGAGGTGATGCAGGATGCCGGCGCCATCACCCCGCGCGAGGCCGAGGCGGTCGATCTTTCCAAGGTTCGGCTCGCTCCCCAGCGCGACCAGAACGCGGTCCGCTACTTCACGGACTGGGCCCTCGCCCAGCTCGACGATCTGGTGGACGAGCAGATCGAGCCGATAGACGTCTGGACGACGATCGATCCCGAGATGCAGCGCGCCGCCGATGCGGCGATTCGCGCCAATGCGCCCGCGGGTGCGCAGGGCGCGCTGGTCGCGCTTGATCGCGATGGTGCCGTGCGGGCGATGGTCGGCGGCAGGGACTATGTGTCGTCGATCTACAACCGCGCCACCCAGTCGGAGCGCCAGCCGGGATCGGCGTTCAAGCTGTTCGTCTATCTCGCGGCGATGGAAGCGGGGATGAAGCCCGACACGCCGGTCACCGACGAGCCGGTCGAGATCGACGGCTGGACCCCGCGCAACAGCAACCGCGAATATGCCGGCGAGATCGATATCCGCACCGCTTTCGCCTTTTCGATCAACACCGTCGCCGCCAAGCTCGGCTCCCAGGTAGGCTTCGACACGATCGCCGACATGGCCCAGCGCTTCGGCATCGGCAGCAAGCTCAACACCCATCCCTCGATGGTGCTCGGCACCTCCGACGTCCGGTTGATCGACATGACCCGCGCCTTCGCAGCGGTCGCGCGCAAGGGGGTTGCGGTGGTGCCCTATGGCATCGTGAAGGTGACCACCGCCAAGGGCGATCTGCTCTACCAGCACCAGGTCGACGACAATCGCGTTCTGGTGGCGCCATGGGTCGCCGCCCAGATCACCGATCTGCTCCAGACCGCGGTCAACACCGGGACCGCGCGCGCCGCGCAGATCGGCCGGCCGGTGGCGGGCAAGACCGGCACCACATCGTCGAACAAGGATGGCTGGTTTCTCGGCTTCTCATCGGGGATCACCGCCGGCGTCTGGATGGGCCGCGACGACGCCAAGGCGATTCCGGGCCTCCAGGGCGGCCGCGCGCCCGCGCGCGCCTTCGCCGACTTCATGAAGATCGCGGTCGCCAAGCGGCCGGTCGAGGCGTTCGAGACCGAGGTCACCCTGCCCGAATTCCAGCTCGAGCCTGACGACGAGGCCTTCTTCGGTGCGCCCGACGACGGCATCGTCACCTCGGACGGCGTGCCGGTGGAGGAGGGCGTCGAGCCGCCCGCCGCGCCCGAGGACGAACCGCCGCCGGCCGCGCCGGTGGTGCGTCCGCCCCCGCCGCCGCGCACCTCGCTCGGCTCCGATTTCCTGAGCGGCGTCGAGACGCGACCGCGCGGGCAATGATTCCGTACATGCTGCGGCCGCCCGGCTTCCCGCCGGGGCGATCGTCGAGCGGGCTGATCGCTAAGGATCGCGCCCGAGCCAATAGAGTTCGCGGCCATGCGCGCGCAGCCACGCGCGTTCGGGGGTCGGATCGCGGCCGAGCAGCCGTTCTACCGCGTCGTGAAAATCCCGGCTATGGTCCATGTGCAGCCGGTGCGCCACCTCGTGCGCGACGGTCGCTTCGAGCACGGCCGGCGGCGCCAGGATCAGCCGCCAGCTGTAGCGGATGTCGCCGTTCGCCGAACAGCTCCCCCAGCGCGCACGGGGATCGCCGATCGACACACGGCCGATGCCGACCCCAGCCACCGCACCGAATCGAGCTGTCTCCGCCTCAAGCCGATCGAGCGCCTGCTTGCGCAGCCAGCGGATGACGCGGGGCCCCAGCAGCTCGGCGGGACGCGGGACGATCAGCCGGCCGCCCAGCCGCCGCACGATCCGCCCCTTGTCGGCAAGCTCGATCCGCAGCGGCTCACCCGCCACCTCGATCACCATGCCTTCTTCGATCGGCCGTGCCTCGGGCAACGCGTCGAGCGCCGCCTCGATCCAGCCGCGCTTGCTCTCGACCCATTTGAGCGCGGCCTTGAGCGATGCCCGGCTCGGCATGACCAGCCGCACCCCGCCGTCGCGCGGATCGACGCTCAGCCGCATTCGTCGCGCCTGCGCCATGCGCCGCACCAGCAGCGGGCGGCTGCGTCCGCCGGCCTCGAAGACGAGCTCGGTTCCCTCCGGCTTCGTCCGGAACAGCATCTGCCGGACACTAGAGATCACGGGCCACCAGATGGTGCTCGAGATCGCCGGCCTCGTCTTCGGAAACCGTCCAGCCGCGCACCGAAACGCCGGCGCGGTGGACCGATTCGGGATCCTTGGTCCTGAGCGGATGCCACTCGGGGAGGGGCTTGCCCTCGTCGAGCAGGCGATAGGCGCAGGTCGAAGGCAGCCAGTCGATCCCCGACAGCGCCTTGGGCGTCAGCCGCACGCATTCGGGCACGAAGGTACGGCGATGCTTGTAATCCCGGCACTGGCCCGAGCGCCGGTCGAGCAGCTTGCAGGCGACGTTCGTCGGCATCAGCTCGCCGGTCTCTTCATCCTCGAGCTTGTGGAGGCAGCATTTGCCGC
This sequence comes from uncultured Sphingomonas sp., assembly GCA_946482655.1. The sequence goes on along the minus strand of CAMLSA010000081.1, from coordinate 1,712 downwards.
AACCGTCGCACAGCGATTCCCATTCGGCGCGGCTCATCTGGTCGAGCCGCTTGGTTTCCCAGAACGGCTTGGGATCCGCCATTACCGCGCCCAGCGCTCGAGATCGGCGACCACGGCCGCCGCATCCCTGTCCTGGGCGACGAGCGCGACCGGTTCGCCATTGGGGCCGAACAGCATCGCCTGGCGCGCATGATCCATCAGATAGCCCTCGGCGCCGGCGTCCGGCGCCTGCTTCTTGTAATAGATCGCATATCGTTTGGCGACCGCGGCGATCTCGGCCTCGCTTCCGGTCAGGCCGATCAGCCTGGGGTGGAAGGCGCGGACGAACTGCTTGACCTTCTCGGGCGTGTCGCGCGCCGGATCGATCGTGATGAAGATCGGCTGGATCTTAGCCGCGAGTCCGGGATTGTCGGCCTCGAGCTGACGATAGCCCTTCATCAGCGTCTGCACGTCCGTCGGACAGACATCGGGACAGAAGGTGTAGCCGAAATAGATCAGCCTGTATTTGCCGGCGAAGTCGGTATCGCTGACCTTGTGGCCGTCTTGATCAGAGAGGGTGAAGGGACCGCCGATCTTCGCGCCCTTCAGCGGGGGCGTCTCGGAAGGGCCGCCGCAGCCGGTCAGCGCCAGCGGCGCCAGCATCAGCAGCGGCGCGAGCAGCGCGGCCCTGACGGTGCCAAAGCGTGGATTGTTCATGGTGCGGCCAGCCATGCTTTGCTATTGGCGCGCTTGCAAGGCGTTTCAAAACAGGGGCATGACAGAAACGATGATCCGCCGCCATCTCCGCATCGGGCTCGCCGCAGCCATGCTGACGACCGCCGCCGCGCCGGCCGCCGCGCAGTTTTCCGACAGCTACGTCTTCCTCAACGCCGTCCGCGAGCGCGATGGCGAGAAGGTCAACAAGGCGTTGCAGGGTAACCGCTCGTCGATCATCAACACGCGCGACTATTCGACCGGCGAGACCGCTCTGACGATCGCGATCAAGCGGCACGACCTGACCTGGTCGAGCTTCCTGCTCGGCCGCGGTGCCGATCCGAACATCCGCGACGCGCGCGGCAATGCGCCGCTCCACTTCGCCGCCCAGCTCGGCTTCCAGCAGGGCGCCGAGCTGCTGCTGGGCCAGCGGGCCAACGTCAACATCGCCAACAACAGCGGCGAAACTCCGCTGATCGTCGCGGTCCAGCAGCGCAACGCCGCGATGGTCCGCCTGCTGCTCGCCAATGGCGCCGATCCCAAGCTGCCCGATCGGATCGCCGGCAAGTCGGCGCGCGACTATGCGGTCGACGATCCCCGCGCCGGCGCGGTCCTCAATATCATCGACGAATCGAAGACCGAGGTAAAGAAGGCCGTCAAGCCGAAGTCCGGTCCGGGGCTATAGACGGCGCGGCCCCAAAGCCGCTCTTCGGCCTTCGGCGCCCGCCCGCTCTCCTCGTCATTCAGACGCAGCCCTCCGGAAACGGGTCCATGCCGGCCCACAGCCGCCGCGCCGCGCGCCGCGCGAAGCGCAGCGTCTCGGCCTTGCGGCGGGCGCCCGACAGGGGACGGTGGAGCGGTTCGCGGATCACCGCGGCGTCGTAGCGGTCGGCGACGATCAGGCCGCAGCAGCCGGGTCGGAACGGCTCAGCCTCGAACGGTGTCAGGTCGAACCCGCCGGGCACCGCCCAGAAGAAGCGGTCGCAATAATCGAGATAGTCGGGCCATTTGCCGTCACC
>CAMLSA010000080.1 GCA_946482655.1 uncultured Sphingomonas sp. | reverse complement strand
CGAGCGCCATCCCCATGGTGGAGGCGAGAACGAGCGGCCAATTGGCGCGCCATTCCGTGGCAGTGGCGGTCATGTCATCCTCCTTGCGCGAGCAATACGGCACACGACAGATTCGCAGTGGTGGCGCCCCGCGAAGCGCGCGCGGGCATGACCGCTGGCCGCGAAGGTGAAGGCGGTTGGTCAGACGCCATTCGGCAATCGAGCCGTTGGACCGCTGGATTCATGTTCGACATTACCGACGCTTGCGATCAGGACCGCGCCCAATATGAAGACGAACATCTCTATGCCGAGGAACCATTGGTAACTGGCGAAAAAGTCCTTGATGCTCGCGCCGAGCAGCGGCCCGAGGCCGGCTCCAAAACTCATCGCGGTGGCGAGGAGCCCTACGGCCGTAGCATAGTGTATGAGCCCGAACAGGCGCGCGGCGATAAACGCGAGACAATCCACTTCGCAGCCGAGCGATAGGCCAATGAGCAGCGCGGCGATCGCCAGGGCAGCCGGCGAGTAATAGCCGGCCGAAAGCAATATGCAGGAAATGACGGGAAAGCCGAACGCGGCGGCGCCAAGGAGGTTGGCCGGCAGGCGATCCAGAAGATAGCCGCAAATCACCCTGCCCAGGATGCTGCCGATGCCAAGCAGACTGGCAGCTGTAAGCACGCTCGCCTTCGGAGTCTCCATGTCCATCAGCAACGGAACGAAGTTCATCGACAAGCCATTGATGCCGAAGGTGACCAATCCGGCAGCCGCGACCAATCGCCAGAAACGGGCGTCGCCCAGGAACGCCCGGCGGGGTCTGGCGCGCGCTTGTCCTTTCTCGACCTGACTCTCACGCTTCGGCGCCGGCCGCAGCAGGAAGAACACCGTCGGCAATACGAAAACCAGTCCCCCTGCGCCCAGGCAGACGTAGGCGGAACGCCAACCTACACCATCTATGAGATACTGCGCGATGATCGGCAGCGTCGCCATCCCCGTGGCCGGGCCGAGTTGCAGGACGGCGATCGCCATGCCGCGCGCCTTCCTGAAACGCGATACGGTCGCCGCAAGCCACAGGAATGAATTGATGCAGCCGAAGGCGATGCCCAGGATCGCGCATCGAAGCCACCAGCTCTCGATAGAAGGGCCGGTCGTCGACAGGAACATCAGCGCCCCGCTATAGGCTATCACACAAGGGATCGCCACGCCTCTTGGTCCATAGCGATCGACAAGGACCCCCGCGACGGGATGCACCAAAGCGCCGATCACCGAGACGATCGTGACCCCCGAAGTCACCCAGCTGCGTGGCCATCCCAATTCCTGCTCGATGTGAGTTACAAAGAACCCGAAAGAATAACCGAACACGATGCACAAATAAGCGCCAAGGAAGGAACTAGCCACGACAGGCCAGCCGGCTTTCCACTCCCTGATGACTTCGGAGCCCGATTCCACTGTCATCTGTCGATTACTTCCTCAGGACCGCACGAGCTATGGCCGACACCCGGTTGCCCCTGAAGCACCGGAATCCGTCCCTCTCGGCAGGGGAACGCGAATTATGAAAGACGAATTTCTTTAGGTAATCTTCCGTCCCGGAGTCGCTCCTAGAAGCGTTTCGTCGCACGAAACATGATCTCGCGGCCGCGACTTACATAGGCGATCGTATCACCCAGAACGCTCGTTGCGGGATCCCCACCGGGAGCGGTTCCTGTGAAAGGCCGGTCGCTCGTACGAACGAAATAATATGTGTCGGTCAGATTGCGTCCGATCAGCGCCACGCTCCAATCGTCGTCGATCTCCCCCAGTCGGACGGTGGCGTCCAGCAACCGATACGGACGCTGGCGACTGGCGGGGGACAGTGCCGGATCGCCATAATAGCTGCTGCTAAACGTCAGGTTGCTGCTCAGGCTGAGTTTCAGCGAAGAGCTCACCGGGCGTTCGAACAGGGCGCCGACGGTGCCCGTCCAAGCAGGCGCACGCACCAGCTGCCGGCCTGCGAGATCCTGTGAAAGAGCGAGCTGGCCTGTAACCGGACTGATGCGGAGCGCGCAGTCCGGAGCGGGCTGGCCCCTGTAACAGGAACCGTGATATTGCAAATATTTCGAGTTGTTGTAGGCGATGCCGCCATTCAAAGAGAGACCTTCGACAGGGGTTCTATAATTAAAGTCGAACTCAGCCCCTTTCACCCTGGCGTCGCCCGCGTTGCGCAATTCCTGCAGAACGCCCTGAACAACGACGTTAATCTGCAACCCGGATACCTTATAAGTATATGCCGCCAGGTTCAGCCGTAGCGCGCCATCCGGAGTTCTCGCCTTGATCCCGGCCTCGAATCCCTTTGTGGTTTGAGGATTGTAGGGCGTGTTGAACGAAGCGCCACCTCCGTTCTGGCCACCCGAAAGAAAGCCGCGCTTGTATGACGCGAATATGGTCAGGTTGTCCGACGGGCGCCAGTTCCCGGTGATCTCGGGCGAGAAATCGTTGAACGTGAGCCGCGGCTCGGTGGGAAAGACCCGTGTGCGCGCTTCGCTGCCGTTCAGCCCCAACTCTACCCGTCGCATTACCTTTCGCTCATAGGAATAACGGCCACCGACAGACAGCTCAAAGGTGGGAACGATCTTCCAGCGCAGTTGTCCGAAGCCGGAATAGGCTCGCACTTTTTGATCATAGATGTAGTTGAAGGCCACGGCCGGGACCAGCACATTGACGTAGCCCAACGCGTCCACGAATGATCGGCCGTCCTGTGCGTACGCGCCGAGCATGAAGTTAATCGGCCCGTCAAAATCGCTGGTGACACGAATTTCCTGGCTGATCTCCCTGAACTTCAACGGCTCCACGCCCCCGATCAGGATTCGGGTGGGATCGTAGGAGTTGGTGAAGTTTCCTCCGGTCTCGAGTTTCGAGCGGTAAAAACCCGTCACCGAAGTCATGGTAATCTGCTCTGTCGGAGAGAAGTTCAGCTCGAGGCTGCCGAGAAGCTGGGTCAGCTTGGAGTACTCGCCGTCCTCGAAACGCGGATGTGTCGCGAGAAATGCGGCGCCGGGATAGCCAATCGCCGTCGTGTCGTTCGCCTTGCAGTCGTCGAGGGTGGGAAAGCTCAGCGGTTGGGGCGCACCGAGCGGACATGCGATGATTTGAGAGTTCCGCGCAGCCGTATCGGCGTCGACCTCGTTATATGTCAGCTTCAGCCGTGCATCGAAGTCGTCGGAATTGTCATATCTGAAGGTCAGCCGGGCAGCGTATTCTTTGCTTTGGGGACCCCACATGCTGTCCGGCTTGTATGGAGAGTCATCCGGGATATGGTTCCGGGACCATCCACGAATGCGAGAAAAATAGCCCGCGAGACGAACGCCCAAGCCTTCCGCGAGGGGTGTGGAAATGAAGCCTTCTCCGCGAATCTCGTGTCCCACAAACTCGTAGCCCGCCTGAACCGCGCCTTCCAGCTTCTCCGTCGGGTCGGCGGTACGGATGGAGATGACTCCTCCTGGACTGTTCTTCCCGAAAAACAACGCCTGTGGCCCCTTCAGGACTTCCACCTGCTGGATGTCAAATTGTCCGAGCCGCCGGACTTGCGCCCGCGCTACCTGAACACCGTCGAAATTGAACGACACCGATTGATCTGCGAAATTGTTCGTGTCCGCGCCGCTGATGCCGCGTATGACGACGTTACCGCCCTGGTTTGTGCCGCCCCCCTCGCCGACCACGAGACCCGGGACGACGCGCGCGATGCCATCGAGGCTATTGATACCACGCCGCTGAATTTCGGCAGCACCGACCGCCGTTACGACCACCGGTACGGCTATCAGAGATTCGTCACGCTTTCGCGCTGTGACCACTATGTCATCATTGAAGGCGGATGTGCGGGCTTGGACGTCGACAGACGACGCGATCCGCTCATTTTGCCCCGCGGCAGCTTGCGCCAGCGCGGCACCGCTTCCCGCCACCGTAACAATCATGGCCGCGCCGGCCTTGAGAATCACGCGCGTGCATAGACGGCTGTGTTTCATGACATTCCCTCCCTTATGCTGTATTTACCGCTCACCCGCTGATAGCGTTTGAATGGATCGGCGGTCTTTCTGCCAAGATATTTTGGGGTTCCAACTAATACGATGGAACGACTGTCGAATATAACGATAAAGCGAAGATCAGGTTACAGGATACCCTAGAGAGTTCCTGCAAGAAAACCTTTACGAAACGGACATTTCTCCGGTCATAATATCCCCACTATGACTCTTATAGTAGCCGAACTAAGATCGGAATGAGCGAACTTCACTTAAGAAAACATTGTAACATTTTCAGGAACGTGTGATCTTCGCCTTTTTGCTCGTAACTCGACAATATGAACGCGTCAGTCCAACTATGACGATCCTCGCTCCATTTCCTACCGACTTTACCTCTATATTCGCTTTTCCCATAGAGATTGTGGAAGTTTGAATCCAAAATCCGTATATTCGGATATGTTGTCGGAACACCCCTGTGGCCACGGCCTCGATGCGCGGATATGAAGTCCCCCGCGCCGGGGCTTACGGTCAAGCTGGGCCGAGATTGGGGTGATCCACCCATTGATGGATGAAATGGATTTACACCGCCGCGAATCTTCAAGACTGATCTTGCAGCGGGGAAGCCGTCGACACTTCGTTGAGCATTGTCTGGAACATCATCCGAGACCGAACCAGGACAGCGATGCATTCCAGCGCGGGCCGATGTGGGTCAGCGTGGATACACGGTCGCCATCACAAATCGGCCATGCGCGGAGCGACCATTCATCCCGCGTTTCTAGTTTTCTTTGCCCCATTGAAGTTCAAATCGGCCCAAGCCCGTGATGTCCTCACCGGTTGGCGGACACTTCTTGTACTCCCTCCGGATGCGCTCATATTTGCTGTCGATGACTTCAGCATATTCAGGTTGCGGCAGGATATAAAATGATCTGGCCAGTATTCCGGCAAGCACCGCTTCGCCAACCTTGTCCGGGTCCAGGGCGACTTGGTCGCTCAGAAGCGTCGGAACCTGTTCCTTGTCCGGCTGGTACCCGCTCAACCTGATATTCAGCGCCCGGTCCTGCATCAGCTGCGTCTTCACCAGACCCGGGCACAGCACGGAGACTCCGACGTTGAAATCGACCAACTCCATCCGGAGCGTTTCCGACATGCCGATCACCGCATATTTGGTGGCGACATATTCGGCCGACAGGGGATTGCCGAACAAGCCTACGACCGAAGCCGTGTTCACGATGTGACAGGGGCTTTGCCGCTCTTTCATATGCCGCAGCCAAGCGCATACCCCGTTTCGCACCCCTATGACATTCACGCCGAGGATCCATTGCCAGACATCCTCCGGGATGTTTTCGAATCGTTCCTTGGCGGCCCCAACCCCGGCATTATTGCAGAGAATGTCCACCCCGCCATATTTCTCGATGGTAGCCTCTTTAGCGGCTCGCCAACTGTCCATCTTAGCCACGTCGATGGCCAGCCCCAGTATATCGGCGCCGTCCCGCGCCAGACCGGCGGCCACCCTGTCGGCGCGTTCCTTGTTGATATCGGCGATGACGATCTTCATTCCGGCGCGCAGGAAGGCGCGCACCATACCGAGGCCGATTCCCGACGCGCCACCGGTCACGAACGCTATTTTGCCGGCCAAGTCTTGCATTCGCCTTCCCTCCTGCTTTGTAACGGGCGCCATCGGGTTTTTGCCGACGGGCAGTTTGGAACCGGAAGCTTCGAACCGGCTTCATCCCGGCAACTCAAGAGGTGCAGAACCTAATCCGTTTGTTCATGCGCCACGTTGCCCGCGCTGTAGATGAGGATTGCTCGGACGGCGAAAACGCCCATTTCGACGAGCGGAAATCCTTGGTAGCTGGAGAAGTGATCCATCCGTGGACATTCAATTGCTCTCATACATCCTCCCTGCGCCCTGCGCGGCCCCCCTGTTGGGTTGAGCCCTGGCGATCTTGGCGTGGCGGCCGGGCGGCGCCGCTGTGGATCGTCCGACGATCGTATAGAAGCGTCAGGATCGCGAGTTTAGGGAGAATGTCTGTGATCGTGCCATATTCGGATATACGGAAAAACCTTCTCCACCAGGGCTGAGGCTCGCAAGCTGGGCCCGCGTGGTCGCAAGGCGCGCTGGGGCTGACGGACGGCAGCTTCGCGAAGAAGCGCTCCACGCTCGGCTGTGCCTCCGTTCCGGTGCTTCCGCCACCTTCGCTTCGCCGCGGGCCTGGCTTGGCGGTCGTCAGCTTCCCGTGAGACGTCAGGCGAATAGAAAATCGGCCGCATCCAGCTGTGTGGCTGAAAGCGAGCCGGAGCCGGAATGCACCATAATCCCGAAGCTTGCGCCGGTCGCCGTGATGACATCCAGCATGACGCCTCCGACGACGTCATGCGCGTATACCGTGCCGTTGCCTCCGCCGACGGCGTATCGGGATACGCCGATCTTCTCCAGCACGATCCGATCGAACCCGTCCTCAAAGTCCAGGATGACGTCGCCCCCGTCCAGCGCGCCAGTGCCCTTGAATATGAACCAGTCGCTACTCGCACCGCCAGACAGTTGGTCCGAGCCGGGATCACCGATCAGCTTGTCGAAGCCCGCGCCGCCGAACAGCGAATCATTGCCCGAGCCGCCATAGATCAGGTCGTCGTCCAGGCCGCCGATCACCTCGTCGTGGCCAGCATTGCCGCTGAGCACGTCGTTTCCGGCCTCGCCACTGAGCACATCGTCGCCGTCTCCGCCGTCGGCGCGATCATCACCGGCGCCCGTCTCGATCCGGTCGTGGCCGGGGCCGCCAAACAGCACGTCAAGACCGGTTTCGGTGTCGAGCACGTCGTCACCATCATTGCCTTCGATATAATTGTCTCCGTCGCCGCCATCGACCAGATCGTTACCCGTGCCGCCATAGACCCGATCGTTGCCGGACTGGCCCTTGAGCTTGTCGTCGCCGGCCTCCCCATAGATGATGTCGTTGCCGGATCCGCCCGAAACCGCTTCCTGCGTGGGCAAACCGGTCGCCGGATCAATTTCCCCGCCGAAGCCGTCATCGTCATCGCCGGCATAGATCACGTCGTCGCCGTCGCCGGAGTCGAGATAATCCCGTCCGCTGCCGCCGAGCAGAGTGTCGTTCCCACTGCCGCCGATCAGTTTGTCATGGCCCTCGCCGCCATTGAGAAAGTCGTTGTCCCGGCGCCCGTCAATGACGTCATTGCCGAGTTCGCCGATGATTCGATCGTCGCCGTCTCCGCCGTCGAAAAGGTCGTTGCCGATCCCGCCGTCGAGAAGATCGGCCCCTTCACCACCCTTCAGAAAGTCGTCGCCGCCACCACCGATCAGCCTGTCGTGGCCCTCGCCGCCGTCGAGATAATCATCGTCCTGCCGGCCATCCATGATGTCGTTGCCGATACCGCCGATGATGCTGTCGTTGCCATCCCCGCCGTCGAAGAGGTCGTGGCCGTCCCCGCCGTCGAGAAGATCCGCGCCGTCGCCGCCCTTAAGGAAGTCGTCGCCATCCTCGCCGTAGACGCTGTCGTTGCCCCCATCCCCCTGGACATAGTCGGCGCCCGCCGCGGCCTGAACGACATCGTTGCCGAGATTGCCATAGATACTGTCGGCGAAAGCTGAACCGGAAAGGACGTCCGCCAGCGTAGTTCCGCGTAGAATAGCCATCGAGATCCCCTTCCGGGAGGTGAGAAATGATGCGGTTCGAATGCCGGCGCAGTAGGTCACTGGCCCGGAAAGGGACCTCCGGATCCATCGCCATCGCCCTCGTCGAGCCTAACATGCGCGATGGTCGTCTCATGACGCCCTTTGGAAGATGCGGGGGCTAATTGGGGGTAGGGGGGCCCAATGCGGATCAGCCGTCATGCTGGGCGAACTCGTGGGGCCGCCATGCGGCTTACGCCGCGCAGGTCGCAAAGGGTCGGAGGAACGCGTCCCGGCTGTCCCCCAGGAAAGCGCCAGGCTCTAGTTCCGAAGCGCCGCGATCATCATGCTGGCCGTCCGCGCCGCTGTCGCCTCGATGCCGAGCTGGGGCCGCGAGAGCAGTCGGTGGCCGAGGCCGAACAGGCAGGCGAGCAACATCTCCTCGGCCGCTTCGATGTCACGGTCGCCGAGCGCGGGGCTGGTCTTGCAGATCAGGTCGCGCAGGATCGATCGGCAACTCGTGCAGAACTGCGAGATTTGTTCGGCCACGAGCGGATTGCGATGCGCCTCGGCAAGGATCTCGAACGACAGCGCTTCCTCGCCCTCCGACAGCGCTAGCAGGGCGAGCCCTTCGAACGCGCGTTCGATCGACATTGCGCCGTCCTCGACTTCGTCGCGGATGCGGCGAAGATCAGCCATCCGCTCGGATGCGTCGTCCTGCACGATGGCGACCACGATGTCGTTCTTGTTCTCGAACAGGCGGTAAATCTGGCCGACGCTGATCTGAGCCTCACTGGCCAGCTCGACCATCGCCGTCTGGTGGAAACCCCGTGTCGCGAACAGATGTCGAGCGGCGGCGATGATGCGCTCCCGACCCGTCATCTTCTGTTGCGCCGCACTCACGAAACTCTCCGCCCGCCTTTTGCACTTGACCGGTTTCTGGCACGTCCTCTAGGTGAGGGCAAGCGGAATGAACGTTCATTCCATCTGCTGTCTTTGTTTGGACCCCGTCCTATGCGTGTTCCTTATCCGATCCGGACGATACTCCTCGCGGCGCTCTCCATCCCGGCCGCCTGCAAGAAGGAGCCACCCGTGCCGCCGCCACCGCCGGTTGGGGTGGTCACACTCGCGCTCCAATCCGCCCCGCTGGTGAACGAGCTGCCCGGCCGGATCAGCGCGGTCGAATCGTCCGAGGTCCGTCCCCAAGTCGGCGGCGTGATTCGCCGTCGCCTGTTCGAGGAAGGCTCGATCGTGCGGGCGGGCCAGATTCTCTACGAGATCGAGGACGCGCCCTATCGCGCCGCCGTCGGCACCGCCCGGGGCAATCTCGCCCGCGCACAGGCCGCCATCAACGCCACCCGGCTACAGGCCCTGCGCTACCGCGAGCTGGTCGGCATCAATGCTGTCAGCCGCCAAGAGGCCGACAACGCGGACGCGGCCGCCCAGCAGGCCCGCGCTGACGTGATGGCACAACGCGCCGCAGTGGAAGCGGCGCTCGTGAACCAGGGTTTCACGCGGGTGCGTGCGCCGATCTCGGGCCGGATAGGCCGATCGCGGGTCACGTCCGGCGCGCTCGTCACGCCGGGGCAGGCCGAGCCGCTGGCAACCATCCAGCGCACCGATCGGGTGTTCGTCGACATCACCCAATCGGCGGCGCAGCTGCTCGATCTGCGGCAGGCGATCCGAGAGGGCGGCGTGGCGTCCGCGCGCGGCACGCCCGTCCGCCTGCTGCTCCCGAACGGCAAGACCTATCCGATCGAGGGCCGACTGCAGTTCTCCGAGGTCACCGTGGACGAGACGACCGGCGCTGTGACGTTGCGTGCCGCCTTCCCCAACCCTGACGGGACGTTGCTGCCCGGCATGTTCGTGCGCGCCCGGTTGACCGAGGGCGTGCGGCTGAAGGCGCTGCTCGCGCCGCAGCAGGGCATCACCCGGGACTCGCGCGGCCATGGGACGGCCCTCGTCGTCGGCAAGGACAACAAGGTCGAGCCGCGCAACGTAGTCACCGATCGCGCGGTCGGCGACAAGTGGATCGTGACATCTGGACTCGCGCCCGGCGACAAGTTGATCGTCGAGGGGCTGCTCAACCTGCGGCCGGGCACCGTCGTGAGGCCGGGGCCACCGCAACAGGTCACGCAGCGCGCGGGCAAGGAGTGATCCGCGATGTCCCGCTTCTTCATCGACCGGCCGATCTTCGCCTGGGTGATCGCGATCATCCTGATGCTGGCGGGCGTCCTCGCGCTCCGCTCGCTGCCGATCGAGCAGTTCCCGGAAATCGCGCCGCCCAAGATCCAGATCAGCACGGTCTACCCCGGCGCCGATGCGCAGACGCTCGAAAACACCACCACCCAGATCATCGAACAGCAGCTCAAGGGCATCGATGATCTCCGCTATTTCAGCTCGACCAGCGATTCGGCGGGCGCGCTCAACGTCACGCTAACCTTCGAGCAGGGCACCGACCCCGATACCGCGCAGATCCAAGTCCAGAACAAGCTTCAGCAGGCGCTTCCGCTCCTCCCGCAGGAAGTGCAGCAGCAGGGAATCAGGGTGGCCAAGGCGACCACCGGCTTCCTTATGATCATCACGCTGCACTCGGAGGATGGCAACTACAGCTCCGCCGATCTCGGCGACTATGTGGCTTCCAACCTGCTCGATCCGGTGAGTCGCGTGGGTGGCGTCGGCGACGCGATGCTGCTCGGCTCGCAATATGCGATGCGGATCTGGCTCGATCCCTTCAAGATGGCCAATCTCAACGTGACGGTGGCCGACGTGAAGGCGGCGATCCGGGCCCAGAACGCGCAGGTCTCGGCGGGGCAGGTCGGCGGCCTGCCGAACATCCGGGGCCAGGCGCTCAACGCCGTCGTCACCGCGCAGTCGCGGCTGCGCTCGCCCGAGGAGTTCCGGGAGATCCTCGTCCGAACCAATGCCGACGGATCGTCAGTGCTGCTGAGCGACATCTCCCGGATCGAGCTTGATTCGGAGAGCTACAGCCTCAACGGCGAGTTCAACGGCCACCCCGCATCCGGCGTCGGCATCTCGCTTGCGCCTGGCGCCAACGCGCTCCAGACCGCCGACGCGGTGCGCGCCGTCGCAGAGAAGATCGCCGAGCGACTTCCGCCCGGCATCAAACTCGGCCTACCGCTCGACAATTCCGAGGTGGTGCGGCTTTCGGTCGAACAGGTGGTGCACACCTTGCTCGAAGCGATCGTGCTCGTCTTCGTCGTGATGTTCGTCTTCCTGCAGAACTGGCGGGCGACGCTGATCCCGACGATCGCAGTGCCGGTCGTGATCCTCGGAACCTTCGCGGTCCTCTCCATCGCCGGATTCACGATCAACACACTGACGCTGTTCGGCATGGTGCTCGCCATCGGTCTGCTCGTCGACGACGCTATCGTCGTGGTGGAGAACGTGGAGCGTCTGATTCAGACCGAGGGCCTGTCCCCCCGTGAAGCCGCTTACAAATCGATGAACGAGATCAGCGGCGCGTTGATCGGCATCGGCCTCGTCCTTTCCGCGGTGTTCCTGCCGATGGCGTTCTTCGGCGGATCGACCGGCGTCATCTTCCGCCAGTTCTCGATCACGATCGTGTCGGCGATGGCATTGTCGGTGCTGGTCGCGCTGATCCTGACGCCGGCTCTGTGCGCCACGCTCCTCCGCCCCGGGCGCGACCACGCCCACCGGACCGGCTTCTTCGGCTGGTTCAACAGGACCTTCGAGCGCAGCCTCGTTCGCTATGAGGACGGCATCCGGATCGTCGAGCATCGCTGGCGGCGCGCGCTGATCGGCTTCGTGACCGTGATCGGGGTGATCGTGCTGCTGTTCTGGCGGCTGCCCGCGGGTTTCCTGCCCGACGAGGATCAGGGGCTGCTGCTCACACAGGTCATCCTGCCCGCAGGCACGTCCGTGGAGGAGACGCAGCGGACGCTGAAGCGGGTGCGCGAACATCTGCTCCATCAGGAGAAGGACAGCATCGACATCGTGTTCACCGTCGCGGGCTACAGCTTCGGCGGACAGGGGCAGAATGTCGGCACCGCCTTCACCCGGCTGCGAAAATGGGAAGACCGCCAGCGCGCCGACCAAAGTGTTGCCCAGGTGGTGCAGCGGGCCAACGCCGAATGGCAGAAGATCCACGCCGGCATGGTGATCAGCTTCGCGCCTCCCGCCGTTTTGGCGCTGGGCAATGCCAATGGTTTCGATTTCCAGCTCAAGGACATGGCGGGGCTGGGCCACGACGCGCTGCTCGCCGCGCGTAATCAGCTGCTGGGAATGGCGATGGGCGACAAGCGGCTCGCGCAGGTGCGTCCCAACGGACTGGAGGACGCGCCCCAGATCAAGCTCGATGTCGATCGGCGCGCGGCGGGCGCACTCGGCGTCGCCCAGGCCGACATCAACGAGACGATCAGCACCGCGCTCGGCGGTTCCTACGTCAACGATTTCGTCGATCGCGGGCGGGTCAAACGCGTCTACGTGCAGGCCGACGCCCCCTATCGCATGACACCGGAGGCGATCGGCGATTTCCACGTCCGAACAAGGGCGGGCACGATGGCGCCCTTCTCGGCCTTCGCCCAGCCGGAATGGTCATTCGGTCCAGCGCGCCTCGAGCGGTACAACGGCCTCCCCTCGATGGAGATAATGGGCTCCCCCGCTCCCGGGGAGAGCACCGGCACCGCGATGCGCGCGATGGGCGAACATGCCGCCAAGCTTCCGCCCGGCATCGATTTCGAGTGGACGGGGCTGTCCTATGAGGAACAGCTGTCGGGAGGGCAGGCGCCCGCGCTCTACGGACTGTCGCTGCTCATCGTCTTCCTCTGTCTCGCCGCGCTCTACGAAAGCTGGTCGGTGCCGATCTCTGTGTTGCTGGTCGTGCCGCTCGGCGTGCTCGGCGCCTTGTTGGCGGCGTGGCTCGCCGGTCTCAACAACGACATCTATCTGCAGGTCGGCATCGTGACGACGATCGGTATCGCCGCCAAGAATGCGATCCTGATCGTGGAGTTCGCTGAGGAGAAGATGCGCGACGGGCTGTCCGCGTCCGAGGCGTCGATCGAGGCGGCGCGGCTCCGTTTGCGGCCGATTCTGATGACGTCGTTCGCCTTCGTGTTCGGCGTGCTGCCGCTCGCGCTGGCGACGGGCGCGGGTGCCGGCGGCCAGCGTGCGATCGGCTGGTCCGTCGTGGGCGGAATGCTGTCCGCCACCGTCCTAGCGATCTTCTTCGTGCCGCTCTTCTTCACGATCGTGAAGCGGCTGTTCCGGCAGCACAAGGCCAGCCCGGCGGCCTCGGCGGGCGCCTGGGAGGCGGGAGCATGAGGAAGACGATCGCCTTGGTGCTGGCGCTGCCGTCGCTGCTCGCGCTCGGCGGCTGCGATCTCGCCCCCCGCTATGTCCGCCCCCTCTTGCCGGTCGCCACGTCGGGGCCGCAGGGCCCGGCCTATCCCGTTTCCGTGACCGATGCGGCGGCCGTGCCGGCCGTCGTCCCGGCCGATACGGCCTGGCGCGACTTTTTCGTCGATGCGCGGCTGCGCTCAGTGATCGAGACCGCGCTGGCCAATAACCGCGACCTGCGGATCGCGATGGCCAATGTCGATCAGGCGCGGGCGCTGTATCGCGTCCAGCGCGCCGATCTGCTGCCGACCGTGGGCGTCAACGGTGGCGCCACCTTCCAGAAGTCGCCGGTCGGGACGGTGGCGGGCGGCCCGGTGGGCGGAGTCGGTGCGGCCAGCGGCCGGATCGACATCTATCAGGCGTCCGCGGGGATGTCGGCGTGGGAGATCGACCTGTTCGGCCGGCTGCGCAATCTGAGCCGCGCGGCGCAGGAGCGCTATTTCGCGGCCGAGGAGAATCGCAAGGCCGCGCAATCGGCGCTGATCGCCGAAACCGCCGCGGCCTGGCTCGTCATGGCCGCCGATCAGGAGCGGCTGCGGATCGCTCGCGATCTCGGCGAAACCTTCGCATCGACGCTGCGGATCACCGAAGCGCGATTCAAGGCGGGCATCGCCTCCGAGCTCGAAGTGCGCCAGGCGCAGACCAGCTTCGATCAGGCGCGATCGGATATCGCGCAGGCGACGACGCTCGTCGCGCAGGATCAGAATGCGCTCAACCTTCTCGCGGGCACGACCGTGCGGGCGGAACTGCTACCCGCCAGGCTCGACGAAGCCGAGGCGACGCTCGACAACCTTCCCGCCGATCTTTCGTCCGAACTGCTGCTGCGCCGCCCCGATATTATGTCGGCCGAGCATCAGCTGCGCGCGGCCAACGCCGACATCGGTGCGGCGCGCGCGGCATTCTTCCCGCGCCTGTCGCTGACTGCCGCCGTCGGAACGATCAGCCTCGGCCTGTCCAACCTGTTCACATCGGGCAGCGACTATTGGTCGGTCGCGCCGTCCGCGACGCTTCCGATCTTCGACGGCGGCCGCAATCGGGGAAATCTGCGCTATGCGGAGGCGAGCCGCGCCGTGCTCGTGGCGCAATATGAACGCAGCATCCAGACCGCCTTTCGCGAGGTCGCCGACGCGCTGGCCCGGCGCGGCACGATGGCCGCGCAGATCGACGCCCAGCTGGCGCTGCGCAACGGCGCGCGGGCTGCCTATCGGTTGTCCGACGCGCGCTTCCGTTCGGGAATCGATCCCTTTCTCACGGCGCTCGATTCACAGCGCACGCTCTACGCGGCCGAGCAGTCGCTCGCCGCGACGCGGCTGCAACGCGCGCAGAACGCGGTGGAGCTGTACCGCGCGTTGGGAGGCGGGCTGCGCTAGACCAGATCTGGGCAAAGCGCTGCTGAGGATCCACGGCGAGATCTCGGCGCTGACCGATGGACGATCACGGCCTGGCCGCTCGCTCTGGTGCCAGCTTGACGCGCCGACTTTGGGAGGGGTATCGCTGACGATGCGCTGAACGGCGCGTGCATCCTTGCGCGGATCGAATTTCAAAGAAATACGTCGGGATCTCGAATCCGCGACGAGCGGCGCGCCGCCGCTTCTGTTGCGCCAGTTGGATCCCCTTCGTCGGGAGTATGTGATGATCGAACTCTATGGCGGAGAAACGCCAAACGTCTTCAAGCCCTTGATCGCTCTGGAAGAGCTCGGGCTCGAATACCGCCGGATTCCCGTCGATATTCTTGCAGGTGAGCAGTTCAAGCCCGAGTTTCTGGCGATCAGCCCGAACAATCGGGTACCCGCGATTATCGATGATGCGCCGGCGGATGGCGGCGCCCCGCTATCGGTGTTCGAATCGGGCGC
>CAMLSA010000079.1 GCA_946482655.1 uncultured Sphingomonas sp. | reverse complement strand
TGGGCGCGATCAACTTCATCACCACCATCTTCAACATGCGCGCGCCGGGCATGACGCTCCACAAGATGCCGCTGTTCGTGTGGTCGGTGCTGGTCACCGCCTTCCTGCTGCTGCTGGCACTGCCGGTGCTCGCCGCGGCGATCACCATGCTGCTCACCGACCGCAACTTCGGCACGACCTTCTATGACGCGTCGGGCGGCGGCGATCCGGTGCTCTATCAGCATCTCTTCTGGTTCTTCGGCCACCCCGAAGTGTACATCATGATCCTGCCGGGCTTCGGCATCATCAGCCAGATCGTCTCGACCTTCTCGAAGAAGCCGGTATTCGGCTATCTCGGCATGGCCTATGCGATGGTCGCGATCGGCGTCGTCGGCTTCGTCGTGTGGGCCCATCACATGTTCACCACCGGCATGACCGTCGACGTGAAGATGTACTTCACCGCCGCAACGATGGTGATCGCGGTGCCCACCGGCATCAAGATCTTCTCGTGGATAGCGACGATGTGGGGCGGCTCGATGAGCTTCAAGACCCCCATGCTGTGGGCGATCGGCTTCATCTTCCTGTTCACGGTCGGCGGCGTCACCGGCGTCGTGCTCGCGAACGGCGGCGTCGACAACATCATGCACGACACCTATTATGTCGTCGCGCACTTCCACTATGTGCTGTCGCTCGGCGCGGTCTTCTCGCTGTTCGCGGCCTTCTACTACTGGTTCGGCAAGATGTCCGGCCGGATGTACAACGAGTTCCTGGGCCAGGTGCATTTCTGGCTGTTCTTCATCGGCGTGAACCTGCTGTTCTTCCCGATGCATTTCCTGGGCCTCGACGGCATGCCGCGCCGCATTCCCGATTATACCGACGCCTACACCAAGTGGAACCAGCTCGCGAGCCATGGTTATGAGATCATGGCGTTCAGCATGATCTTCTTCTTTGTGAACGTCTTCTGGTCGCTGTTCCGTGGCCCGAAGGCCGAGGGCAATTATTGGGGCGAGGGCGCCACCACGCTCGAATGGACACTACCGAGCCCGCCCCCGTACCATCAGTTCGAACAGCTGCCGCATATCGGCGACGATCACCGCCACTGATCGGCGCCCAGGCGTAGAATGGGCCGCCGCTTGACGAGATTGTCTGACGGCGGCTCCATTGGGAATTGAATGAGAAATGGCGAGTAGCGCTTATCCGCCTGCAACCACGGCCGCGGCCGACTGGCGTGACTTCCTCGCGCTGACCAAGCCGCGCGTGATGAGCCTGGTGGTGTTCACCGGCCTGTGCGGGCTGCTCGCGGCGCCGCAGGCGATCCACCCGGTGCTCGGCTTCACCGCCATATTGTGCATCGCCTTGGGCGCGGGTGCCGCCGGGGCGCTGAATCAGTGGTACGAAGCCGATCTCGACGCGATGATGGCGCGCACCGCCGGGCGGCCGCTGCCGGCGGGTCGGATGGACCGGCAGTCGGCCCTCCATTTCGGGGTGGGCCTCGGTGCCTTCTCGGTGATCCTGCTGGGCTTGGCGGTCAATCTGCTGTCGGCCGCCATACTCGCCGTTTCGATCCTCTTCTACGTCATCGTCTACACGATTTGGCTCAAGCGCCGGACGCCGCAGAACATCGTCATCGGCGGGGCCGCCGGGGCGTTTCCGGCGCTGATCGGCTGGGCGGCCGCGACCGGGCGGGTGGAGACCTTGCCGGTGCTGCTGTTCGCGCTGGTCTTTCTGTGGACGCCGCCGCATTTCTGGGCGCTCGCGCTGTTCATCAATTCGGATTATGCCCGCGCCGGCGTGCCGATGCTGCCTGCGGTCGCCGGTCAGCGCGCGACCCGCGTCCAGATCATGCTCTACACCGTGCCGATGGCGATTGCCGCGGTCGCGCCGTGGACGATGGGGCTGACGGGCGCGGTCTACGGGATCGGGGCCACCCTCCTGTCGGCGATTTTCCTGCTGCTGGCCATCCGCGTCGGCTTCAGCCGCGAGACCGATCAGGCGCGGATGAAGCCAGAGCGGCGACTGTTCGCCTTTTCGATCCTGTACCTCTTCATGGTCTTCGGCCTGGTCGTCGTCGATAAGGCTCTGGCATGAAGTTCACGCCCGAAGAGCAGGCCGAGATACGCCGCCGCCAGAAGTCGCGCGCGCTCGTCATGGCGCTGATCCTCGGCGCGTTCGTCATCCTTTTCTACGCCATCGCGATCGCGAAGATGCTATGACCGATCGCCGCCACATGCGGGTAGGGGTCTTCCTGACGCTGTTGGCCTTTGCCATGCTCGGCTTGGGCTTCGCCGCCGTGCCGCTTTATCGGATATTCTGCCAGGTGACCGGCTTCGGCGGCACGCCGCAGCGTGCTCAGGGCGGCGAGGCGCCCGGCGGACAGGTCGGCAAGCTCATCGATGTCCGGTTCGATGCCAATGTATCGCCGACGCTTCCCTGGAAATTCGCGCCCGAGCAGAAGGTCGAGCGCGTCGCGATCGGCGCGCGCGAGATGGCCTTCTTCAACGCGACCAATCTGTCCGACAAGCCGATCACTGGCACGGCGGCTTTCAACGTCACCCCCGAGCAGGCGGGCGCCTATTTCACCAAGATCCAGTGCTTCTGCTTCACCAGCCAGACGCTGAAGCCCGGCGAGACGATGCGGATGCCGGTGATCTATTATGTCGACCCCGCGATCCTGAAGGACAAGGATGCGGGCAACTTCAACGAAATCACCCTGTCCTACACCTTCTACCCCGACAAATCCCCTGTGGATTCCGGACGGGCGGGCGGTTAAGGGACGTTCCATCAGACCATCAGGGGCACGAAAATGGCCGGAACGAAGAGCCACGATTATCACATCCTACCGCCGAGCGTCTGGCCGCTGATCGGCGCCGTCTCGGCCTTGATCATGGCCGCGGGCGGCATCATGTGGATGCACAAGGCGCCCTTTGGCGGCTATGTGTTCTTCGCCGGCGTGATCGGCGTCCTCTTCACCATGTTCAGCTGGTGGTCGGATGTGATCCGCGAAGCCAATGCGGGCGATCATACCCCGGTCGTCCAGCTTCATCTGCGCTACGGCATGATCCTGTTCATCGCCTCGGAGGTGATGTTCTTCGTCGGCTGGTTCTGGGCATGGTTCGATTTCGCGCTCTTCCCCCAGCCGCTTCAGGTGGTCGACGGCGTCATCTCGATGATCGAGGGTCCCAACAGCATCACCCATGCTGAGGGCATCTGGCCGCCGAAGGGACTGGAAGTGCTCGATGCCTTCCACCTGCCGCTGCTCAACACGCTGATCCTGCTTTGCTCGGGCACCACCATTACCTGGGCTCACCACGCGCTGCTGCATGGGGATCGCGACAGCCTCAAGAAGGGCCTGTGGCTGACGATCATCCTCGGTGCGCTGTTCACCTCGATCCAGGCTTACGAATATGCGCACGCGCCATTCGGCTTCAAAGGGCTGAACTATACGTCGGCCTTCTTCATGGCGACCGGCTTCCACGGCTTCCACGTGCTGGTCGGCACGATCTTTCTGATCGTTTGCCTGGTTCGCGCCTATCGGGGCGATTTCACGCCCAAGCAGCATTTCGGCTTCGAGGCGGCTGCCTGGTACTGGCATTTCGTCGACGTGGTGTGGCTGTTTCTGTTCGTCGTCGTCTATGTGTGGGGCGGCTGGGGCGCGCCGACGCACGGCTGATCCGCCGGAAGGTCAAACCTGGAAAGGGGCGCGGCGGCAGGACGGACCTGCTGCCGCGCCCTTTTTTTCTGAACGTGAGGAAGCGAGATGGACGAAGTGCCCCCCGCCCCGCCTGCACCGCTCGATGCCGCGATTCGCGGCCTGTGCCCGCGCTGCGGCGCGCCGGGCCTGTTCGCGACCTTCCTGCGCTTCGCCGATCGCTGCCGTGTCTGCGGGCTGGACTATGGCGCGTTCAACGTCGGCGACGGCGCCGCGGCCTTTCTGATCATGATCGTCGGCGGTTTCGCCAGCCTGTGCGCGATCGTCGTCGAGCTCGAATATTCGCCGCCGTTCTGGGTTCATCTGCTGCTCTGGATACCGCTGACCCTCATCCTCACGATCGGGCTGCTGCGGATCGCCAAAGGCCTGTTGCTGGCGCTCGAGTATAAGAACGCCGCGTGCGAGGGCCGCATCGTGAAGCGCGATTGATGCGACGTCTGCCGATCCTGCCGACGCTGATCGTGGCCCTCGCGGTGGCGGCGATGATCGCGCTCGGCTTTTGGCAGCTCGGCCGCGCGCGGTGGAAAGAGGCGCTGCTCGCCAGCTATCATGTCGGCGAAAAGGCGTCGCCGCTGTATGGCGTTCCCGCCGATCTGCCGATCGAGGCGGTGGCGTTCCGGCGCAGCCATGTTCTCTGCCGGATCACCACCGCGGCGACCCAACTCGGCGGCGTCGATCGGGCGGGGCGGACGGGTTTTCGCAACATCGCCGGCTGCGCGCTGATCGACGGGCGGGTGATCATGGCCGATCTCGGCTGGAGCGCGATCGACGCCAGGCCCGCGCTGCCGGCGATCGGCCAGCGGATCGAGGGGAGCGGATTGCTGATCCCCGATGAAGTGCTGGCGCGGCGGGTGCTGGGTGACGAGCCCGGGGCCACGCCGCTGTTGTTCGTCCTCGAAACCGCGGTGGCGGGGCTCGGCCCAAGCGTGCCGCCTTCGATCGATCAGATCCCCAATAACCATCGCAGCTATGCGGTACAGTGGTTCCTGTTCGCGGCGGTCGCGGCAACCATCTATCTGCTGGCGTTGCGAAAGCGCAACCGCCCGCGGCGCTGAGGCGAGCGTGACGGTTTTCTCGGAAAACGCCGCCGAAACATCGTCGCCGACAATCCTCATGCTCGTCATCCATGCGCCGCTCCACGCGTCGCGCGGCAGGCTTTTCCTCGATCGCCAAGCCTGCAATGGCCTCTGTCGCTGGCTCGACAACTTCGATCGCGTGATTCTGTGCGCGCCGCTGATCGAGTCCGAAACCGTTGCCGACGGGCTCGGCGACCTGGGTGCGCTCTTTCCGGCGGAGCGGCTCGAAATCCACCCGTTGCCGGTCGCCTTCACACCGTTCGGATGTCTGAGGGTGCTGCGCCCCGTCGCGCGGCTGTTGTCGGCGCAGATTTCACGGGCGACCCACCATCAGTTCGCGATCGGCGGAAGCTGGGGCGATTGGGGGGCGCTCGCCGCCATCATCGCCGCCCGGCTCGGCGTCCGCGCAGCGATCTGGACCGATCGGGTCGAATCCGAAGTAATGCGCTTCCAGGCGCGCAGCTATCGCGGAGTCCGCTACCTCCATCGCCGCTTCAATGCCTGGCTGGCGGAGCGCCTCGAGCGGTTCGTGATCCGTCGGTCAGCGCTGGGCCTGTTCCACGGCATGGACACCTATCGTGCCTATGCGCGCTTCAGCCCCGATCCGCAGCTGGCCCATGACATCCATCTCGGTCCCGAGTACCGCATCGATCGGGATAGGCTGAGGGCGAAGATCGAACGCCGGGATCCGGCGATCCGGATCGTCTATGCCGGCCGTGTCCATGCGGACAAGGGGCCGCTCGACTGGGTGCGGGCGCTGGAGCTGCTGGCCGGGAGGGCGGCGTTCACCGCTATCTGGTACGGCGAGGGACCGCTGCTCGCCGAAATGCGCCATAGGGTCAAGGAATGCGGGTTGGCGGACCGCGTGAGCTTCCCCGGAAACTGCAATGATCGCGAAATGCTGTTGGCGGCGCTGCGCGACGCCGATGCCTTCCTCTTCTGCCACAGGACTCCGGAATCGCCGCGATGCCTGATCGAGGCCTTGCTGTCGGGCACGCCGATCGTCGGTTATGAGAGCAGCTACGCCTCCGATCTGATCGCGGCGCATGGCGGCGGAGTGCTGACCCCGCACGACCCCGGGGCCCTTGCCGATGCGATCTCGATGCTGGCCGCTGACCGGGAACGGCTGGCGGCGCTGTTTCGGGCCGCGGCCGCGGACGGTTACCCGATGATCGACAGCGCAGTGTTTCGGCACCGTTCGGAGCTGATCAGGCGGCTGCGCTGACGGAACGCGCCCGCCCGTGATCCTTCCGCACGGCGCTGAGCGACCCGAGAGATAGGTGACAGAATGTACCGGAGACATGGGTGACACTTTTCCCCTGCGATCGCAGGGGAAAAGTGTCGATGCCGTGGAAGAAAGTCTCCGTGATGGACGAACGTCTGCGCTTTGTGGCTCGTATTTTGGAGGGTGAGCCGATGACCGACTTGTGTCGGGAATTCGGGATTTCACGCAAGACCGGCTACAAGATCGTCGGCCGATATCGGGAGGATGGGCCAGTCGCCCTATGCGACCGCTCCCGCCGGCCAGTCCGATACGCCAACCAACTGCCCGGGCAAGTCGAGCTTCCTGCTCACATGTGAGGCACTGGAGTCTACACGCGAAATGCCGGTCATCGAAAGCTTCGAGAGGCTGTTCAAGGAACGGGGCCTTCCGGCTGCGATCCGCTCCGACAATGGCGTTCCCTTCGCCAGCCCCAACGGCCTCTACAACCTTTCCAAATTGTCCGTCTGGTGGCTGCGCCTGGGTATCGGCATCGAACGCATCAAACCCGGTCATCCGCAACAAAACGGCCGGCACGAACGCATGCATCGCACGCTCAAAGCCGAGGCAACCCGCCCAGCGCGTGGAAACTTCCTACAGCAGCAGGACCGATTCGATAGCTCGTCAAAGAGTTCAACGAAGAGCGACCCCACGAGGCGCTCGACATGAAATATCCCGCCGAACTCTATTCACCGTCAGCCAAACCCTATCAGGGCCTGCCCCAGCTCGACTATCCGCTCCATGACCACGACGTGCTCGTCACCGCCTGCGGTCGAATCTGCATGCATCGAAAACGCGTCAATATCTCGTCCGTCCTCGCCGGACAAAAGCTCGGTATCAAAGAAGTCGACGACGGCATCTGGCTCGTCTCATTCCTCCAATATGATCTCGGCTATATCGACTTGGAACAGAAAACACTGCAAACCATCGACAACCCGTTCGGCTCGAGGTTGTTACCCATGTCTTAGGTACAACCTGTCACCTATGTCTCCGGTATGCACAGGCGGCTAATGGCGGAGAGGGTGGGATTCGAACCCACGGTACCCTTGCGGGCACAACGGTTTTCGAGACCGCCCCGATCGACCACTCCGGCACCTCTCCGCAGAGGAGCGGCAAGGGGCCGTGGGGCCGCTCGCCAGTCGATAGGGGCGGGGCCTTAGCCGATGGATCGGCGCTTGCCAAGCATGCGCTTGCATGTCGGCCACACTTCCCTACATAGGGCCTGTGATCGAAAAGAGCGTTTCCATTCCCGCCGTGATCGGCGCCCCGCATCAGGGAATTATGTCGCCTCCCGTGGCCCACGCCCGCTTTGCCATCGGCGATGTGGTGCGGCACCGGCTGTTCGAATTTCGCGGCGTGATCTTCGATGTCGATCCGGTCTTCGCCAATAGCGAGGAATGGTATGAGGCGATTCCCGAGGACATCCGTCCATCGAAGGACCAGCCCTTTTACCATCTGTTCGCCGAGAACAGCGACAGTAACTACATCGCCTATGTGAGCCAGCAGAACCTGGTGCGCGACGAGAGCGACGAGATGATCGATCATCCCGCGATCGCCGGGCTGTTCGACAGCTATGCCGACGGCCGCTACACGCTGCGCCGCGAGCATCGCCACTAAGCGGGCGGATCATTCCAGCCACCATCCGCGAAGTGCGGATCTCGGGTGGCGGGCCGACGATGGTCGTGCGGCTTTTCCGGCTTTCCTGGAATCGCGGGTTGATGGCCTTTCCCTTCCTATGACGGTTGACTTTCCGGCGCGCTCCCATTAGCGACCCGCTTTCCCGCGCGGGGGTTGATGGCCGTGTGCCATCGCGTTTGCGCTAACTGATTTGAAGAAGTGATGAGGGCCATGTTCGCTATCGTGCGCACGGGCGGCAAGCAGTATCGCGTTGCCGCAGGAGACAAGATCGTCGTCGAGAAGATTGACGGCGACGCGGGTTCGACGGTCTCGCTTGGCGACGTGCTGCTCGCGGGCGAAGGCGCCGAGCTCAAGGACGTCAACGGTCTGACCGTCTCGGCCGAGATCATCGCGCAGGCGAAGGGCGAAAAGGTCATCGTCTTCAAGAAGCGCCGCCGCCATAATTATCGTCGCCGCAACGGCCACCGCCAGCAGCACACGATCCTCAAGATCCTGTCGATCGGCGGCGAAGCCAAGGCGAAGAAGGCCCCGGCGAAGGTCAAGGCGGATGCGCCCATGGCTGCCGAGGCCTGATCGAAGAGCAACGGAGTAGTTTGAGATGGCACATAAGAAAGCAGGCGGCTCTTCGCGCAACGGCCGCGATTCGGCTGGCCGGCGCCTAGGCGTGAAGAAGTTCGGTGGCGAGAATGTCGTCGGCGGCAATATCATCGTTCGCCAGCGCGGCACCAAGGTCTATCCGGGCCGCAATGTCGGCATCGGCAAGGATCATACGCTGTTCGCGCTCGCCGATGGCAAGGTCGCGTTCCACAGCGGCAAGCTTGGCCGCAAATATGTCAGCGTCGATGCGATGGCGGAAGCCGCCGAGTAAATCGGACGAACCCATATCCGGGTCGTCCAGAGGGCGACCCGAAGGTCCGGCAGGCCGGATCGACGAGGGAGGGGGTCGCACCACCTCCCTTTTTCGTGTCTCCCTCAAAAAACTGTCGTCGCCCTGTAACCTTTTGGGTTCAATGGCGTTTTCGGGGCGGCGGAGAGGGAGATTTTTACATGTTCGCTCGTACCCCGCGGCTGCTGCTGCGCCCCGGTTGGAAGGAAGATGCGCCCGCATTGACGCAGGCGATCAGCGATTTCGCGGTCGCTGGCAAACTCGCGCGTGTGCCCTGGCCTTACCGGATCGAAGATGCCGAGGCGTTCCTCTCGGCCGACGATGGGCCTCTGCCCAATTTCCTGATCTTCGCCCGCACCCATGGCGCGCCGCGACTCGTCGGCGGCATCGGCCTTGCGCCCGGCGACTCCGGCATCGAGCTCGGCTACTGGATCGCGCGCGCCTATTGGGGCCTGGGTTTCGCTACCGAGGCCGGCCGCGCCGTCATTGATCTGGCCGATACAGGGCTGCGCCTGCCGCGGCTGGTCGCGGCGCCCTTTGCCGACAATCCGGCCTCGGCGCGCGTGCTCCGCAAGCTCGGCTTCGAATCCACCGGCAAGTCCAGCCTACGCCTCTGCGTTGCGCGCAACTCGGTCGAGACCTGCGTCGACCATGTCCGTCTCGCGGGTGCGGCCAGCCGCCGCCGGCCGACCATCGGCGCAGGCTATGATCGCGAGGATGCGATGGCGGCCTGATGTGCACTGATGCACTGTTTTAGTTGCATCAGACAGTACGAAGCCCCGCTTGTAACTGGCACAGAAAATCCTGCGCGGTCGCATCGCCGGCCGGTGCTATGCGCCGCGCTGATGGGGTGGTGGTGGTCGGCTCGAGTCCCGGCAGGTACCCGGCCCTACTCCTAAACTCTGATCAGGGCCCGTCCATGCCGCATTCACGTCCGCGCCTTTCCACCGATGAGATGCGTCATATCGCGCTCGAGGCCGCGCGTACGATCCTCATCGAGGACGGTCCCCAGGCGGTGACGCTGATGGCGGTCGCCAAGCGAATCAGCCGCACCCATGCCAATATCCTCCATCATTTCGGATCGGCGGGCGAATTGCGGCGGGCCATGGCCGAGATGATGATCAAGCGGATCATAAGTGAGATCGGTGAAATGGTGCTGCGCCAGCGCCAGACCCAGGGCGATATTCGCGAAGTGGTCGATATCACGTTCGACGCCTTCGAGAAGCAGGGCATGGCGGCGCTGATGTCGTGGATGATCCTGTCGGGCGAGCATGATGGTCTCGCGCCGATCCTCGATGCGGTCCACAATCTCGTCGAGGAGCTGGGCGAATATCGTGGCACGCCGGTGCGCCAGATCACCCAGATGCTGGTGCTGGCGGCGCTCGGCGACGGCATGATCGGCGGCCAGATCGCCGAGGCGCTCGAAGTTCCCCGCGAGACAACGCGCGCGACCGTCGCCCAGCAGCTGCGGATCATGCGCGGCTGGTAGCCATCCGAACCGAGCCCGATTCCCGCCACCGGTGAAAGCGTCGAGCGTTTCCCTCGTTGGCGATCAGGCCCAGGGTTCTTTTCGCCGTCATTTCGTATAAAGGCGCGCGATGCATTTTCTCGATCAAGCCAAGATTTTCATTCGCTCGGGCGCGGGCGGTCCGGGAGCGGTCAGCTTCCGGCGCGAGAAGTTCATCGAATATGGCGGGCCCGATGGCGGCAATGGCGGAAAGGGCGGTGACATCATCTTCGAAGCGGTGCCAGGCCTCAACACGCTGATCGACTTTCGCTACACCCAGCATTTTCGCGCGCAGCGCGGCCAAGGGGGCGCGGGCTCGAACCGCACCGGCGCGGGCGGCGAGGATCTCGTCATCCGGGTGCCGGTCGGCACGCAGATATTGTCCGAGGACAAGGAACAGGTTCTCGCCGACTTCACCGTCCCGGGCCAGCGCCAGGTCTTCCTGCGCGGTGGCGACGGCGGGCGCGGCAATGCCAGCTACAAGACATCGACCAATCGAACGCCCCGCCAGCACGGCACCGACTGGCCGGCCGAGGAAATGTGGGTATGGCTGCGCCTGAAGCTGCTCGCCGATTGCGGTCTCGTCGGTCTCCCCAACGCGGGGAAGTCCACCTTCATCAACGCGGTGTCGAACGCCAAGGCGAAGGTGGGCGATTATCCCTTTACCACCGTCCGCCCGCAGCTCGGGGTCGCCAGCCACAAGGGCCGTGAGTTCGTCGTCGCTGACATTCCCGGACTGATCGAGGGCGCGGCCGAGGGGGCAGGCATCGGCGATCGCTTCCTCGGCCATATCGAGCGCTGCCGGGTGCTGCTGCACCTCGTCGATGCGAGCGGCGGCGATCCGGTCGATGCCTATGAGATCGTCCGCGGCGAACTCGATGCCTATGGCGCGGGGCTCGCCGACAAGCCGCAGATCGTCGCGCTCAACAAGATTGATGCGATCGATGCCAAGGCGCTGGACAAGCTGGCGAGGAAGCTTGCGAAAAAGAGCGGCGTCGATGTGATGCGCCTGTCCGGCGCTACCGGCGAAGGGCTCGAACCCGTGCTCGACCGGATCATCGAGATCCTTGGACCAGCGCCCGACAGGGTCGCGGCGAATGACGAGGGGGCGGAGCCGTGGTCGCCGATTTGATCCACTCCCTACGTCGTGGCGACGGAGGCCAGCTCCGCTACCGACCGGCATGCGACGATTTCGTGGGGTTCCCGGCCTCCGCCGGCGCGACGAGCTGACATGTCCTCCCGCTTTTCTCCCGCGAATTGCCCGTGCCTGATCGTCAAGATCGGGTCGGCGCTGCTCGTCGACGGCCAGGGGCAGGTGCGGCGCGAGTGGCTGACGGGGGTCGTCGCGGATATCGCCGAGCGGCATCGCGCCGGGCAGAAAATCGCGGTGGTGTCGTCGGGAGCGATCGCGCTCGGCGCGCGGCGGCTCGGGCTTGCCAAGGGTGGTCGCGCCAGTCTGGAGGATGCGCAGGCGGCCGCGGCGACCGGGCAGATCGCGCTGTCGCATTGTTGGTCCGAACTGCTCCACGAACAGAGGCTCACCGCCGCGCAGATGCTGGTGACGCTCGACGATCTCGAGGATCGCCGCCGCTATCTCAACGCCGCCTCGACGCTCGACCGGCTGCTCAGCCTCGGTGTCGTGCCGGTGATCAACGAGAACGATTCGGTCGCGACCGCGGAGATACGCTTCGGCGACAATGACCGTCTCGCCGCCCGGATCGGTCAGGCGGCCGAGGCCCGGGGTGTGATCCTGCTGTCCGACATCGACGGGCTCTACACCGCCAATCCGCACCGCGATCCGACGGCGCGGCTGGTGCCCGAAGTGCGCCGGATCGACGCCAGAATCCGCGCGATGGCCGATTCGGGTTCGGCATCGGGGATGGGGTCCGGCGGGATGGTTTCCAAACTCGAGGCGGCGCGCATCGCGCAGCATTCGGGGGCCCATCTGGCGATCATATCGGGCAAGCGCCACCGCCCGCTGAGCGCTTTCGCCGCCGACGGCCGCGGCACTGTGTTCGTCGGCGGCAAGACCGGAACGGCACGCAAGGCCTGGCTGGCGGGCCGGCTGACCGCCAGGGGGCGGGTGGTGGTCGATGCCGGAGCGGTCATGGCGTTGAGCCAGGGCCGCAGCCTTCTCGCGGCGGGGGCGGTCTCGGTCGATGGGCGTTTCGCGCGGGGCGACGTGGTCGACATTGTCGGGCCGGACGGCCACGCGATCGCGCGCGGCCTGATCGAATATGACGCCGCCGACGCGGCCAGGATCGTCGGCCGGCGCAGCGACGCGCTCGAGGCGATCCTCGGGTACACGCCGCGTTCGGCGCTGGTCCATCGCGATCATATGGTGCTGCTGTGATACTCGCGATCACGGGAGGGACCGGGTTTCTCGGCGGACATGTGCTGCGCGAGGCGGCGGCGCGCGGCCACAGCGTCAGGGCGCTGACCCGCAGCGCGCAATTGCCGCGCGCGGAGGTCGAATGGGTGCGCGGGACGCTCGACGACTATCGCAGCCTGGCCGAACTGGTCGAGGGAACCGACGCGGTGATCCACATCGCGGGCGCGATCAACGTACCCGCGCTCGCGGGCTTCGTCGCCGCCAATGTGACGGGCACCGCGTCGATGCTGACCGCCGCCGAATCCATCGGGGTCAGGCGCTTCATCCATGTCTCGTCACTGTCCGCGCGCGAGCCCGATCTCTCCAACTATGGCTGGTCGAAGGCGGCGTCGGAAGCGCTCGTCGTCCAGGCGCCGCTCGACTGGACGATCGTCCGCCCGCCCGCGATCTATGGCGCGGGCGATCGCGAGATGCTCGAACTGTTCCGGATCGCGCGGCGCAACGGGATCGTCCCGCTGCCCCCGCGCGGGCGGGTGTCGCTGATCGAGGCGGGCGACCTCGCCCGGCTGCTGCTCGATCTGGTCGGCGCCCCTGCGGCGATCGAGCAGGTCTATGAGCCCGACGACGGCACCCTCGAGGGCTATACCCACCGCGAATTCGGCAAGATGATAGGGCAGGGGGTTGGCCGGCCCGGTACGCTCGCCCTGCCCATCCCAGCCTTCGCGCTGCGCCTGGCGGCGGCGGCGGAGCGGATGCGGCTCGGCGATCGAGCCAAGCTCACCGCTGATCGGGTGCGCTATTTCTGCCATCCCGACTGGGTGGCGCAAAAGCGGCCGCCGGCCTCGGTCTGGCAACCGAAGGTGAAGGCGGCGCAAGGGCTCAAGGCGACCGCCGACTGGTATCGGTCCGCGGGCTGGCTCTGACCGCGCCTGTTCCGGGGACACTATACTCAATAGAGTCGGTCCAACGATGTGGTGGGAACCAATTAGTATAGTGTCCCCGGAATATCCCCGGAATAGGCTGCAGAATGGCTCAGCCGATCCCTGCCCAGAAGTGCAGCACGAAAGCGATGAAGCTGCAGATCAGGCCGACCACCAGCACCTTGTAGGCATAGCCGAGCAGCCGGTATTTCTTGCGAGCGAGCACTCGGCCGTTCTGGTAGATGTCGTGGGCGAAGGCCTCGAAAACGGCCTCATGGGTCTCCACCGTCTTGAGCATCAGGGCGACGAACTCGTCCTCGGTCAGCTGGCTGAACGAACCGAAGAACAGCAGGTTGGCAGGCCCGTCGGGACGCGGCGGCACCTTGGTCGAAGGCAGTACCGCCATGACCGCGAGCAGCGCCGACAGGAACGCCGCTGCGCCCAGAATCAGCAGCGCGATGGCCGGGCCTGTCGCCGTCTTGGCCTGGCCGATGGTGATGGTGAAGATGACGAATGTCGTACCCATCAGCAGATTGGCCTTCTGATCGGCCATCTGGCTGAGCTGATACTGGATCTGCTGGGTCGTGCGGAGCAAGTGAACGAAGTCCGGCGAATAAACGCGCGGACCCGTAGGATTGGCCGTTTCTGCCGACACATAGCCCCCTGGAGCGACATCTGATTGTCACATTTATGCACCGCCAGCCGACCGCTGCCAAGCGCCGCCGCGGGGCTGCCGCGAAGCCGCCGCAATCGCTTGTCATGCGCGGTCAAACGACCCTAAGGACAGCATATGAGCGACAGAAACGATATCTTCACCCGCGTGGCGGAACAGATCGAACCCTTCAACAAGAAGGGAATCGACCTGTCGGACGGCACGTCCTTCGCCGGCGATCTCGAATGGGACAGCCTGACGGTGATGGATTTCGTGGCGGCGGTCGAGGACGAGTTCGACATCATCATCACGATGAACATGCAGGCCGAGATCGAGACCGTCGGCCAGCTCGTCGACGCCGTCCAGAAGCTCAAGGCCGCCTGACATGACCGAAGCGACCCAGGCGGCGGACGCCCCTGCGCCCCTGACAGGGGACAAGCCCGACCTGATGAGCAAGTTCGACGGCCTGATCGCCGAGCGCCAGGCTTTGCTCGACAGCGGCGTCACCGATCCCTTCGCGATCGTCATGGAGCAGGTGAAGTCGCCGACAGAGGCGGTCATCAAGGGCAAGGACACGATCCTGCTCGGCACCTACAACTATATGGGCATGACCTTCGATCCGGACGTGATCCAGGCCGGCAAGGACGCGCTCGACCAGTTCGGCAGCGGCACCAACGGCAGCCGCATGCTCAACGGCACCTTCCGCGACCATATGGAGGTCGAGGAGGCGTTGCGCGAATTCTACGGCGTCTCGGGTGCGATCGTCTTCTCGACCGGCTACATGGCCAATCTCGGCATGATCTCGACGCTGGCGGGTAAGGGCGAGTACGTCATCCTCGATGCCGACAGCCACGCCTCGATCTATGACGGCTGCAAGCAGGGCTATGCCGAGATCGTACGCTTCCGCCACAACGACATCGAGGATCTCGACAAAAGGCTCGGCCGGCTTCCCAAGGAAGCGGGCAAGCTGGTCGTGCTCGAGGGCGTCTATTCGATGCTCGGCGACATCGCGC
>CAMLSA010000078.1 GCA_946482655.1 uncultured Sphingomonas sp. | reverse complement strand
TCCCCGGATGATCTCGCCGATGATGGCCGAGCCCGGATTCGTTCCGGGCGCGCCATTTCGGTTCAAAACTACGAACGTCTGGCACCGCCGCCGCTGGCGTAGAGGCGGCGGTGCCAGGCGTCCAGAGCAGCTCGCTCTGCAGGCCGCTGGCGGGAGCTGCCGGAAGCACATGGGCGAGGTGCGACAACGCCTGGCGCGAGCCCGGAAGGACGCGATCGATCGTCTGGCGCCACTCGGGCTCGTGCCGTGGATCATCCACGCGGTGGCTTCTATCTCTGGTGCCGCCTGCCAGATGGACTCGATGCCGCCGGAATCACGCAGCGCTGCATGGAGCAGAAAATTGTCCTGGCGCCCGGGCAATGTCTTCAGCATTTCGCAAACGGCGGCCTCGTTCCTTCGCGGTTCCCGCCAATTCAATGCTACCTCGGCACTCCGCGACAAACGAATTTTTGTCATGAGTTTCGCAAATCTTCGTCGATATGGCGCGTGAAGGCGGTGTGCAGGATGAGGTTATCGAGGCGGTGTTGACATCGGACGCATCGAAGAACCTGCTCTGCCGCCCGGGCGGTCTCAAGCTGCGAGAAATGGCCGAACTTGGCGCAGCGAGGATAAGCCTTGGCCCCATGCTGTTCCATATGACGCTGCGGCACCTCGAAAGAGCGGCCGAAGCGCTCGGACGACTTGACGATGACGGGCTCTGGGGCGGCGCCATGCAGGATTGAGAGAAGTGACTGCGTGCCATCGGCTGCTTCGCAGCAACAATCCGGGACGGCGTGGCGATGCTGCCGTGACTTATGCCGAGATCGGATTTCCCTAGGGATGCGGGCGAGTGTTTTTTGCATTCCTGCGATTGAAACGTGGCAACGTTCAGCCTACGTCGGCAACAGGATCATGTTGGGAGCTGTCTCTTGGCCTATGACATCGTAATTCGCAACGGCACTGTGATCGACGGGACAGGGGCTCCTCCGTTCAAGGCCGACATCGCCGTCCAGGCTGGAAAGATCGCCAAGATCGGAAGCGTCGCTGAAGCCGGCAAGGAGGAAATCGACGCCAAGGGGCTGATCGTGACGCCTGGTTTCGTCGACGTTCATACGCATTTCGACGGCCACGTCACCTGGTCCAG
Source organism: uncultured Sphingomonas sp. (assembly GCA_946482655.1). The sequence continues at coordinate 13,859 of CAMLSA010000078.1, read as the reverse complement.
CCGCCTCCTTCCCTCCTCGAACCATGGCGTTACCACGGCGGTGATGGGGAATTGCGGCGTCGGGTTCGCGCCCGCACGCCCCGAAGCGCGCGACACCATGATCGAGCTGATGGAAGGCGTCGAAGACATTCCCGGCGTGGTGATGCGTGAGGGAATACCGTGGAAGTGGGAAACCTTTCCCGAATATCTCGATTTCGTCGCCAGCCGCGAATATGACATCGACGTCGCCGCCTACTTTCCACATGCCCCGTTACGCGTCTACGTCATGGGCGATCGTGCGCTCCGTCGCGAGGCCGCGACGGCCGAGGACATCGCGGAGATGCGCCGTCTCACCAAGGAAGCGATCGAAGCCGGGGCGCTTGGCTTCGCCACCTCGCGCACGATCAACCACAAGTCCATCCGGGGCGAGCAGATTCCCAGCTACCAGGTTGCCGAAGAGGAACTGAAGGGTATTGCCGAAGGACTGAAGCAGGCCGGCTCCGGGCTTTTGCAGCTGATTTCGGATTTCGACGATCCGGACGAGGATTTCGCGATGATCCGCCGCGTGGCCGAAGAGAATGGCCGTCGCCTCACCTTTTCGCTGTTGCAGGTTCCCGAGGAGCCGAATCGCTGGCGACGGGTGCTGGCCCACGCCGAAACGGCCGCGCGCGAGGGTGTGGCCATCACCGCGCAAGTGTGCGGCCGCCCTGTCGGCGTGCTGTCGGGACTCGAGCTGTCGACCAACCCGTTCAGCTTCTGCCCGAGTTATAAGGCGATCGCGGGCCTGCCGCTGACCGAGCGGATGGAGAAGATGCGCGATCCGGCGGTGCGCAAGGCGATCACCGCCGAATATCCGACCATGTCCTGGGAACCCATCTCCAACGTCATGTCTCAGCCGCAAACGATGTTCGCGATGAAGAACGACGTAGAATATATGCCGCCCCTCGATCAGAACATGAAGGCGCTTGCGGAAAGAGCCGGCGTGCCGGTCTCCGAGTATCTTTATGATTATCTTCTCAACGACGGCGGCAAGACCATCATCTATCAACCCTTCCTGAACTATTGCGAAGGCAATGCCGACGTCATCACGACCATGCTGAAGAGCCCGGTGACGGTGCCCGGCCTCGGCGACGCGGGCGCTCATTGCGGTGCGATCTGCGATGCGTCGCTGCCCACTTACCTCCTGATGCGGTGGACCGGCGAAACCGAAGGTCCGCTGTCGCTTCCCCAGATGGTGAAGTCGTTAACCTCGGACTGCGCCGAGGCCGTGGAACTCAATGACCGCGGTCGTCTTGCCGAAGGGTTCAAGGCCGACATCAATGTCATCGACATCGAACATATTGGCCTGGAACGACCCGAGATGGTGTATGATCTGCCCCTCGGTGGCGGTCGATTGAACCAGAAGGCTTCGGGCTACGTGGCGACGATCGTCTCGGGCGTCGTAACCTATCGGAACGGCGAGCCGACAGGCGCCCTGGCCGGCCGGCTGGTGCGTGGCACCCGGCCCGATAAACAGCCCGCCGAAGAGACGGCATCCGCCGCCTTGAATTGACGCCTGCTGGAACGGGAGGCGGTCTGCGGATCGCCTTCCGCCGCCATTTTCGCGACCCGCCGCCAGACCGCCGCCCAGCCTGGTCGAGATGCTCCGTGTCATGCGTCGTCCCTCGCATGAGCTCGCGACCGACTCGGGGTGAAGGCTTCGGCTTCGCCTCACCAGGCTGGTTGGACTGTTAGAAACTTCGACGTCGAGCGCCGCTGAAACCGGAAGTGCACGGCAACACCTCGCTTATGGGCCAGTCTCAGTCGACGCGAATGAGGCGTTCCAGGGCTTCTGTAAGACGGTCGCGGTAGCGTGGAGCCACCGTCCGCATCCTCCTTCCCGGGGACACAGGAGCAGGAGGGTCAGGCGGCGCGGAGCTGCCCAACGATTCGATCGAGTTCGGCGTCGAGGCGCGTCGCATGCTCGCGCACGCGCACGCCGATCGATCGCGTGCCGTCAGCGCTCTCGCGCACAGCCGACAGCGAACGCGCGATGGTTTCAACCGAGGCATGGGTGTCGCCGGCATGCTGGCCGATGGTCTGGCTCGCCTCGAGGATCGCCGCGGCGGTGGCCTGCTGCTGGACGACGGCGGTCGCCGTGCTGGTGATCGTCGCGTTGAGGTTCTGCAGCAGGCCATGCACCTTCTCGACCAGCGAGGTGGTCGCACGCGCAGCCGTCTCGACGCCGGCGACCCGGCTGTGAATGTCGCTGGTGGTGCGGTGGGTCTGCGAGGCGAGGCCCTTCACTTCGCTGGCCACCACCGCGAAGCCGCGGCCGGCCTCGCCGGCGCGGGCGGCCTCGATGGTCGCGTTGAGCGCGAGCAGGTTGGACTGGGTCGCGATATCTTCGATCAGCTTGGCTGCCGTGGCGATCGAATCGATCTGAAGCAGGAGATCGCCATTGGCACCGGTCGCCGCCCCCGATTCGGCATCCGCCAGACGCCTCGCCTGGGCCATCCGTTCGGATTGCTCGTGAATGTGCCGGGTCGCCCGCTCGAGTTCCTGGACATTGCCCTCGATCATCTTGAGCGCCGACGAGGACGCCGCGCTGCGCTTCTGGGCCTGTTCCGAGGCACGCTGCTGCGTCTCGACCGAGGACAGGGTGATTCCCGCGCTGCGGTCGAGCTCATCGGCACTGGCGACGAGCTGTTCGATCAGCGTACCGATCGATCTGCTCAACTGGTCCGCGACGGTTCGCGATACCGAGCTGAGCTGCTCGCGATGCTGCGCCTGTTCTTCGGCCTCGTCCTGCGCGATCTTCTGCAAGCGCTTGTTGGCTTCCTCGGCCTGGACGAGCGCCTTCTCGGCGGAGAGCCGTGCAGCACCAGCCTCTTCCAGCGCCGAGTCGCGTTCGGACAAGCTTTCCCCGGCGAGACGCGACTTGGCCTCCAAGGCGCGCTGGGTCGCAACGACCAGACGGATCAACCAGATCGAAAGACCGACGAAGACGACCAGTTTCAACAGAATGAACCCTGCGAGTTCTTCTACGGCGGCCTTGCCCGGCGATACGAAATCCCACGTCACATGACCGAGAAGCTTCGAGTTGATGTCGCGGATCGCCAGCATGTTGCTGGACTTTCCGGCGAGCGGGGCGGTCGACCAGCGCATCTTCGGCAATTCGAGCGTCTGGCTCCAGTCGCGAAACAATTTCCGGCCGATCGGTCGAATGATGACGATATAGCGGAGCTCGCCCCGGGGAAGCGGCACGTCGGCCGAAAAGGGCAATATCGCCGCGGCTGAATAATAGGCGAGTTCCCCCTTCCAGAATCCTGCCATGGTGATCGGGGGGCGCTTTTTCGCGTCGGTCGCGGTTTGCGGCAGCAGGCGAAGCAGGTTCGTCAGCACGTTCGGGCTTTCCGCGCCCAGCTCCGCCGCTTGGCTCCTGGCCGGCGAAGCCGCATATATGGTGCGGCCGCGTGCGTCGATGATATAGAGCGGGATGCTGCTCCCGATGTTGGTGGCCAACCAGGCGCCGTCGGGCTTTCCGTATATGTGTATCACCGCGTCGTTCCAGCGGGCATAGTCCATTGTCGTCTCGGACAGCGCCTTGCGCTCGTGCGCAAAGGCGCTGCGCACCATGCGCTGCTTTTCTTCCGCGGCATTGGCGTCCATCTCGTTGGTCAGCGAACGGATATTGCTGGCGGCGGCGAGGATCGCGACAAGCACCAGCGCGCCGAAGGGCAACAGGGCCGGAGGGAGGGCACCCGAGAACATTCTGACACGGTTGATCTGGGAGCGTAGCCAGCCGGGCGCGAACGAGGCGAGAATGGACATCCCGCGGCTATGAGGCCCCTCCCCTCACCAAATGGTTAACCATGCTTCGCCTGCAGGACCGGAACAAAAGGATCTGATTAGACTATCGTCTAAGATGAGCATCCCATCGACCGGCCGCTCCCGAGCATCTGACGCTTTATGCTAATCCCCGGCTCGTCACGGGATCGGGACGGCTCTCGACGCGGCGCGCGAAATCCGCGCCGGCGGTCGAGAGACCGGTTGCTAGCGACCCTGGGGGAAAGTCGAACTCTAGCGATGCTGGTCGGGGCGACAGGATTCGAACCTGCGACCCCTTGACCCCCAGTCAAGTGCGCTACCAGGCTGCGCCACGCCCCGACCAAGGCTGCGCGCTTTAGGGAGGTCTTGGGCGCTTGGCAAGCGCCCGGTTGCGCCATCCATGCGTAACGTGATAGGCGCGCGCCACTCCGGGCCCGATACGGTCCGCACTCTTTCCGGGATGCCTTGATCAATGTTCGCTTCACCCGCATACGCCCAGGCCGCAGGCGCGGCAGCCCCCGGCGGCGGCACCGCGATGCTGTTGCAGTTCGCGCCGCTGATCTTCATCTTCGTGATCTTCTATTTCCTGATGATCCGCCCGCAGCAGCGCAAGATGAAGGAGCATCGCGCGGCGATCGACGCGATCCAGAAGAACGATCACATCGTGACTGCGGGCGGGCTGATCGCCAAGGTCACCAAGGTCGACGAGCATGAAGTCGAGGCCGAGATCGCGCCCAATGTCCGCGTCAAGCTGGTCAAGGGCACCATCTCCGAGGTCCGCCGCGCGGCCTCGGGCAAGCCCGCCAACGACTGAGCCCGTAAATGCTCGATTTCCCGCGTTGGAAGATCTGGTCGATCCTCCTGTCGATGGCGATCGGCGTGCTGCTGTCATTGCCGACCTTCGTTCCCGAGGCGACTGCTGAACGCTGGGGGCTGGGCAATCTCCCGCGCGTCAATCTGGGGCTCGACCTGTCCGGCGGCAGCCATCTGATGCTCGAGGCCGACACCGCCGATCTCGCCAAGCAGAACGTCGCCAAGATGGAGGAGCAGGTCCGCACCGAGATGCGCCGGGCCGATCCGCCTATCGCGATCGGCGACATCTCGACGACGGGCGGCCGCCTCTCCTTCTTCGTGCGTGATGGCGCCCAGCTCGACGCCGCGGTCGAGCGCATCCGTACGTTGACCCAGCCTTCGGGCATGAGCGGCCAGCGCGACTGGGATGTCCAGGTGGTCGATTCGACCCGCATCGTTCTGACCCCCACCGAAGCCGGCCTCAACCAGGCTGTCGACAGCGCAATGCAGGTCGCGACCGAGGTCGTCCGCAAGCGTATCGACGAGATGGGCACCAGGGAGCCCACCATAATCCGCCAGGGCCGTGACCGGATCATCGTCCAGGTGCCCGGCCTCCAGGATCCGGCGGCGCTCAAGGCACTGATCGGCAAGACCGCCAAACTCGAGTTCAAGCTGGTCGATCTCGCCGCCGATCCCAACGAAGTCGCACAGGGCCGCGCGCCTGTCGGCAGCGAAGTCCTGCCCTATCCCGACGCACCCGGCGGCGTTCCGCTGATCGCGGTCAAGCGCCGAGCGATGCTGACCGGCGACGAGCTGATAGATGCGAAGCTGAGCTACAGCAGCGACACCAACGAACCGGTCGTCTCGATCACCTTCAACAGTGAAGGCGGGCGCAAATTCGCGCGGGTGACCCAGGAGAATGTCAACAAACCCTTCGCCATGATTCTCGACGGCAAGGTGCTGTCGGCGCCCAATATCAACGAGCCGATCCTTGGCGGTCAGGCGCAGATATCGGGCCGCTTCACCACCGACACCGCCAATGAGCTCGCCATCGCGCTCCGGTCGGGCAAGCTGCCGGTCGCGCTCAACGTGATCGAGGAACGCACCGTCGGCCCTGAGCTTGGCGCCGATTCGATCCGGGCCGGCACCCTCGCCAGCGTCATCGCGGCGGCCGGCGTCGTCATCTTCATGCTGGTCAGCTATGGCCGTTTCGGCTTCTATGCCGACCTCGCCGTGGTGGTGAACATCTTCATCATCCTTGGGATTATGGCGACGCTCAACGCAACGCTCACGCTCCCCGGCATCGCCGGCTTCGTGCTGACGATCGGCACCGCCGTCGACGCCAATGTGCTGATCAACGAACGCATCCGGGAGGAGCTGAGGCGCGGCCGCAGCCCGACTCAGGCGGTCGAGCATGGCTATAAGGAAGCCAGCCGGACGATTTTCGAGGCGAATGTCACCCATGCCATCGCGGGGCTGATCATGTTCGTGCTGGGCTCGGGCCAGGTGAAGGGCTTCGCGGTCGTGCTGCTGATCGGCATCGCCACCTCGGTGTTCACCGCCGTCGTCTTTACCCGCATGATGGTCGCCACATGGCTGCGCCGCACGCGGCCGGCCGGCCTCAACATCTGATCGGAACAGTCCCATGCGCCTGCTGAAACTCGTTCCCGACAACACCAATATCGGCTTCGTCCGGGTCCGCGTCGTCGCTTTCGTGATCACCGCGCTGCTGACCGTCGCGGCGGTCGCCGCGGTCGGAGCGCGCGGGCTCAACCTCGGCGTCGATTTTGTCGGCGGCCTGATGATCGAAGCCAAATTTCCTACCGTCCCGTCGCTCGATGCGGTCCGCCGCAACGTCGATAAGCTCGGCGTCGGCCAGGGCTCGCTCCAGCAGTTCGGCGATCCTAAAAGCGTTTCGATCCGCCTGCCGACTCCCGCCAGCAATGACGAGGGCGCCACCAATGCGGTGGTCAACAAGGTCTCGGCGTCGCTCCGCGCCCAGTTCCCCGGGGTCACCTTCCCGCGCTACGATACGGTTTCAGGCAAGGTTTCCGGCGAGCTGATCCGCAACGGCGTGCTCGCGGTCGTGCTCGCGGTGATCGGCATCGCGATCTTCTCGTGGCTGCGCTACGAATGGCAGTTCGGCGTCTCGACCTTCGTCGCGATCGTCCACGACGTGCTGATGACCCTGGGATTCTTCGCGATCACCCGAATGGAGTTCGATCTCAACATCGTCGCCGCGGTGCTGACGATCATCGGCTATTCGATCAACGACAAGATGGTCATCGACGACCGTATCCGCGAGAATATGCGCAAATACCGCCAGATGGACATGAAGGCACTGATCGACCTGTCGGTCAACGAAACTCTGCCGCGCACGGTGATGACCTCGGTCACCGTCATGCTCGCGCTGGGCGCGCTGCTGCTGTTCGGCGGCCATGTGCTGCGCGGTTTCGCCGCGGCGATGATGCTCGGCATCATCGTCGGCACCTATTCGTCAGTCTATGTCTCCTCGTCCCTGCTGATCACTCTCGGGCTCGAGCCGCAGCGCTTTGCCAAGCCGGAGACCGCACGTCCGGAAGCCGAACGGATCGGTCCCAAGACCTGATGGCCGATGGTCAGCTTCGAGCCTGAGCTTCCTCCAAGCGGGCCCGTCGTCCGCGGCTTCTCGGGGCGGGCTTATCGCATCGCCGATCGGATCGTGCCGGGCGGGCTCTGGCTGACGCCCGAGACCGCCCGTGACTGGAATGCGCCGGCGCTCGACGCGCTGACCGCCGAAGATCTCGTCCCGCTGCTGGCGCTCGATCCTCCGCCCGAGTTCCTGCTGCTCGGCACGGGGCCGACGATGCTGCGTGCCCCTCTCACCTTCGTGGCGGCGGTGGAGGCACTCGGCTTCGGCGTAGCGGCGATGGACAGCCGCGCGGCGGCGCGGGCGTGGAACGTGCTGCGCGGCGAGGACCGCTGGATCGCTGCCGCCCTGATGCCGCTCTAACCCGCCAATCCCTTGAGGTGCTCGTAAAGCGCCGTCCTATTCCGTTCCCAGGTGAAATTCCGCGCCGCTTCCGCAACCACCGCCTGCGGCGCGGGATCGGCCAGAACCTCCTTGATCCCCGCGGCGATCGCCTGCGGAGTCCGCGCGACGAGCCGCCCCGCTTCTGGAAGGCCGACCACTTCGCGGGCTCCCCCCACGTCGGTGATTACGATCGGCGTTCCGCAGGCCAGCGCCTCGACCCAGACATTGGCGAGGCCTTCGGACGCCGACGGCAGCGCCATCACATCGGCGGCCGAGAACAGCTCGGGCAGCCGGTCATGAGGCAACTGGCCCAGCAGGCGCACGCGATCCCGCAGCCCGCCGGCGCCGATCTGCGCCGCCAGCACCGCATGATCGGGCCCGCGCCCCGCGATCAGCAAAGTGACGCCGGGCAAGGCTTGCATGGCCTCGATCACCAGCGCCTGGCCCTTGAGGGGGATCAGATTGCCGACGGTCACCACCAGGGGCCCGTCCACCCCCAGAACCGCCTTGGCCGTACCACGGTCCCGCGGGCGGAACATCGCCTGATCGACCCCGGTGTGATGGACGCTGATCCGATCGCCGGGCATCCCCATCGCGATCATGTCATCGCGCAACGCCGCCGATACCGCGAGCAGGCCGTCGGCCTGCCAGCCCGCCGCCACGATCATCCGGCGGCAGGCGGGCCGATCGCCCCACAGGTGGATGTCGCTGCCGCGCGCCTTGATCGACACCGGCACGCCAAGGCGCTGTCCGAGCCGGACTGCGGCCGGGCCGTCGGGATAGAAAAATTCGGTATCGATCACATCGAAGGGAAAATCCCGGCGCATCTCATCGAGCAGTGGCAGCATCGTCCTCCACATGCTCCGAGGATTGATCCTGCCACCGATCAACGGCAGCGTCGGGAAGCGTGGCCGATGGACATCTAGGCCTTTCCATGTCTCACGGGCGGGTAGCCGGCTGATCTCCCGATAGGCTGGGTGACGCCGGGCCCAGGCGGTCGGCGGGACCGCGATTGGGGCCACGACCCTGAGCTCGACATCCGGATGTGCCGCGAGGCCGAGCGTCTGCCGCTCGACGAAACCGCCGAAGCCGGGCCGGGTGCTATCGGGGAACAGGGTCGACAGGGTCAGCACGCGCAGCATCGACGCATCTTAGCGGTTCCGCCGCGCCGCGCATCCCCCTCCTCGCGGCCATTGCGGCGCTTCCAAATGCCCCCTAAGAAGGCCCCCTATGCTGCGTAGAGCCACCCGTCCGATCGCCTTGATGATCGCTGCCGCCCTTGTCCTTCCCCTGGCCGGCTGCGCCACCGGCAAGAACAAGGGCGACACCAAATATGTCGCCCGCGACGTGGACACGCTCTACAACGCCGCCAAGGAGCGGCTGGAACGGCGCCAATACAAGCTCGCCGCCGCCTTGTTCGACGAGGTCGAGCGCCAGCATCCCTACTCGGTATGGGCGCGCCGCGCCCAGCTGATGAGCGCCTTTTCCTATTATCTGGCGCGGCAATACACCGAATCGATCGCCTCGGCGCAGCGTTTCGTCGCGATCCACCCGGGCAATCGCGACGCGCCCTACGCGCTCTACCTGATCGCGATCGACTATTATGAGCAGATCCAGGACGTCACCCGCGACCAGAAGCTGACCCAGAACGCGCTCGACGCGATGAACGAGCTGATCCGCCGCTATCCTGATTCGCGCTATGCGGCGGATGCGCGGGTGAAGGTCGACCTGATCAAGGATCACCTTGCCGGCAAGGAGATGGAGATCGGCCGTTTCTATCAGCGGCGCGGCGACTGGCTCGCCTCGGTGATCCGCTTCCGCACCGTGATCGACCAATATGAGACGACCAGCCATGCTCCCGAGGCGCTGATGCGGCTGACCGAAAGCTATCTCGAACTCGGCATCCCGGTCGAGGCCGAGCGCGCCGCCGCGGTGCTGGGTACGAACTATCCCGGCAGCAAATGGTATGAGCATGCGCACAGGCTCATCCAGAAGAAGGGCGCGGCTTGAGGCTTCGCCTCCGAGCGACAGCGAGGAAGCCGAGGCCAGCGGGTGCTGGCCGCCAGGCACCTGAGGGACAGAGCAAATAAATTCCTAACCCCTCTCCTACACTTCATTAACCAACAGAAGGGTATAGCGAATCCGCCGGCAGCATCGGCACGAACCGGTTCGGGGTGAACAGCAGTTACATGACGCGCGCAGCCTCCAGTCTTTCGGGTGATGAAGTCGCCGCGCTGATGGATGAACTCAGCGACATCTCCTTCGACGACAAGGCAGAAGGTGAGGAGCCGCAGGTTCTTCGATCGCAGGAAATCGAGCCTTATGCGCTGGGCCGGCGAAAGGATCGGCCGGTCGCCCAGCTCGCCCATCTCGAGCGGATGAACGAACGGATCGCGCGACGGCTGCGCGACGTGATCGAGCCCATCGCCCAGGCCCGCACCCGGATCGATGCGATCCCGCTCGAAACCCGCCGTTTCGACGAATGGCAGCGCGCCCAGTCCGACTATGTCAGCCTCAGCCTCTTCCGGGTCCGCCCGGTCAAGGGAATGATGATGATCGCGATCGATCCGTCATTTATCACCAATATGGTCGATGCCTTCTACGGCGGCACCGGCAATGGCCTCGCGACCAAGAGCGGCGAATTCACACCTTCGGAACAACGGCTCCAGAAGCGGCTCGTCGCTGCGATCATCGATGTTCTCGCCAAAAGCTGGGAGGAGACCTACCCCCTCCAATTCGAGTTCGCGGCCCACGAGATAAATGCCGATTTCGCGAACATGGTCCGCTCGGACGAGTCGGTGGTGCTGCAGAGCTTCACCATCAAGCCCGGCATGACGCGTTCGACCCGGATCGAGATCCTCTATCCGCTCGCGATGCTGCAGCCGATCGAAGACGCCATCGCGGCGCGCGTCCATGCCGGCGCGGCGGGCGACGACGTCGACTGGAAGAACCGGCTGCTCGACGCGCTCGACAATGTCTCCCTTCCCGTTCGTTCGGTGCTGGCCCGTCCCGAAATGACTGTCGCGCAGTTGCTGGCGCTCAAACCCGGAGACGTCATTCCGGTCACCCTGTCGCAGACTGTCCCGCTCCTCGTCGGCAACCGCCGCTTCGCCGAAGGCACGATCGGCGAGCAGGAAGGCCGTGCCGCCATGATGATAGAAAATCTCAACAAGGGTCTTTTGAAATGAGCGATATGTCCGATGTCCCCGCCGTTCCGGACGATCTGTCGAGCCGCGCCAATTATCGGCTGCTGGCCGATATCCCGCTCCGCCTGTCGGTGGAGGTGGGCAGCACCTCGTTGCGCCTTGCCGAACTGATGGATCTGAATTCGGGCAGCGTGGTCGAGCTCGATCGCCAGGCGAACGAATTGCTCGACATCATGGTCAACGGGACGCTCGTCGCGAAAGGCGAGGTAGTGACAGTGAACGGAAAGTTCGGAATAAGGGTGGTCGACGTGGTCGCTGCCGATGCGCGGCTGTCGGGGATAGAACGCCGCCAATGATGCTCGATTACCTGTTGCGACTGCTCCTGCTGGTCCCCCTCGTCGGCGGATTGGCCTACGGATCGCTCTGGCTGTGGAGGAAGCTCCAGCCCGGCATCGCGATCGGCAACAGGGAACGGGCCCTCAAGATCGTCGACGCGATCCCGATGGGCGCCACGGGCCGCCTCGCCGTTGTCGAATTCGCGAACCGGCATATCCTGATCTCGGTTGCGCGCGGTCGAATCGAAAAGATCGCCGAGGCGCCGGCGGACGGCGTGTTCGTGCTACCGGACGAGGATGTTTGATTGGCCTCGGGTGCCGGCGGTCACATCTGTGACGCTGGGCTCATTGTTGGACTTGCAGACGCTCGGAGAGGCAAGCGCGTGCGGCGCGTCCGAGCGAATAGCGAGGAAACCCGGCGAGGCGGATGCCTCGCTCCCGGCGTGCGAGGGCCAACAGGCTACGCTCTCACCTCGAGCCCGGTGCTGTTGCGGCGGAGCGCCGCCAGCACCGTAGCGACGATGCCTTCGGCGTCGAGCCCGGCGTCGGCATATTGCTTCTCGGGCTTGTCATGGTCCTGGAAGATGTCGGGCATGCGCAGGGTTCTGAGCTTGAGGCCGTTGTCTATCAGCCCGAGGTCGGAGGCGAGGGTGAGGACATGGGCGCCGAGCCCTCCGACCGCGCCTTCCTCGACAGTCACCGCAACCTGGTGGGTGGTCAGAAGCCGCTGGATCAGCTCCTCGTCGAGCGGCTTGGCGAAACGCAGGTCGGCGACCGTCGTGGAGAGCCCCTGCGCCTCGAGCTGCTCGGCCGCCTTCAATGCCTCGCCGAGGCGGGTGCCGAGCGACAGGATTGCCACCGTCTTGCCCTCGCGCACGATCCGGCCCTTGCCGATCTCGAGCCGCTCCGGGATAGCCGGCCGCTCGACGCCGATGCCGTTGCCGCGAGGATAGCGCAGCGCGATGGGCCCGCTGTCGTAGAGCGCGGCGGTGTGGACCATGTGACAGAGCTCGGCCTCGTCGGCCGCGGCCATGACCACGAAATTGGGCAAGGTGGCCAGATAGGTGACATCGAAGCTGCCGGCATGGGTGGCGCCGTCCGCTCCGACCAGCCCCGCCCGGTCGATCGCGAAGCGGACGGGAAGGTTCTGGATCGCCACGTCGTGGACCACCTGATCATAGGCGCGCTGCAGGAAGGTCGAGTAGATCGCGCAGAAGGGCTTGTACCCTTGCGCCGCCAGCCCCGCCGCGAAGGTCACCGCATGCTGCTCGGCGATGCCGACATCGAAGCTGCGGGAGGGATAGGCCTTTTCGAACAGGTCGATGCCCGTCCCGGAGGGCATTGCCGCGGTGATCGCGCAGATCCTGTCGTCGCGCTTCGCCTCCTCGATCAGGGCCTCGGCGAACACTTTCGTATAGCTCGGGGGTCCGGCCGGCGACTTGGCCTGCTCGCCCGAGACCACGTCGAACTTCTGCACCGCATGATATTTGTCCGCCGCCGCCTCGGCGGGCGCATAGCCCTTGCCCTTTTTGGTGACGACATGGACGAGGATCGGGCCATGGTCCCCGTCACGGACATTTTCGAGCACCGGCAGCAGGTGATCGAGATTATGGCCGTCGACAGGGCCCACATAATAGAAACCCAGCTCCTCGAAGAGCGTGCCTCCCGTCGCCATACCGCGGGCATATTCCTCCGAACGCTTGGCGAAGTCGTGAATTGGGCGCGGCAATCTTCTCGCCACCCGCTTGGCGAAGCCCCGCATCGACAGGAACGGCCGCGACGATACGATCCGCGCCAGATAGGCCGACAAGGCGCCGACCGGAGGCGCTATCGACATGTCGTTGTCGTTCAGCACCACGATCAGCCGGTTGCCCGCCTGGCGCGCATTGTTCATCGCCTCATAGGCCATGCCCGCCGACATCGCCCCGTCACCGATCACAGCGATGGCCCGGCCCGGCTTGCCGGCGAGCTTGTTCGCCACCGCGAAGCCCAGCGCGGCCGAGATCGAGGTCGAGCTATGTGCCGCCCCGAACGGATCATATTCGCTCTCCGAGCGCTTGGTGAAGCCGGAGAGGCCCCCGCCCTGGCGAAGCGTCCGGATCCGGTCCCTGCGGCCGGTCAATATCTTGTGCGGATAGGCCTGATGGCCAACGTCCCAGATCAGCACGTCGCGCGGCGTGTCGAACACATAATGCAGCGCCACCGTCAGTTCTACCACCCCCAGGCCCGCACCGAAATGCCCGCCCGTCACCGAAACCGCCGAAACCATCTCTGCGCGAAGCTCGTCCGCCAGCTGGCGAAGCTGACCGGGCTTGAGCTGCCGCAAATCGGCGGGAATGCTGACGCTGTCGAGCAGAGGCGTTACGGGACGGTCGGTCATCCTGCTCGCCTTAAACCGATTGAATGGCTCTAGCTAGACCTTGATGGCTCAGGCGACATCGCCTTCGGCACATTCGGCGCAGCATCCGCGCACTTCGATCACCGGGCGCAGTCGTGAGAATCCCGCCTTTTCCGCCGAACGCCGCACCGCATTCGAGAGCTGATCGTCGTCGACATGGCTGACCCGCCCGCAGGCGTCGCAGACCAGGAAGATGCAGTCATGCTCGCAATCCGGATGGGCATTGACGATGTAGGCATTGGCGCTCTCGACCCGGCGGGCAAGATTGGCCGACACGAACACGTCGAGAATGCGGTAGACGCTGTTCGCCGCGACCCGGCGGCCGGTCGAGCGCGACACCGCCTCGGCCAGGTCATAGGCCGACGCAGGCTTCTCCGCCGCGCTCA
>CAMLSA010000077.1 GCA_946482655.1 uncultured Sphingomonas sp. | reverse complement strand
CGTCGACGCCGCCATGGCGAGCATCGTCAAATCGAACTGGCGCAGCACGCGAATTGCGGTCCAGATGCGCTGGATTGGTGCCCCCCGGCTGCGCATCAATGGCTCTTATGGTGCCTGGCGTGGCGGAGGATCGGCAGATCGCCGTTCCGCACCTCGCGGTTGCCCCATAGCTTGCGGTCGATCGCCGTCGTGCCGAGCTCGTCGACCGCAATGCGGGTGGCGCGCGTGAGATTGACGATGATCCGGCGGGTCACGCCGTCGCAGCGCTCGGTGAAATAGTCGACCAGGTCGTTCGATACCGAGACATGGCGGCAATAGCAGTCGCGCAGGAGGCGGCCGTCGTCGAGGGACGCCGGCAGCGCCTGGGCGACCTCGAGCAGGCGGTTGTCGAAGCGGTCCCACTCCTTGAGCTTGGCGGGGAGCTTCTCCTCGCCGATCATCATCACCGGGATATCGGTCGCGTCGTAGATGTCGCGGATGACCTCGGTCACCTGGTTGCGGGCAAGGTGATCCATCTCGTCGATCAGTAGCGGCCGGGGCTGCGACTGCAGCTGCTCGACGATCTGATCCATCAGGCGGGTGGCGGTGCGCTCCAGGCGGGCGATTCCGAGCTCGGCCGCGAGTGCCTCGAGGAAGGCCCGGCGCGTCCACACGGAGCGCGCAAGGAGATAGGCCGAATTGGTGAGCGAGGCGACATAGGCGGCGGAGACCGTCTTGCCGATCCCCGACTTGCCGAAGAAGACGCACATGCGCGGCGTCCCTTCGCTGGCCTGGATCGCCGCGTTCATGGTGTCCAGCGCGAGGGTCATGTTGCCCAGCGCGGCCCAACTGCCGAACATGGCAGTCGAGGAATGCAGATCGGTTGCGGTCATGGGTTACCTCCTGTTCGGCAGTTTGAAATTGAGGACGGCGCCCGCCCCGAAGCCGCTGGCTTCGCGGGCCTTGAAGCTCGCGTAGGCGGCGCCCTTCACGAAGGCCTGGGCCCAGGCGAGCTGGTCGGCCGGCACGACATGATTGGCCTCCGCGTCGGCGATCAGGCGATCGGCGCGGGCGACACGCTCGGCGACCAGCGCGGGATCGACCGGCTGCGGCAGGGGAACCGGTTCGGCGAGGCTATCGAGGACCGGCGTCGAGCGCCCGACCTTCGCCCTGGGAAGGGAGGTGAGCTTGCCCGCGGCCTCGGCATCCTTGCGGAGCAGCTCGTCGCGGGCGTCCTCGAAGCGGAACTTGCTCTGCTTCACGCGGAGCTCGGCGCGCGCCCTGTTCATATATTCGGCCTGCTGGCGGCGAGAGACGGTCGCGAAGGCTTCCTCCGACAGGCCCGCGCGCTCGGCGTTGACGGCCGTGCAGATGAAGCGGCCGGCCTCGTCGAAGATGAAGAGCTCGCCGAGCTCGTCCTCGTCGCGGCGGACCAGGACGGACCGGCCGACATAGGCGGCGAGCTCGGCCGACCAGTAGCGCCCGCGCTTCCATTGGACGCCGCGCTTGCCGACCACGGCCGGGCCGACGAAGGCGGAGAGCGCGATCAGCAGCTTGTCGCGGCTCGGCGCCGCGGCCGGCGTCGCGGCGCAGCTCTGCCATTTCGCCATGGGCGACATGCCGAGCGAGCCGTGGCGGCGGAGGTGATAGACGCCATCGACCCAGGCATCGAGAATCGCCTGAAGCTCGTCGGCCTCCAGCTCGGGCACCACGACGGCGCGGCCGGTTTCCTTCCTCGCCCTGGCACGGAGCCGCTGGGCATCGGCGACGTTGTGGCCGGCATAGCCTTCGAGCAGCTCGGCCCGCTCGCGCGTGAAGGTGCCGAACACGCGCTCGACGAAGGGCTTCTTCTCGGGGCTGCCCGGCGGGCACGGCCGGTGCTCGATGCCGAGCGCCTCGAGCGCCGAGACGATCGACTTGTTGATGTAGCCCGAGCCCTGATCGGTCGCGACGATCTCGGGCATCACGCCCCAGGCCTCGATCGTGCCGATCAGCAGGCGCCGCACCGACTGGCCCGATTCCGATGGGGCGACCATGAAGCGGGCGCGGCGGCTGAAACGGTCTATGACGCCGAGGATCGCCATGCGTCCGCCCTTGGTCAGGACATCGGCGGGGGTGGTATCGAGCTCCCACAGTTCATGGGCGCGGGTGACGCCGCCGTCGGCGCTGCCGAGGGCGAGGCGATATTTGCCCTTGAACAGATCAGGGTCGCGGGTGCTGGCGAGCAGCGCCGGCCGCGCCGCTTCATAAGCCTTTATGAAGCGCTGCAGCGACCGATCGGACGGGAGCTCGATATATCTTGTCTCGAGCAGCTCGCGGACGCGGGGCGCCGCCAGCTTCTGCCGCGCGAGAATAGCTTCGACCGCATCCGCGATATCGGGGTGCCGCGTCCAGAAGTCGGAGCCCCTGGGACGGCCGGCGCCGCGGGCGATGTCGTTGGTCGCGACAGGCGGCCGGACCTTCCCGCGGGGCGCCAGGCGCTCTTCCAGCGCCGAGCGCATCTTCACCGGCAGATCTTCGACGCGGTACAGGCCGGCGGAGCCGCGACCGCCGAAGTCGGCGGGTGCGACGTCGTTCTTGTCGAGATAGGCCAGGATGCCGCGCTTGGTGGCCGAGAAGCCGGGCAGCTCCATCGACGCAAGCTCGGAGGCGGTGAAGCGCCTGGGCATCATTGCGGGAACGCCTTCTTCAGCGCGTCCATCATGTGTTCGGCCTGTTTCCGGCCGAGCTCGGACGCCAGGCGGGTCAGGGCGGCGCGCTTGTCCTCGGGCGGCATCGCCGAGAAGGATCGTAAGAAGGCGTTGATGCGCTTGTCGCGGGGGTTGGGCTTGGGGCGGCGGCGGATCGTTGCGGTGGCGTCGGCCACCGTCTTTGACTCTCCCGACAACAGCAGTTGGACGACTTGGGCCTGCTCACCAGCGTCGAGCGAGGCAAGGGCCCGAAGCTGGGAAGCGTTGTTTGCAACCGGCAGCGCCGCTCCTCGTAGCGCCTCAATCTGCGATGCCGGCAATCCCCGATAGAGGACCAGGGCATATTTGACCGATCGCTCGGACAGGCCCACTCGATCGGCTGCGTCCTGGGCAAAATCATACAAAGGTGCAATCGTTGCACCTTGGGGGTCGGCAGGGGCACCCGAGCCGTTGCCCGGTGCCGTCTTGGAGCGGCCATCCTTGCCGTCGCCGATGTCCATTTCGGCGCGGCGAATTTCGATGAGCTCGGCGATGAAACGGGCTCGATCGTAAGGGTCGAGCTCGCGGCGGCAGAGGTTCTCGTTGATCTCGCGAAGTCGGCGTTCGGTGTCGCCGCTGCCTACCACGATGGCGAGAATGGTCGCTTGACCAGTGATCCGCGCGCCCTGCAGGCGGTGGGCGCCAGAGACGAGACGCCACGTCTTCTTGCCCGGAAGCTGACAAACCTCGATCGGATCGAACTGGCCGACCTTAGCCATCTCGCGGCCGACTGTTTCGGCCCAGGCGGTATCCACTTCGCGCAGGCGGGTGCCCAGCTCGATCTGATCAACGGGCAGGCGCAGTATCGAGCCAGCAATCTCAGGAGGCTGATGCATGCAACAGCCCTTTCTGAAAAGCGTCGCGCTCGTCCTCGCGCAGCGAGGCCGAGTCGAAGGTCATGGAAAATCCGGGCGGGTGATCGCCGGCCTGGATCATGGCGGTCAGCTGATCCGACTTCTCAAGCCAGCTCAGGTTCTCGTAGAAAGCCCGAAAATTATTTGCCCCCCTAGCCATGCTAGCCGACCCATCGTTCGAGGTAGCGGCTGACGGCGGCATAGAGCTGCCCGCGATCCTCGATCGTGATTGCGTCCGCCGTGCCAGCATCGCGCTCGACCTCGAGCGCGAGCTTCAGGGCATCGGCGAGTTTCTCGATGACCTCGACTTCCCCGAAGGGCCCAGGCCAGCTCGCGCCCTCACGGGCGAACCGGATAAGCTCGGCGCTGGCCTCGGTTGCCTGGGACGCGGCGGCGAGCGCTGTGCGTTCCTGCTCGGTCATGGCCGGCGCCCATGGAAATCATGGCCGCTCGCGTGGAGCAGCTCATGACGGAGGAGGTCGAGCCACTGGCCGGTGGTCAGGCCCGAGCTTTCCTCATCGGGCATGAGGATGACCCGGCCCGGCATCAACGTGCAGGCACGCGAGTGCCAATCCAGTGCAGCCGGGCAAGCGGCACGGACCTCATGCGCGGGCAGGACGTGGATGACGACGATGCCCTGGCCGATGCGCAAATCGGCGGGGCCGAGATCGATCCAGGACGGGCGCGGTCCGCCAAGCGCGCGCTCGGCGCGGCGGGCGTTGGCCGATCCTTCCGCCGGCAGGGCGGCAAGCAGCGCGGCCAGGAGAGCGCTGCGGAACGTCGGGCGGCGCATCAACGGACCTCCTCAAAGGCTTCGGGAGCGGGAAGAGGAATCCAGGGCTTGCCGCGCGCGGGGGCGTAGTTGCGGGCGGGCTGTGGATCGAGGCGGACGCCATCGGGCGCGTAGCGCGACGGCCAGATCTCGTGTGCCGAGCGGTCGAGCGCTTCGGCTATAGCTTGCTCGGCCGCCTCATAGGGGCGGCGGAGGGCGCAGGCAGCCGAGTTGACGGGGAGGCCGTACCGCCGCTCAAATGATTGCAGAGTGCCGAACTTCTTGCGAAGCTCCGCCCGTAAATCTTCGGGGTGGGAATCACGAAGAACTGACATTTTGGCCCTTTGATGGTCTAAAAGGTCTCGTGCTTCCTAAAGCACATGACCTTTTGGTCAGTCAAGGGACATTTTCGGACGTGGAGCTATTGTGGAAGCAGATCCTGAAGATGTCGCCATTGGCCGGCGACTACGAAAGGTGATCGAAAAGCGCGGGCTCCAAATCAAAGAGGCGGCCCGCATCGCCGGGATTGCCGAGAAGACGATGCACCGCTGGCTCGGTGGCGCGGCCAGTGCCGACGCCAAGGGGCTGTCCCGCCTGGCAGCTCATCTCGATACGACAATCGACTATCTGGTGACCGGCATAGGCGCCGAATCTGGCGATTGGGAGACGCACCTCCCTCCACCGCCCGAGGGGCTGGTGCGGATCGAGCTTTACGACATTAGTCTGAGCGCAGGCCCTGGCGCGGAGGCGCTCGATAGGCCTCCCACCTCTTACGCGGAACTGCCCGCCAGTTTCATCCGGCGATTTGGCTCGCCGAACGAGCTGGCGCTTTTCCCTACGGTAGGCGATTCGATGGAGCCGGACATCAAGGACGGCGAATTGGTGATGATCGACAGGTCAATAGCGAGACCGCGGGATGGTGTCGTCATGGCCCGCCTCGGCAAGGATCTGGTCATCAAGCGCATGCGGATTCTGGGCGGGGGTAAGGCCGAGCTGGTTTCGGCGAACGAGCTCTACCCGCCGATCCGCGTCGACCTTCATGCCGATGATTTCGAGGTGATCGGCAAGGCGGTGTGGGCCGGGAGGGCGATGTAATGATGGTGAGGCGGTGGACGCCTAAAGGTGCTGAGCAGAACGAAGGGGGGTAGTGGCATGGTTAGAGCGTTTCTGATGATTTGCGCGATATGCTTGTGGATGCCAGCGGCGGCGGCCGCCCCAATTCTGTGGGGGAAGATCGAAGTCGACATGCCATTTGAAAGCGCCCGCGCTGCGTATCCCGAAGCGGAGGTCTTTAGCGGCAAGGGCCTGTTCCGGCCGATGATCACCTTCGACCAGGTCGTGGACGGCTGCACGATGAGCGTGATGATCGCGATCGATCGCAAGGTCGCGGAGCCTGGCGCCAAGGTTGATTTCGTTCGCCTTTCCGGAGAAAGGTGCGACGCGAAGATGTTTTCGCAGCTCCTAGCAAAATATGGCGAACCGCTGTCGCTCAACAATAATAACGATCGCGGGAAGAAGACAGCGAGTTGGGCCGTTGATGGACGCACGATCGCCTACAAGCGCGAAGAGGGTGAAGGGTTCTCATCTGATCGTTGGGAGATCACCTACACGACGGTGAGAGATCTCGGTCTTTGAACGCTCGGTTAAGCGGTCCGGCATCCGTTGACAAAAATTTGCCCTGCTAGCCCCACTGAGGGCTTTCGGCCCCAATCCCCCGCAAAAGAGGCCCGACCCCTGCGGGAAGGCTTCCCAGGCGCCCGGTGGGCCATTTCGGCGGCAGGAGTCGGCCAGGTCATCCCGGAAGCTGGCGCGGCGCCTCGGCGGCGCCCATGCCGCGGTTGAGCTGCGCATCGCTTCCCCGGTCGAACCCGCGCCAATAATCGCGATCGGCGGCAGCGCCGCCAGCGGAGGCCGAGCGGGCGGCGATGGTCACCAGGTCAGGCACGTTGACGGCAAGCCAGCTGGAGATCGCATCGTCCTCGGGCACCTCGGGCGCGATGGCGGCGATCTTCCGGAACACCGCGCTCGTCCAGCCCTCGCAGTAGATGTCGGCGCGCGCCCGCTTCCGCCCCGGCCGGCAGCGGCGCAGGTGTTTCGCGATATAGTCGCTGCGCACGGCGAGCAGCTGGCGGCGCAGCACGGCGAAGGCATAGGCCGCGATCTCCGGCGCGGCCAATCGCCCGACAAAGGCGATATCGCCATCCGCGTTGATATATTTATGGCAGCCAAGCGCGCGGGCGACTGCGGCCGACAAGATGGTCTGCCATTTTGGCGGGCGGAGCGTCCGTGAGGCTCGGCTGACGTGCTCTTCGATTTCGATCAAGGTTAGATCGATCTCATGCTCGGCCGCGAGCTTAGCGGCCATTGCGAGCGCCGCGGCGGCTTCATGTTCATTCGCGCTCTTCGCGAGCGCCAGGCACTTCCTGATCTTCGCGATCAGATCCTTCCTGGTCATTTCATTGCCCCTGCAAACTCCCAAGCGACGATGTCCCAATCGCTTTCGAGCGGTGGCTTGCTCCATCGCTCCCAGCGCCTGGATTCGGCTTTGATGGGGCCGGCTTCGCGTCCATTGCGGTAACGGATCCGCACGATGCTGCCCGGCTCGGCCGGACATGGTCCGCCCGCGTGCTGGCGCATTTCAGTTCCGCTGGGCCGCGGCCAGGGCGGCATCGAGCTGGGCGGCTATGCGGAGCGTCTCGGCGTGCGTCCGATCCATGATCAGCTTCAGCGCGTCGATATCCTCGGTGGCGAAGGCGACGGCGGCCCGGTCGATCGCGGTGATTGCGCCGGAGACGGCCTGGCTAGCCTGAGCAGTGAGCGTGACCGCCTTGAGGACAGTCTCGGCGAGCTCGGTGAACGAGGCGCTCATTGGTCGCGCTCCAAGATGATGCGGAGAATCTCGGCGGTCGCGTGGCCGATCGCATCGGCAAGGTCGACGCGCTGCTCGGAGCTCGTCGCGTTGTAGGCGGCGCTCAGCTGGCGGACGATCTCCGTGTTTAGGGTGCGCAGCCGGGCGACGGCCGGCGTCTTGATGGTGCCGTTCGACACGAAGGGGAGCGCGAGCATCGCGGCGGACTGATAGGCGGTCTCGGCCGCGATCAGGCACTGCATGCTGGCGGCGCGGGCCCTGGCCGGCGTGGCGGTGAGGCCGGCGCGCGCGGTCGCGCAGATCTGGACGGCGGTGGGCGCGGCGGCCTTCGCGGCGATGGAGCCGGCCGAGCGCATCTCGTCGCGCTCGCAGCCGGTCAGCAGCGGCACCGCGAAAAACAAGGCGAGGGCGGCACCGATGGTTCGGGTCAGTCGTTGGGCCGTTCGGAGCATGGGGAAACCTCCTGCACGATCAGCCGGTTGCATCCCGGCGATCGATGTGCAGGCTGGTGGCGAATCGGCTGCGCGCTCAGCGTCCGGCAACGGACGCTGAGCGGTCATAGTCCAGCCCCGTATCCCTCGGTGTCATGGACAAGACGCCCTCAATCGAAATCTTCCGGCCCGGCACCTTCATCAGCGCCGAAGGCGTGGAGGTCAGCTTCTCGGCCGATCAGCTCGCGAAGATCGCGGCGGGCTACGATCCGGCGCTGTTCGACGCGCCGATCGTCGTCGGCCATCCGAAGATGAACGCGCCCGCCTATGGCTGGGTCGAAGGCCTGCGGATGGACGGCGACATCCTGGTCGCGGATCCGAAGGACGTCGACGCCAGCTTCGCGGAGCTCGTCAACGCCAAGCGGTTCAAGAAGGTCTCGGCGCAATTCTATCCGCCCGACCATCCCGCGAACCCCACACCGGGCACCCACTATCTCAAACATATCGGTTTTCTCGGCGCCGCCGCGCCCTCGGTGAAGGGGCTGCGCGAAGCCTCCTTCTCCGAGCAGCAGCAGTCCGGCTGCGTCACCCTCGACACCATCGACCAGGAGAACAGCATGACGGGCATCACTCCCGACCAGGAAAAGGCCAAGCTGGCGTCGTTCGCCGAGCGCGAGAAGACGCTCGAGGAGCGCGAGGCGGCTGCCGACGCTCGCGACAAAGCCGCGGCCGAGGCCGCCAAGAAGGCGCAGCATGCCTCGAACCTTTCGTTCGTCGAAGCCCAGGTCACGGCCGGGCTTTTGCTGCCGGCCGGCAAGGATCTCGTCATCGGCATCATGGATCAGCTCGAGAGCGTCGAGACCGTCTCCTTCGGCGAGGGCGATGGCGCGGCCGAGCTCACCCCGAACGCTGCATTCCGCAAGCTGTTCGACCAGGCCGCGCCGATGATCTCGTTCGGCGAGAAGGCCCCCGGCAAGGACAAGCCGGAGCCGCTCAGCGCCGACGAGCTCGCCAAGAAGGCGCAGTCGTTCATGGAGTCCGAGCACAAGGCGGGCCGCATGATCACGATCGCGGCGGCGGTCCGGCACGTCGAGAAGAACGGCGCCTGATCGTCACCTAACCCCGAAACGCAACCACGGAGCATCCAATGACCGGCATGTCGGCCCAGGGCACCAAGAATTTCTCGGCGGGCGGCGCCATCTCGGCGCGTCGCATCATCAAGTTCGGCTCGGCGGACAATTCCGTCGTCCAGTCGGCCGCCGCGGCGAACCTCCATATCGGCGTCTCGACCGAGATCGCCGCCGCAAGCGGCGAGCCCGTCGACGTCCACACGGACGGGATCCGCGAGGTCGACTATGGCGGCACCATCACGCGCGGCGCCAAACTCACCTCGGACGCGAACGGCAAGGCCGTCGCGGCGGCCCCCGCCCAGGGTGCCAATGTCGAGATCATCGGCATCGCCATGGTCAGCGGCGTCGATGGCGACATCGGCCTGGTGAAGATCGCGCCCAGCACGATGCAGGGCGCCTGATCGGCCGCGCTCAACCCTTTCGTTAATCGGCAACAGGAGGCCGCAAAGTGTCGCTTTCCCCTTATCCTATCGACCCGGCGCTCACCGCGATCGCGGTCGCCTATGCCAACAAGAACTACATCGCGGACCTGGTGGCGCCGCGCATCCCGGTGGACGCGCAAAAATTCACCTTTCTGTCCTATGCGACGGACACGTTCTTCAACATCCCCGACACTCGCGTCGGCCGCCGGTCGAAGCCCAACGAGGTAACGCTCGAGGCGAGCGAGGTCACGGACTCCACCGAGGACCATGCGCTCGACGGCGGCGTGCCGCGGGCCGACATGGAAAATGCCGACGAGCGATACGATCCGCTCGGTAACGAAGTCATGTTCCTCCAGGAGCTGATCGCGCTCGATCGCGAGAAGCGCGTCGCGGACCTGGTGTTCGCCGCCGCGAACTATGCGAGCGGGCTCAAACAGACGCTGAGCGGCACCAGCCAGTTCAGCCATGCGTCCTCGACGCCGATCGCCACCATCAACGCGGCGCTCGACGTACCGCTGATGCGGCCCAACCAGATGATCTTCGGCCAGGCGACCTGGACCACCTTCCGCTCGCATCCCGAAATCGTCGAGGCTTGCCTCGGCACCGGTGCTGCCAAGGGCAACGTCACCCGCCAGCAGGTGGCCGAGCTGTTCGAAGTCGACGAGGTCCTGGTCGGCCAGGCGCGTGCGAACAGCGCGAAGCGCGGACAGACCCCCAGCCTTGCCCGGCTTTGGGGCAAGCAGCTCGCGCTGGCCTACAAAGCGCCGGTTGTCCAGGCGAAGGGCGCGGTAACCTTCCTCGGCACCTTCGAGTGGGGCAGCCGCATCGCAGCTCAGCGCGAGGATCCGGACATGGGCATGCGCGGCGGCATCTCCGTCCGGACCGGCGAGAGCGTCAGGGAGCGCTTCATCGCCTCGGACGCGGGCTACCTTTTCGACGCCGCCATCGCCTGACCGTAACCCGGTCGGCCGAGGGCGTCGGCCGATCGCTCCCCGGCGCTGAACCCGAATCCAGCGCCGGGGTTTTCCGGGGAGCGGCTCACCCGCTCTCCCGAAAACCCAGCAGGAGAACGACGATGGGCTTCCGGGCCAAACATGGTGTCAACCACAACAACAAGCTCTATCTCGAGGGGGAAACCGTCACCTTCAGCGACGAGGAGCTCGAGGCGTACAAGGCCGACGAGAGCGGTCCCGTCGCCGAGCTGCTCGCGCGTGGCGCCATCGAGGCCTTCTCGCCGATCGTCGTGGAAGCCCAGCAGGCGCTCGAGGCGCCGCTGGCGAGCATGACGCCGCAACAGCTCGGCGCCGTCGCCAAGAAGCTCGGCATCCCCAAGGAGCCGAAGCTCGAGCGCGACGATCTGATCAAGGCGATCGGGGAGAAGCGCGCGGAGATCGCCGCCCAGGCCAAGCCGGCCGAGTAATCACCACCAGTTAGGGGGCGCCCCGATGATCAGGACGGCGGTGGCAGCGTATTTGTCGATCGTCGGCCTGGTCATCGGGTGTTGAGGGCGGCCGATGATCGCGTTGCAAGCCATCATAAAGCAGCCTGAAGAGGCGCTTCAGCACGTCTTCGAGCTGGGCCAGGCGGTGGCGTCGATCGATGCGATCGCGGCCGTGTCGCGCGGCTTGGTCTCGGGCAGCGCGGCTCTTGCCGTGTCGGCCGAGCTCGACGGCGAAGCGGTCATTGGATCGATCAGCGGCGGCACCGATGGCGAGCGCTACCTGGTCACGCTGAAGGCGGTGCCGGCCGCGGACGCGGAAGGCCTGATCGAAGCCGAGCTCGAGGTCGCCGTCGTCGACGGCACCTGGACGATGCCGGACGGCTCGGTCGCCTATCTCTCGATTTCGGATTTCGTCGACCGCTTCGGGCTCGAGGAGGTCGTTCGGATGACGGACGGCACCGGGGCCGGGCGCATCGATCGCGCGATGCTGATCGCCGCGCTGCGCGACGCCCAGGGCATCGTCGACATCAATCTCGGCGGCCGGTACGCCGTGCCGCTCGAGACCGTGCCGGACGCGATCAAGACGGCGCTCGCGGATCTCGCGCGCGCCAGGCTCTATCCCCGCGGGGCTCCCGAGGGGGTGGCCGATGGCGCCAAGGCGGCCAATCGGCTGCTCGAGCGGATCTCGTCGGGGGCGCTGCCGCTCAGCATCCCTGGAGCCGATCAGCCGGCCTCGGCGGAAAGCGACGCGCCGATCGTGTTCACGGAAGGGCGCCGGGCCTATCCGGGCGGGCGTAACTCAACATGGTAGGCGCCAGATTGTGACGGGGGGCCTCAACCTCTCGATCGAGCTCGAGGACCGGCTGAGCGTCGGCCTGAAGGGGCTCGAGGACGCCGCGGCGAACATGACGCCCGCCTGGGCGGCGATCGCCCACTATCTGGTCGAGGAGGCCGAGGAGCGGTTTCGCACCGAGACCGGGCCGGACGGCGTGCCGTGGAAACAGTCTCAGAGCGCGCGCGAGGATGGCGGTCAGACGCTCACCCTGTCCGGGGACCTGCGCCGGTCGCTTCGTGAGGATTGGGGGCCCGACTATGCCGCCGCTGGGCCTGAGGCATCGGGTGGCGCGGCCGAGTATGCGGAGATCCATCAACGCGGCGGCACCATCCGAGCACGGCCCGGCGAGGCGCGCAGCAAGCCTGGCCATGACGGCTCGACCCACTTCACCGCGCGCGCGCTCAACACGCCGTTCGGGCCGCGCCAGTCGATCACGATTCCCGCTCGCCCTTATATGGGCCTGTCGGCCGATGGGGTTGACGAAGTGCTGCATATCATCGCGCAGCATTTCCAGCGTGGCGCCGGCGGTGGCGAGATCCAGCCATGAACCCGGAGCCTATTCGGACTCAGCTCGCCGGGCTGGGCTTCAAGCAGATCGGCGGCGAGCTCGAATGGGCCGCGCTCAAGCAGGCGCCGCCGGCCGGATCGCTGCCCGCGGGATATATCGTCTTCCCCCGTGAGATCGGCAAACCGAACACGCTGGTCGGAGCATCGAGTCAGAAGGTCGACGTCGACTTCATGATCGCGCTCGTCCTCGAAGCGCAGGGCCGCAGATCCGACAAGCTCGATGATCGGCTGCGCATCATGCGCGACGGCACGCGCGACGCGCTGTTCGGGTGGACGCACCCGGAAGCCAGCGGGCCGACCGAGTATCTCGGCGGTGATCTACTGTCCGCCGACGGACAGACGATCGCATGGGCGGTCCGCTTTAGGACCGGTTATCATCTGAGGAGGTTATAATGGAAGTTCCCGAGACCGGCGCAGCCGGACCCGAGGACCAGGACGCTGCCGGCGGCGCCGAGCAGAAGCCGGGGCGCGGCAAGAAAGTGAAGGCTGTGGAGCCGGATCTGCCGACCGCGCCGCGGGACCGCGACGAGAATAACCGTCCGCTCGATCATTGGGGCCTGCCCATGAACGGGCCCGCCCGCGTTGCCAGGCTCGCCGAGCTCGGCCGCAACGATCCGATCACGCACCCCGATGAATGGCCGACTGACGGCCTGGCCAGGAGTAAGTCATGACCACTATCGCAAAGGTCATTCTCGGAGGGAAAGAGGGCACTTATGCTACCGATCCCGCGCTGACGGTGGCGGACAATGCCATATTGACCCGCCGCTTCACGTCGACGCCGATCGAGGTCGACCAGATCCGCCGCGAGCTCGACACCCGCCATATCGGCGGCCAGCAGTCGATCCATGGCAATCCGCGGAAGCGCAACAGCTTCGAAGTCGAGCTGCAGGGCTCGGGAACCGCCGATGTCGCGCCGGCCTGGATGGAGCTGCTCGAATGCTGCGGCATGGGTGCGCCGACGCTGACCGCGACCGAGAAGGCCGTCCAGAAGATGGTGGCGCCCGGTGGTGCGATGTCGTCGTTCGCGATGTACGACTGGTACAACAACCAGAAGCGCGTCGGCCTGGGCGGACGCGGCACCTTTGGCTGGGACTTCACCGCCGGCCAGATCCCGTTCCTGAAGTTCGATTTCACCATGCTCATTCCGGCGAGCAACCAGGTGGTGCAGAACACGCCGGGCGCGCCGACGCTGACGCGCTGGAAGACGCCGCTCGAAGTGAACACGGTCAACACCGATTTCACGCTCGACGGCTATGCGCTGGTGCTGCGTTCGTTCACCGGCGACGCCAACGCCAATATCGCGCTGCGCAACCTAGTCGGCGGTAACTATGTGAAGCGCGGCAATCACGAGATCACCGGGCGGATCGTCGGCGAAGCGCCCGACGTCGCCAGCAAGAATTATTTCACCAGTTTGCTGAGCGGGGCGCATGTCGCGACGCAGCTCATCCAGGGCACGGCCGCGGGCTACATCGTCCAGATGGACAGCGCCAACCTCGAGATCACGTCGATCGACATCTCGGAGGAGGACGACGTCCCGATGATCGACATGGGCTACAAGCTGAACGTCACCTCGGCCGGCCAGGACGACGTCATCTTCACCACGAAATAACCACCGCGAGCCGGGCGGGCGCTTCGGCGTCCGCCCAACGCCTGGCAGGGAGAACCATCATGGCTTTCAAGATCGTCGCCAAACCCCGCGCCTGGTGGCCCGTCACCTGGCCGGGCGTGACCGAGGACGGCAGGATCATCGAGAACGCGATCGAGATGCGGTTCATGCTGCTGAAGGTCGAC
The DNA here is from genome assembly GCA_946482655.1 of uncultured Sphingomonas sp. The sequence goes on along the minus strand of CAMLSA010000077.1, from coordinate 1,175 downwards.
GATCGCGATGCGCTCGAGGAGGAAATCCAGGAGCGGCTGCTCGCCTCCGCCAGGGCCAAGGCCGCCGGCGACGACGTCAAGTCCTCGGCGCTCATGCGCGATGCCTTGCAGCTCTTCGCCGACGACTGGCGCGGCGTGCATGCGGAGAACGACGACCCGCTCCCCTGGAGCGACGAGAATGTCCGGCTGCTCATGAACGAGCCCAATGTCTTCGAACGCACCCTGGCCGCCTACCGCGTCTGCATGGCCGGCGGGCAGGAGATACGCGAGGGAAATTGAAGGCCGTCGCGCGGATCTGGGCCGGGCGGCGCGGCGGCGGCCAGTCAACGGCAGGCGATCCGCTGACCGAAGCGGCGGCCGATCAGCTGCGCGCCCGCTTCGGCTTCTCTGATGACGAGATATTCATCGACGTGAGCGACGAGCCGGTGATCAGGCTGTTCTATTCGATGGCGACCCAATGGCGCTTCGATCCGCTCAGCGGCCGGCGCCTCGGCATCGACTATTCCGCGGTGCCCGCGACGGCGCAGATGCTCGGCGTTCAGATGTCGCCCGACCGGTTCCACGACATGCGGGTGATGGAGGCCGAGGCGCTCAACGTCCTGGCACGCCGATGACGGATCTTGTTTTTCGCGTCCTTCTGAAGGGTGATGGCTCGGGGCTGATCGGGCAGACGCGCCTGTCGGCCGAGGAAGTGAAGAAGCTCACCGCCGCCACGGGCGGCGCTTCGGCCGCGGCCGGGAAGCTCGGCGCCGATACCAGCTCGTCCGCCGCCGCGCTGCGCCGGCAGGCGGGCGAGGCCCAGCGGTCGGCCGACGCCACGAACAAGCTCTCCTCCGCATCCCGCGCGGCGGCCCAGGCGCAGCGGGACGCCGCCGCCGCGACCCAGCGGTCGCAGTTCGCGATGCGGAACTTTGGCTACCAGCTCTCCGATATCGGAACGCAGGTTGCCGCCAGAACGAACCCGTTTCTGATCCTCGCCCAGCAGGGATCGCAGGTCGCCGGAGCGATGGCCGACATGGGCGGCAAGGCGGGCGTGCTGGGACGCGCCCTGACCGGACCGCTGGGCGCAGCGCTGCTCACCGTCGTCAGCCTGGCCGGCGTGTTCGGATCAAAGCTGCTCGAAGCCGGCGAGGCGGCCGATCTCGCCAAGGAGGGGTCTAACGGCCTCGCCGAGG
>CAMLSA010000076.1 GCA_946482655.1 uncultured Sphingomonas sp. | reverse complement strand
GCGCCTCATAGCCCGGCACCAGCCGCTTGTAGCTGTTGGTGGTCGGGTTGGTGAAGGCGTTGAGCGCCTTGGCATGTTTGATCACGCCCCCGATGAAATAGAGGCAGGTGTCCGACAGGCCGGCATAGCCATTGCCCGCGAACAGCGGCTTGCCCTGATCCCAGATCGACATGTGGGTGTGCATGCCCGAACCGTTATCTTCCTTGATCGGCTTCGGCATGAAGGTGACCGTCTTGCCGTAGGCTTGGGCGACCTGCCAGCAGACATATTTATAGATCTGCATCCGGTCCGCAGTGGTGACGAGCGTGCCGAAGGTCAGGCCCAGCTCGTGTTGCGCGGCGGCGACCTCGTGATGATGCTTGTCGCAGGGCAGGCCCATTTCGAGCATGGTAGAAACCATCTCGGCGCGGATGTCGACCGCCGAGTCGACCGGGGCTACCGGGAAATAGCCGCCCTTGGCGCGCGGACGGTGGCCAAGATTGCCGCCTTCCAGTGCCTTGCCGGTGTTGGTCGGCAGCTCGATGTCGTCCAGCTTGTAATAGCTGGTGTTGTAGCTCGTCTCGAACTGGACGTCGTCGAACATGAAGAATTCGGCTTCGGGGCCGACATAGACCGTGTCGCCGATACCGATCGACTTGACATAGGCCTCGGCGCGCTTCGCGGTCGAACGCGGATCACGGCCGTAAAGCTCGCCGGTCGAAGGCTCGACGATGTCGCAGACCAGGATCAGCATCGGGGTCGCCGAAAAGGGATCGACCCAGACTGCGTCGAGGTCGGGCTTCAGGATCATGTCCGATTCGTTGATCGCCTTCCAGCCTTCGATCGACGAACCGTCGAACATGAAGCCGTCGGAGAGCTCATCCTCACCGACCACGCCGGCGACCATCGTCAGGTGCTGCCACTTGCCCTTGGGATCGGTGAAACGAAGATCGACCCATTCGATCTCCTTGTCCTTGATAATCTTCAGAACGTCAGCGGGCTTGTTCGCCATATGCCTTGCCTTCCCGTGAGAAAAATCCGTGAATGTGTGTGAGGCGTCGTTGCGCCTTGCCTTTATCGCCTGCGCCGCCGCGATCAGATCGCGTCCGCGTCTCTCTCTCCAGTCCGGATGCGGATCGCGCTTTCGACCGGCAGTACGAAGATCTTGCCGTCGCCGATGCGACCTGTCTGCGCCGCGGATGCGATAGCCTCGACCACGCGCTCGGCCAGGCTGTCGTCGACGACAACCTCGAGCTTCACCTTGGGCAGGAAATCGACCACATATTCCGCGCCGCGGTACAGCTCGGTATGACCCTTCTGGCGGCCAAAGCCCTTGGCTTCGGTCACCGTGATGCCGGAAACCCCCACTTCGTGAAGGGCCTCCTTGACCTCATCGAGCTTGAACGGCTTGATGATCGCTTCAATTTTCTTCACCTGTGCCCTCCCCGGCCAGCCCGTTTGCGGAACGTCAATAAGCGTGCCAGATTGCGAGTCGCAAGGATAGTGGGGCCGTTAGGGAAGATATTCTGCCGCATTGCCGCAATTGGCGGCATATATCGTCGGAATGCCTGAAAATTGGGCAGCGGCTGCCTGCAAATTAAACGAGCTTCGCCGCGGAAAATATCGCTGCCGCGAAGAAGTTCAGGCGTAGGGCGGCTTGTGCAGGCCTCTGGGGCTCAACGTGAAAATCTCGCAGCCATCCTCGGTGATGCCGATCGAATGCTCGAACTGGGCCGACAGCGAACGATCGCGGGTGACCGCCGTCCAGCCATCGTCGAGCATTTTCACGTCGGGACGGCCGATGTTGATCATCGGTTCGATCGTGAAGAACATGCCGGGGCGCAGATCCGGGCCCGTGCCCGGGCGGCCGACATGGACGACCTCGGGCGAATCGTGGAAGACGCGGCCGAGGCCGTGACCGCAAAAGTCCCGGACCACGCCGTAGCGGTGCTTTTCGGCGTGGCGCTGGATCGCATTGCTGATGTCGCCGAGCCGATTGCCGGGCTTGGCTTGCTCGATGCCGAGCATCAGGCATTCGTGGGTGACCTCGACCAGCCGCCGTGCCTTGATACCGACATCGCCGACCAGATACATGCGACTGCTGTCGCCGTGCCAGCCATCGAGCAGCGGGGTCACGTCGATGTTGACGATATCGCCATCCTTGAGGGTCTTGTTGCCGGGTATACCGTGGCAGACGACATGATTGATGCTGATGCAGCAGCTGTGCGTATAGCCGCGATAGTTCATCGTCGCGGGATAGCCGCCTCCCGCTATCGTCATGTCGTAGACGATCCGGTCGAGTTCCTGAGTCTCGATGCCGGGCACCACATGCGGTACGAGCGCATCGAGGATTTCCGCCGCCAGCCGTCCGGCCGCGCGCATCCCCGCGAAGCCCTCCGGCCCATGCAGCTTGATCGCGCCGCTGCGCGGATTGGCGGCGATGTTCTGATCGGCAATCACATAATTGGTCATATGTTCGCATATAGGCGAAGCGCTCCGGCTTTGCGAGCGTCGTCACGCGCGGATTCCTTGACGCCGCGTGATTGACGCCCTCTACCGAAGCGCATCGCCCTTCCACCTTCGACAATCAGGCTTTATGGCTTCGCCCATGATTCCGCGCGACCAACAAGAGCGTATCTGGACCGCCGCCCTGCTCGTGATCGGCGACGAAATCCTCTCGGGCCGGACCCAAGACAAGAATGTCTCGCAGGTGGCCCTCTGGTTGAACATGCAGGGGATCAGGCTGTCCGAGGTGCGCGTGGTGGCCGACGACATGGACTTGATCGGCGAGGCCGTGGTCCAGCTCAAGGCACGCAACGACTATCTGTTCACGACCGGTGGCATCGGGCCGACCCATGACGACATCACCGTCGATGCGATCTCCCGTGCGCTGGGCGTTCCGGTCGTCATTCATCCCAAGGCACGAAAGGCGCTCGAGGACTATTATGCCACACGTGGCGGGCTGACCGACGCGCGGCTGCGCATGGCGCGGGTCCCCGACGGCGCCGAACTGATCGAGAACCGGATGTCGGGCGCACCGGGCATCAGGATCGGCAATATCTTCATCCTCGCGGGGGTGCCGCATATCGCCGGGCTGATGCTGGAGGCGCTGTCGAACCGGCTCGAAGGCGGCCGGCCGATGCTGTCGCGAACGATCGGCTGCTGGGTGCCCGAAAGCGAGGTCGCCGATCTTCTGCGCGAGACCGAAGCGATGCATGCCGGTTCGCAGATTGGCAGCTATCCCTTCTTTCAGCACGGCAGGGTCGGCGCCAACTTCGTGGTCCGTTCGATCGATGCCGAGACCGTCGACAACTGCATCGCCGCGATCGGCGCGGGTCTCGTCCTGCTCGGCTACGCGCCGGTCGAGGACGGAATCCTGCTCCCGACCTCCTGATCCCGCACCCGCCGGGTCAGCGCGAGCGAGACGAAGGCGAACATAGCGAAGGCCGAGGCGATGACGAAGGCCGCGCCGGGGAAATGGACCGGCGCGCTGGGGCCGGTGAACCACGCCAGCGCCGGATTGAACAGCAGTGGCCCGGCGATCGCGCCAATCGCGTTGAGGCTGCCGATGAAGCCTTGCATCTCCCCTTGCGCATCAGCCGGGGCGCGTTGCGACATCAGCGCCGTGACCGTCGGCTGGACCAGCCCTTGCAGCGAGGTATAGATGATGACGAGCAGGCCGAACCAGGCATGGGGCACTAGCGCGTAGAGCAGATAACCGCTTGCGGCGACGGCGGTGCCGATCATCGCGGTGCGCCGTTCGCGCAGCCTGGCTACGACAGGGCCCAGCACCTTGACTTGGATCAGCGCCATCGAAATGCCCGCGCAAGCCAGCGAGAAGCCGATCATGCCGTTCGACCAGCCATATTGGGCGATCGCGAAATAAGACCAGGTCGCCGGATAGACCATCGAGGCGATGTTCCAGAGCAGCAATATGCCCGCCAGACCGAGCACGCCCCGCAGCTTGCGAGCGGCGAGCAGTGCGCCGATCGGATTGGCCCGTGCGAGGCGGAACGGTCGACGGTTCTCGCGCGCCAGCGTCTCTGGGAAGAAGAACAGCCCGAACAGGAAATTGGCGCCGGCGAGGGCCGCCGCGGCGTGAAAGGGGGCGTGGTGGCTGATCTCGCCGAGCAGGCCGCCCGCCGCCGGGCCGATGATGAAGCCGATCCCGAACGCCGCGCCGACCAGGCCGAAGCGCCTGGCGCGCTCCTCGGGCGCGGTAAGGTCGGCGAGGGCGGCAGTGGCCGGGCTGAACGAAGCCCCGAATACACCGGCGATCAGCCGTCCCGCGAACAGCCAGGCGAGATCGGGCGCGAAGCCCATCAGCAGATAGTCGATCGAGAGACCCGCGAGCGCGAACAGCAGCACCGGCCGCCGGCCGAAGCGGTCGCCGAGATTGCCTGCCAGCGGTCCGCACAGAAACTGGGTGGCCGCATAGACGACCGACAGCCAGCCGCCCATCCAGGTCGCCTCGGCCAGATCGAGCTGGCCCAATTCCATCACCAGCCGCGGCAGCACCGGGATGACAATGCCGAAACCGATCGCGTCGATCAGGATGGTCGCGACGACAAAGACGGTCGCGGAGCCCCTGCCACGCTCTGAACCCGACATGCATTCCCCGAATCTCGGCGCTGGAGAGCGCGCCGGGCGCTACATCGGGCCTCGCCGATCAAAAGACAAGGATGACGGCGGCCATCGGGTGGTTCATGAAGGGATGGATTTTCGAGGGAGGATCGCGTGATCCGTGTCATCGTCGCTTATGTCGCAACCTTGCTGGTGTTCGCCGCGGTCGATTTTGTCTGGCTGACCCAGGTCGGGCCATCGCTGTACCGGCCGCTGATCGGATCGATCCTTGCGCCCGAACCGCGCATGGGCGCCGCGATCCTCTTCTACGCGCTGTACATCGCCGGTCTCGTCTATTTCGCGGTGCTGCCGGGCGTGACGGGCACGGGCTGGCGGCAATCGCTGCTCACGGGAGGGCTGTTCGGCTTTTTCGCCTATGCGACCTATGATCTCACCAACCACGCGACCTTGATCGTCTGGAGCAGCAAGATCACGGTGTTCGACATGGCGTGGGGCACATTCGTGTCCGGGATCAGCGCGGCGGCGGGCTGCGCGGCCACGCGGCGTTTCGCGAGGAGCTGATCATGAAGGTGGAAGGAGGCTGCCATTGCGGGCTGGTGCGCTTCGAGGCCGAGACCGGCGACGAGCCGCTCGAGGTCCTCGATTGCAACTGCTCGATCTGCTCGATGACTGGCTATCTCCACCTGATCGTGCCCGACATCCGGTTTCGCCTGCTCGAAGGGCAGGGAGACACGACCACCTACCGCTTCGGCACGGGGAAGGCGCGGCACATCTTCTGCTCTCAGTGCGGGATCAAGAGCTTCTATCGGCCGCGCTCCCATCCCGACGGCATCAGCATCTCGTTGCGCTGCGTCGATGGCTGGCAGGATCTGAAAGTCAATGTCACTCCGTTCGAAGGGCGCGATTGGGGTAAGGGTGAGAATGTCCCCGGCGCATAGCGCCACCGGCCGCATGACCGCGCGGATAAGGTGCAACCCTGGGGCGGCGTGCAGGACCGGCCTATTTGCGACATGGAAACGCTTTGCTGAATGCCTCGCGCATATGTTCGGAGGCCAGGCGCTGCCTTTTCGTTCGTTTGTCCTGCAGATATTTCCTTCCAATCGCGATCAACTGGCGATTGGTGACCGAGACGGGAGGACAGATCATGCTATCCAGAGCAAGCCGGTCGAATGTCGCGAGTATGTAGCCGCTGCAGAAATTGGCTTCGTCGCTGGCTCGCATCGTCAGGCACAGCTTGTCCAGGGCCGGCGTTCCGGTGGACTGGTAGACGCCTTCTGCCGGACGGTAGGGTGGCGGCTGTTTCCCACGGTCTTCGGGGGAAGCATCCCCCGTGGGGGCTTTTTCCTCGCGGGGTGCCACCGCCTGCTGGGGTTCGGTTATCGGCCTGCGGATCGTCGAGCACCCCTGGGCCACCAGGGTCAGCACTATGAAAGCTCGATAAGCCGCCGATCTCATGCAGCCATGTGACAGCATATGCGCCGAATAACAATCTTGCCGCCCGGCTTTCGCCGCTATGGTCGTCCTGCGGGGAGACCTTCGCTCTATCGCGCGAGCGTGACGACGCGCTCGGCTATGGCGAGGCAGGACGTCAGCCCTGGGGACTCGATCCCGAACAGATTGACGAGCCCCGGCAGCCCATGATCGGGTTCGCCCTGGATAACGAAGTCGGCCATCGGCTCGCCGAAGCCCGACAATTTGGGCCGAATGCCCGCGTAGCCCGGATGCAATCTGTCCGGGTCGATCCCCGGCCAGATCCGGCGGGCCGCCTCTACGAAATGCGGCTTGAGCGCTGGATCGACGTCATAATCAATCTCGTCGATCCAACGGATATCGGGCCCGAAGCGCGCGCCGCCCGCCAGATCGAGCGCAAGATGGGTGCCGAGGCTGCCGGGCACCGGCACCGGGTAGATCAGATGGCTGAAGGGAACCTTGCCCGAATAGGTGAAATAGCATCCCTTGGCGAGAAAACGGCGCGGGATGGAGGCAGGGTCGAGCGCCTCGATCGTGCTCGCGACCGCCTGCGCGTCGAGCCCGGCGGCGTTGACGACCGCCGAGGCCGCCAGCTCCATTCGTTCGACGGTCACTACCCACCCGTCCCGCGTCCGGCGCACGGCCCGGGCTTCCGTCCCGTAGGCGATGCTCGCGCCATGATCCTCGGCTTCGCCCAGCATCGCCAGCATCAGGCCATGACTGTCGACGATCCCGGTCGCCGGCGACAGCAGCGCCTCGACGCAGCGCACCTCCGGCTCGATCCGGGCCGCGGCCGCGCGGTCGAGCCGGACGAGATCCACCCCCGCGCCATGCGCGCGCGCGGCGATGGCACCGAGAATCGGCCGTTCGCCGTCGTCGGCGGCGACGATGAGCTTGCCGCAACGGCGATGTGCGACCTGGTGCGTCTGGCAAAAGGCGTAGAGCCGCTCGCGTCCCTCGACGCACAGCCTCTCCTTCAGCGAACCCGCGGGATAATAGACGCCGGCATGGATGACCTCGCTGTTGCGCGACGACGTGACCGTTCCGAACTGCCGTTCGCGCTCGAGAATGATCACCGAACGGCCGGCCAGCGCCAGCGCTCGCGCTACGGCCAGCCCGACGACTCCTGCTCCGATCACCACTGCATCGATGCGATCCACGCGCCCTATCTGCGCGATCCTGAAAAATGTGCAACTCCCCGCATGATTTCGTCCCGGATCTGGAACAGCGCCGGACCGCATTCATTCTGACGATCATCGAGGGAGAGGAGCGATGCCCGAAGCCAGCTCACGCATCATCGCCTGCCCGTCCTGCGCGACGCTAAACCGGGTGCCGGAGGGCAGGCTCTCCGCCGGCGGCAAGTGCGGCCGCTGCGGATCGGCGCTGTTCGCGGGCGAGCCGATCACCCTCACCACCGCCAACTTCGACGCCCATGCGTCGAAGAGCGGCATTCCATTGCTCGTCGACTTCTGGGCATCCTGGTGCGGGCCATGCCGGCAAATGGCACCGGCCTTCGCCGCGGCGGCGCGCCAGCTCGAGCCCCGGCTGCGACTCGCCAAGCTCGATACCGAAGCCGAGCAGGGGATCGCAGGGCGCTACGGCATCCGATCGATCCCGACGCTCGTGCTGTTTTCGAAAGGTCGCGAGGTGGCGCGGCACTCGGGCGCGATGCCGGCCGAGGCGATCGTCTCCTGGGCCCGGCAGGCCATTCCCGCCTAGCTGCTGGTCCCGCCCGAAGCGATTGCCGTTGGCAGTCGACGCCGTATCAGTCCGCGGGCCTGAGCCGATAATGGCTGACCGCCCAAGGCACCCCGTCCTTATGGCCGAAAAGCCCTGCGGTGGCGAGGAAGAAGAGCCGCCAGCGGCGTTCCCACAGCTTGGCATCCTTGCCATAAGTATCGCGGAAGATCTGCGCGATCTCAGGCCGGTTGGAATCGAAGCGATCAAGCCAGTCGAACGCGGTCCGGGCATAGTGCTTGCCGTTCCAGCGCCATTCCTCCTCGACTGTGAACAGATCGGGGAAGTGCCGGATCAGGGCGTGGCTCGGCATGATTCCGCCGGTGAAGAAGTGCTGCGCGATCCAGTCCGCCTTGTCGGCATGGTCGAAGCGGTAGCTCGCCCTGTCATGGGTGAAGATGTGGATGAACAGACGTCCGTCGGGTTTGAGCCAGCCCTTCACCTTCCCGAGCAGCGCCTCCCAATTCGACATATGCTCGAACATCTCGACCGAGACGACGCGATCGAATCGCGCATCGGCCTGGAAGTCGTTCATGTCGTGGGTGATGACGGTCAGGTTGGTGGAGCCCTGCGCCGCGGCCAGCCTCTCGATATGCTCGCGTTGCGAGTGGGAGTTGGACACGGCGGTGATCCGGGCATTGGGATAGCGCGCCGCCATATAGAGGCTGAGCGAGCCCCAGCCGCAGCCGAGCTCCAGAATATCCTGACCGTCCGCCAGCCCGGCATGCTCGACGGTCTGGGCGAGCGCGGCCTCCTCGGCGTCGCCGATCGGCGTGTCGGGGCTCGCATAATAGCAGCAGCTATATTTGCGGCGGGGGCCGAGGCAGAGGTCGAAGAAGGCGGCCGGCACCTCATAATGCTGGGCGTTGGCGTCGTCGGTGTGGATGGCGATCGGGAAGGCCTTCATCGTCCGTGCGAACGCCTCGTTGTTCTCGGGCTCGCGCGCCAGCTTGCGGCCGGTGCGTCCGACGAGGAACTCGACTCCCGCCAGGGTGACGGCGTCGGGAAGGGGAAGCCGCTCGACGGCGGCGGTGGCGGCGGCGATGAAATCCATCAATGTTGATCCGTCAGCTTTTGCGTGGTGGCAGTGGGAAGAAGGCACTGGTGCGCGCCATGTAGTTTTTGAAGGCCTCGCGCCGGCTCTTGAGCATATGCGCCTCGAGCGGCGGAATGCCCGAGACGTGGACGAGCAGCCAGTACATCAGCACCGGCCCGATCAGCGCGAGCCAGCCTTGCCACCAGTCCCCCGCGAAGGAGATCGCGATGACTGGATAGGCGACCCAGCCGAGCCATTCGAAGAAATAATTGGGATGACGAGACCAGGCCCAGAGACCCTTGTCGCAGACCTTGCCGTGATTGGCCCTGGTCGCCGTGAAGGCGCGCAACTGCCGGTCGGAGATGCCTTCGCCGATCACCGAGACGACGAGTATGGCGAGGCCGAGCCAATCGGTCGGCATGAAGGCGGGGCCCGGGCGATGCGCGGCGGCATAGACGGTGACGACCAGGCCGATTCCGCACAATGCCTGGATCTGGAGGAAACCGAACAGCCGTCCCTGGAACTTCTCGCCCCATTCTCGCCGCAGGTCGGCGTAGCGCGGGTCCTCATAGGTCGCGGTCGCGGTGCGCGCGAGGATGTGGAAGCCCAAGCGCATCGACCAGAAGCCCACCATCGCCGCGACCAGCCAAGTCCGCTCGACCGGTGCCTCGCTCGACGTCATCAGCGCGACGACAAGCCCGCCCGCGCTGATCGCGAACGACCAGAAGACGTCGGCCCAGCCCGACTGGCGGGTCTGCTTTTGCACAGCCCAGGCCATCATCATCATCGCCGACATGATCAGTGATGCGAGGATGATACTGCTGATAGCGGTCATATCGCGGTGGTCCCCCAAATCTCGCCCCATCCCCTCGGGCGAAGGCCCTTCCTCTGAAGGAGGAGGGGTCTATGGTGGTGTCCTAGCCCTATACGGTGGCCGGAGCCACTGCGTTGCGCGCAGATTCGGCATTGCGCTTTTAATAACGCAGGTTAGCAGTCGTCACGGGCCGACCCGCAACCCGTTCGATCCGGCTCGCGTAGCTGGGTCGAACGGAGCGAGAGCGGGCACGATGACGGGGGCAACGAGCATGACGAATGTCCGCAGGGGGCAGCGGATTGCCGTGATCGGCAGCGGGATCAGCGGACTGTCGGCCGCGTGGCTTCTCGCGAAGACGAACGACGTGGTGCTCTACGAGGCCGAGGGGCGCCCCGGCGGCCATACCCGCACGATAGACGTCGACATGTCTGATGGATCGAGGCTCGGGGTCGACACGGGCTTCATCGTCTTCAACGACCGCACCTATCCCAATCTGATCGCGATGTTCGCGCACCTCGACGTCGCGGCGCGTGCGACCGACATGAGCTTCGCGGTGTCGCTCGACGACGGGAAATTGGAATATGCCGCCGGCGACCGGATCTGGCAGCTGTTCGCCCAGCCTTCGAACCTCTTCTCGCGCCGCTTCTGGTCGATGCTGCGCAACCTGGTCCGTTTCTACCGCGAGGCGGCCGCCCAGATCGGCGGCTTCGGGGACATGACGCTCGGCCAGATGCTGGAGCAGGGCCGCTATGGCGACGCCTTCCGCGACGATCATCTGTTGCCGATGGCAGCGGCGATCTGGTCGGCGCCGGCGCAGTTGCTGCTCGACTATCCGGCCGAGGCGTTCATCCGCTTCTGCGACAATCACGGCCTGCTCGATCTCGGCCGCCGCCCCAAATGGCGCACCGTGATCGGCGGCAGCCGCACCTATGTCGACAAGCTGCTCGCCGACTTCGTGGGCGAGTTGCGGCTCGGCATGCGGGCTGCCTCGGTCGAGCGCAAGGGTGGCCGGGTGGCGATTACCGATCATAAGGGCCATGCCGACCACTTCGACGAGGTGGTGATCGCTTCGCACGGAAACCAGGCGTTGGCGATGCTCGCCGATCCGAGCCCGCAGGAGCGCGAGTTGCTCGGCGCATTCCGCTACAGTACCAATCTCGCCGTGTTGCACGATGATCCCGCGTTGATGCCCAGGCGCCGGGCGCTGTGGGGCGCGTGGAACTATTTCGGCCGCCGCCACGCCAATGACGCGACCGGTGATCTGTGCGTCAGCTACTGGATGAACCGGCTGCAGGGGTTCACGACCAGGCGCCCGCTGGTCGTCACCCTCAATCCCAATCGCGCCGTTGGTGCAGGGCATGAGATCGACCGGACCAGCTTCGAGCATCCGATCTTCGACCACGCCGCGATGGCGGCGCAGCGCCGCATCTGGGCCATTCAGGGCCAGCGCAATACCTTCTATTGCGGCGCCCATCTCGGCGCGGGCTTCCATGAGGACGGCCTGCAATCGGGCCTCGCAGTCGCCGAGATGCTCGGCGCGCGGCGTCCCTGGACAGTCGAAGAGCCTAATGGCCGGCTGGCGATGGATCTCGCGCCGACGCGGGAAGCCGCGGCGTGAAATCGGCCATCTATGCGGGCGAGGTCTTCCATCAGCGGTTTCGCCCGCGCGTCCACCGGCTGCGATATCGCGTCTTCCAATGCCTGTTCGATCTCGACGAGCTTGACGCGATCGCCGGCAAGCTCCGGCTTTTCTCGCGCAACCGCTTCAATCTCTTTTCCTTTCACGACAGGGACTTCGCAGATCGCAGCGGAAATCCGCTGCGGCCACAGATCGAGGCGCTGATGCGCCGGGCTGGCCAGGAACCCGATGGCGGCCCGATCCGTTTGCTCACCATGCCGCGGATGCTCGGCCATGTCTTCAATCCGCTGTCGGTCTGGTTCTGCCACCGCCGCGACGGAACTCTTGCGACGATGATCTATGAGGTGACAAACACCTTCAAGGAACGGCACAGCTATGTGATCCCGGTGCCCGAAGGGCGGGGGAAGGAAGCGGTGATCCGCCAGGCCTGCGACAAGAATTTCTACGTTTCGCCCTTCATGGACCTCGACATGCGCTACGACATCACCGTCGAGCCGCCGATGGAGAGCGCCAAGGTGGTCGTCGCCGGCGGCGATGCCAAGGGGCCGCTGATCGTCGCCGCCTTCTCAGGCAGGCGCCGCGAGTTGAGCGACGGCGCGCTGATCAGGGCCTTCCTCCGTCACCCGCTGCTCACCCTCAAGGTCCTCGCTGGCATCCATGTCGAGGCGCTGTGGCTGTTCCTCAAGCGGATCGGCGTTCGCCGCCATGTCGCCAGCGGCGGCGACGGTGTGTCGATCGTGGCGGCATGAGCGTCGCCTTCCGCCGGGAAAGCGACGATGAGCATCTCGAGCCCAAGTTCGAACTGCCCATCCCGCCGGGCCCCAACCTCGTCACCGAGCGCGGCGCGAAGCTGATCGAGGCGAAGATCGCCGGGATCGACGACGCGATCGCCGCGGGTGCCGACGGAACGGCGAGCGAGGACGAGCTCAAGGCGCTCAAGCGCGACCTGCGTTACTGGCGCACCCGCCATGCGACAATGGAGATCCAGCCCCCCGCCCAGGGCGATGAGGCCGCGTTCGGCACGCGGGTACGCTATCGGCTCAACGGGAAAGAGAAGGAGGTTTCGATCGTCGGCGACGACGAGGCCGATCCGGCGGCGGGCCTGATCTCCTTCTCCTCGCCGCTGGCGAGGGTGTTGATCGGAGCGCGCAAGGGGGACTTCGAGGATTTTAGCGGGAAGGCCGATGCAATCGAGGTGTTGCGAGTGGAGGCTCTTTAGCATCCGCCGGATACTCCGTCCGGAGCCCCTCTGATCGATCGGATGTGAGTAAAATCGCCGGGATGGATGCATTGTCAACAAGATCTGTGGAAACCCCGGCTGGTTCGGGCGTTTTGATCCGGACGTGCAGCCGGTAAATCGTTCAGCGGAGCGCGACCGAAGATCAGCAATGACCGCGGGAGAGCATGTCATGAGTCACCAACCTCCGATCCCTGCAGCCAACCAATCTCCGTTTCCGCTTCAAGTGCCGCCGCATAGCGAGACCCATTTGGAGCAAGGGACCGATGCCGACTCGTCTTCAGCCAGGGCCTGGACATCGTCTCCCGAGAGCAGCGACGGCTCAGCCGCGTCGGGCGTATCGGGGAAGACCCTCGGCGTCGGCGCGGCGCTCGGCATTGGTTCTGCCGCGATCATAGCTGCGCTCATGTATAGCCGGCGCGGTGCCCAGTCCAACTGAGGCGCTGCCGGCGAAAGACTCGTGGGGACAGCGAAAGTTCATCTGAAAAGATGTAGCCATTCCCGATGCCAGTTGATGGTGGTCGCGACTCATCGGGATAGGGACAATGGCTCAACTCATATCTGGAAGCACCTACGCGTTCAGGGTCGACGAAATCGACCTCGAGGATCTGGTCACCGGACCGTATCTATCGCGTTCCCCGGAAAATTTCACGATCGATACGGGCGGTGGCTATGTCGACGGCTTTACCGGCCATGACTTCACCTACGACCATTTCGGCGATCCGCTGAGCGGCACCATCACCGGGATTCACGAGACCCTGTATGGTGAAACGACCTTCGAGATCACAGGTCTCGATATCACGGTGGCGGAATTGGGCGATTGGGCGTTCCACGGTACCGATCGGGCTGCGTTCGCCGCGATGTTCTCGGGCAACGACAGCTTTATCGGAAGCGATTTCGACGATTATATGGAAGGGTTCGACGGTCACGACAACCTTTTCGGCGGCAGTGGATCGGACACGCTGGGCGGCGGAAGCGGCAATGATCATCTTTACGGCCGGTCACTAAATGGAGGCAGCGACGGGGACGATGTCCTGTTCGGCGATGCCGGCTCCGACTATCTTCAGGGAAACGCCGGCCGGGACTCGCTGGATGGCGGAACCGGATCCGATCGCATCGTCGGCGGTCAGGGGGACGACAGCATTCTCGGCGACGCCGGCAATGACACGGTCAACGGCAATCTGGGCAATGATGCGGTTCACGGCGAAGCGGGCGATGACTGGTTGCGCGGCGGCCAGGGCGACGACTTGCTCAACGGCGGAGACGATAACGACCTGCTCTCCGGCGACCTGGGCGTCGATATCCTCAGGGGCGGCGAAGGCGCGGATATCTTCCTGTTTTCCGGTCTGGGCTCCACCCTCGGCGCAGGTGCCGACCGGATCGCGGATTATCTCGACGGCACGGATCGCCTGTCGGTCGGATATGCTCCTGGCGCCGTGCTGACGGGATCGCCGCAGTCGACGCTTTCCGCAGCTACCGCCGCTCAGCAATTGTTCGATGCGCATGCGGGAGATGGAGAGGTGGCCGCACTCAGCGTGGGAGGTGACACCTACATCTTCTATTCTAGCAACGGTGGCGCCACGGTCGATTCCGCCGTCCTTCTGGAGGGGATCCTGGCGGGCGAAGTGGGCCTCTCAGACTTCGTCTGAACTCTGCCAAGACTGCCGGTGCTTGAGCGAACCGGCTGCCCGGGCAACTGATCAGGCTCGGGCGAAGCTTTCGTCGAGAAAAGCGAGAAGGGCGGCCCAGGATTGGCGATCGGCGGCAGGATCATAAGCCATGCGGGGGTCGTCGAGCTCGTCGACGGCCGGATTGGTGAAGCTATGTAAAGCCCGGCCGTAAACGATGAGCTGCCAATCGACCGCAGCCTCGGTCATTTCCCTTTGAAACGCCGCGATATTGGCAGGGGGCACCAGAGGGTCGAGCGCGCCGGTGCATGCCAATATCCGGGCGGTCGTCTTGCCCACCTCGGCGGGGGCAGTGGTGGTGAATAGACCGTGGAAGCTCGCGACCGCCCGCACCGGCGCGCCTGATCGCGCGAGCTCGAGCGCGGCAAAGCCGCCGAAGCAATAGCCGATCGCAGCGGTTCGATCAGGCGAGATGTCCGTGGCCGAGACCAGCGCCGCGAGCGCCGCGGCGATCCTGCCGCGGATAAGCGCGGAATCGGATCTGAACCGGGCCATGGCAGGCCCAATCTCGGCATCCTCCAAGACGCGCCCGCCGCCATGCAAGTCCGCCGCGAACGCAACATAGCCAAGGTCTGCGAGCATCGCGCAGCGGCGCCGGACGTTCCCTCCGATCCCGTCCGCCTCGTGAACGACGAGGATGGCGCGACCGTTGCCGCCCTGCGATGGGCGGTATAGCTCTCCGATCAGCTCCACCCCGTCATCGGTGTAGATCAGAGATTCCATTCTCACCCTCTCGACATTGCTCGGAGGGCTAAACGCCGGTCGAGCTCGCGGGTTCGTTGGATGGTCTGCTTTTGAGCTCGGGAGCGGCTCGATCCGCCGTGCGACGGCGGCCTACGCGAAAAGGCCGCGTTCCTTGCGGAACGCGGCCTCGCCTTGCCCCTGTAGCAAATCGGTATCAGGCCGCGGCCTGGCCCTCCTCGGGGTCGCGCAGCACATAGCCGCGGCCCCATACGGTCTCGATGTAATTCTCGCCGCCGCATGCCAGGCTGAGCTTCTTGCGCAGCTTGCAGATGAAGACGTCGATGATCTTGAGCTCAGGCTCGTCCATGCCGCCATAGAGGTGGTTGAGGAACATTTCCTTGGTCAGCGTGGTGCCCTTGCGCAGCGAAAGCAGCTCGAGCATCGCGTATTCCTTGCCGGTCAGGTGGACCCGCGCGCCGTCGA
>CAMLSA010000075.1 GCA_946482655.1 uncultured Sphingomonas sp. | reverse complement strand
ATAGAGCTGGCCGGTCTCGGCGAACTTGAGCAGCTCGCCGACGATCGCCGCCTCGGCCTCGTAGTCCATGGTGAGATAGGGATCGTCCCAGTCGCCCTCGACGCCGAGGCGTTTGAACTGCTCGCGCTGCACGCCCACCCATTTCTCGGCATAGGCGCGGCATTCGGCGCGGAACTGGACGGGGTCGACCTCGTCCTTGTTGAGCTTCTTCGCGCGATAGGCCTCCTCGACCTTCCACTCGATCGGCAGGCCGTGGCAGTCCCAGCCGGGCACATAGGGCGCGTCCTTGCCGATGAGCGACTGGCTGCGGACGATGATGTCCTTGAGCACCTTGTTCATCGCATGGCCCATATGGATGTCGCCATTGGCATAGGGCGGGCCGTCGTGGAGGAGGAAGCGCGGCTTGCCGGCGCGGGCCTTGCGGAGCTGGCCGTACAGGTCCTCGGCCGCCCATTTCGCGAGGATCGCCGGCTCCTTCTGCGGCAGGCCGGCCTTCATCGGGAAATCGGTCTTCGGCAGGAAGACGGTGTCGCGCCAATCGCGTTGAGGGGTGCCGGGTGCGTCGCTCATCGATAAATTCTCATGCCGCATCATCGAGGATGCGCGGGAAATCAGGTGGGGAGGCCCTACGCGACCGGGCTGTACGCGGCAAGTATCCGCTTCGCCTCGGCGCAATCCTTGTCCATCTGCGCGGTCAATGCTTCGAGGCTGTCGAACTTCGCCTCGGGACGGAGATAGGCGATCATCTCGACCTCGATGCACTGGTCGTAGAGGCTCTCGGCGAAATCGAAGAAATAGGCTTCGAGGAGTTCCTTGGGCGGATCGAAGGTCGGCCGGACGCCGAGATTCGCGGCGCCGTCGAGGACCCGCCCGTCGGGCAGCAGCCCGCGCACCGCATAGATGCCATATTTCGGCCGGAGGTAACGGTCGAGCGCGATATTGGCGGTGGGGAAGCCGATCGTCCGGCCGAGCTTGTCACCATGCTGGACGAGGCCTTGGATGCGGAACGGCCGGGTGAGGAGGCGCGCCGCCTCGACCGGATCGCCGGCGATCAGCGACTCGCGGATCCGGCTCGACGATATCGGCCCGCCCGCGTCGCTCACCGGGCCGACCGTCTGCGCGGTGAGGCCGAGCTTCCCGCCCAGTTCGGCCAGCACCGCGACATTGCCCGAACGGCCCTTTCCGAAGGTGAAATCCTGCCCTGTCACGACATGAGCCGCCCCTGCCCGGCGGATCAGCCAATCGGATACGAACGCCTCGGCCGAGACGTTGGCGAGCACCTCGTTGAAGTTGAACACCAGCATCGCGTCGGCGCCGGCCGCGGCGAACAGCTCGCTGCGCTGCTCGAGCGTGGTAAGGCGGAATGGTGCGGTGTCGGGCTGGAAATAGCGCACCGGATGCGGGTCGAAGCTGGCGACGAGCACCGGGCGGGCGGTCGCGCGGCCATTGGCGACCGCCGCGCCGACGACCGCCTGATGCCCCCGGTGGAAGCCGTCGAAATTCCCCAATGCCACCACGCCCCCGCGCAGATGATCGGGAACGGGGAGGTCGCATGTCAGCCGCTCCATGCGGGGGCTATAGGAAGTGGCGAGGCTTCACGCAATTAGCGGTTAGCGCCGTCGCAGCGTGACGAAGGCGAAACTGGGCCGGCCCGCTTCGACCGGGTGCTCCTCGCGCCCGGTTTCTTCCCAGCTTTCCGGATCGAACGGCGGCACGAAAGTATCGCCCACCGGCTCGTCGTCGACCTCGGTGAGTTCGATCCGGTCGGCATAGGGCAGCATCACCGCATAAATCTCGGCGCCGCCGACCACCGATAGCCGGTCGCTGTCCGCCGCCGCGATCGCCTCGGTGACATTGTGGGCGACCTCGGCGCCCTCGGCCTGCCAGCCCGCGTCGCGGGTCAGCACGAGATGGCGGCGATCCGGCAGCAACCGGGGCAGGCTCTCGAAGGTCTTCCGGCCCATCAGCATCGGCGCGCCAAGCGTCAGCGCCTTGAAATGCCTGAGGTCGGCGGGAATGCGCCAGGGCAGCTCGCCGTCGCGGCCGATCACGCCATTTTTGGCGCGGGCGAGGACGAAGACGATCTCGGGCTTCCTCATACCGCGACCTCTGCCTTGATGTGCGGGTGGGGATCATAGCCCTCGATCACGAAATCCTCGAGGGCATAGGCGAACATGCTCGACGGCCGCCGCGCGAAGCCGAGCTTCGGGAAGGCGCGGGGCGTGCGCGCGAGCTGCTCTTCGACGAGATGCCCATGATTCGAATAGACATGGGTGTCGGCGCCCATCCAGACGAGATCGCCGGGTTCGAGATCGGTCTGCTGGGCCAGCATCCGGATCAGCACCGCCGCCTCGAAGATGTTGAACGGAAAGCCGAGGCCGAGATCGCACGAGCGCTGGTAGAGGATGCCCGACAGCCGCCCGCCCGCGACATGATATTGATAGGTCATATGGCAGGGCGGCAGCGCCATGTCGGGCAGTTCGGGAACGTTCCACCCGGTGAAGATCAGCCGCCGGGAAGCCGGATTGGCGCGAATCGTCTCGACCAGCTCGGCGATCTGGTTGATGCCCTTGTCCTCGCGCCTGTAGAGCCCCTCACCGGCGGGTGTGTAGCGCGGCCAGTCGACCCATTGCTTGCCGTAGACCGGGCCGAGATCACCCCATTCCGCGGCGAACTCGGGCTCCTCGACGATCCGGCGCTCGAAGGCGTCGCGGTCGATCTCCTCGCCCGTCGCCTTGCGGTATTTGTCGAGCGGCCAGTCGGTCCAGATATGGACGTTCTGGCCGACCAGCGGGCGGATGTTGGTCTCTCCCGACAGGAACCAGATCAGCTCCTTGATCGCCGATTTCCAGAAGACCTTCTTGGTGGTGATCAGCGGAATCGTGCCGTCGGACAGATCGAAGCGCATCGTGACGCCGAACAACGCGCGGGTGCCTACCCCGGTGCGGTCGACCCGCTCGTCGCCGCCATACCAGGCGCGGGCCAGCGCATCGAGGTACTGCTGTTCGGGGTGACCGGTCATGACGGTTGGGTAGCGGGCGGCGCGAAGGCGTTCAACGGATATATCCCTCCATGTCGCGCGCCACTGGCATTCGTATCGCCCCCTCGCTACATCGCGGCCCTATGGCAAAGCTGAAGATCGCTTCGTGGAACATCAATTCGGTTCGGGCGCGGATCGATATCGTGAAGCAATTCCTCGAAGAGCAGCAAGTCGACATATTGTGCCTCCAGGAGACCAAGGTCCGCGACGATACCTTCCCGTTCGGGATGTTCCGCGACCTCGGCTATCACCATTTCGAGATCAACGGCCAGCCGATGCACCATGGCGTCGCGATCATCTCGAAGCTGCCGTTGCACGACAATGGCCGCCACGACTGGCAGGACAATGGCGAGGCGCGGCACATCGGCGTGCGGCTCGATTGCGGGATCCGGCTCGAGAATGTCTACGTGCCCGCCGGCGGCGACGTTCCGGATCGCACCCTCAATCCGAAGTTCGGACAGAAGCTCGACTTCCTGGGGCGGATGATCCGCTGGTCGGAGGGTCTCAGGGAGCCGACGCTGCTGGTCGGAGACTTCAACATCGCTCCGCTCGAATGCGACGTATGGAGCCACAAGCAGCTGCTCGACGTGGTCAGTCACACGCCGGTAGAGGTCGAGACGCTGGGCCGGCTCCAGGCCGCGCATGACTGGGTCGATCTCGGCCGCACCTTCGTGCCCCCACCCACGCGGCTATTCACCTGGTGGAGCTACCGCGCGCAGGATTGGGCGGCGTCTGATCGCGGGCGGCGGCTCGATCATATGTGGGCGAGCCCCGAGGTCGCGAAGCTCGCTCTAGACCATTATGTCTGCGAACCATGCCGGTCATGGATCAAGCCGTCGGATCATATCCCGCTCGTCACCGAGCTCGAGGTGTGAGCGCGCGGGGCATCCGGGCCCGCGCCGCGGCGCGTGCGATCGACGCGCTCAAGCGCGGCTGGCCGGTTGCGGTATCGGCGGGATCCAAGCGGCTGGTGGTGCTGGCCGTCGAGACGGCCCATGACGTGACCCTCGCCGATTTCGATGCGGACATGCCCGCCGACGTTCTGCTCTCGGCCGCGCGCGCGGCGACGCTCAATCTCGCCAACCAGCGCGAGGCGGCGAGCCCGGCCTTGCCCGCCCTGATCGAGCGGGTGCCGTGGCTCGACCTGCCGACCGCGATCGCGCTGGCCGATCCGGTACGGGACCTCGCCACGCCGTTGAAGGGACCGTTCCGCGCCAAGGCGGTCGAAGCGCCCCAGGCGGCTTCGGCGGCGCTCCGCCTGGCCCGGCTGGCGGGGCTGCTGCCGGCGTTGTTCGTGCGCTCCGACGGCGCCGTCGAGGCCGAGATCATGGGCGATGCGCTCGACGATTATGAGGACCCGGCCCACCTCGTCATCGCCTCGCAGGCGCGGCTGCCGGTCGCGGGCGCCGAGAAGGCCGAGATCGTCGCCTTCCGTCATGTCGCCGACGCCGCCGAGCATGTCGCGCTGATCATCGGCACCCCCGACGGTACGCCGCCGCTGGTCCGGCTCCACAGCGAATGCCTGACCGGTGACGTGCTCGGATCGCTCAAATGCGATTGCGGGCCGCAGCTTGCCGGCGCGCTCCACGCGATGACCGAGGCGAGCTGGGGCATCCTCGTCTATCTGCGCCAGGAAGGACGCGGGATCGGCCTGATCAACAAGCTCAGGGCCTATGCACTCCAGGACCAGGGGTTCGATACCGTGGATGCCAACCTCCGGCTCGGGTTCGGCATCGACGAGCGCGATTTCCGGGTGGCGGCACGGATGCTGAGCCTGCTCGGACAGTTCGAGGTGCGGTTGCTGACCAACAATCCGGCGAAGGTCGACGGGCTCGAGGCGGCGGGTGTGGCGGTGGTCGAGCGGGTGCCGCACAAGATGGGCGAGAACCCCCACAACAGCGCCTATCTCGCGACGAAGCGGGACCGCACCGGCCATAAACTGTGACCGCAGCCGTTCGTGTCGACTGCTCGGGGCTGGCACTTGCCGGGCCCGATGGCGTGACCGTCCCCTGCGCGATCGGCCGTGCCGGCGCCTGCCGGGCCGCCGACAAGCGGGAGGGCGACGGGATGACGCCGCTCGGCACATGGCCGATCCGCGCAGTGCTGTTCCGGCCGGGCCGCGCCGCTCCGCCCGATGGGCTGCGGCTGCCGTGGCGCTGGGTGCGGGCGGACGACGGCTGGTCGGACGGCATCGGCGATCCCGAATATAACCGGCCGGTGCGGCATCCGCATGACTTTTCGGCCGAGCGGCTGGTGCGCGGGGATGGGCTTTACGATGTGATCGTCGTGCTCGGCCACAACGACGCGCCGCCGGTCCAGGGCATGGGCAGTGCGATCTTCCTCCACTGCGGCGGGGGAGAGCCGACCGAGGGCTGCGTCGCGGTGGAGAAGGCGGCGCTGCTGAGGCTGCTCGAGCAGCTGGCGCCTGGCGATGTGGTGGAGATCGATTGAGCGTGGGGCCGTCACCCGGCCTGGGCGATCCGCTCCCGGCACTCGCTGGCGATGTCCCGCAACTCAGCCAGGGTCTGGTCGAGCGCCTCGCGCTGGGCCTGGAGCGTTTCGATCCGTTCGCCGACCTGCGCCAGTAACCGGCGAGTCTGCTCGAGGTGCAGGCTGTCGACCTCGTAGAGATCGAGGAACTCCTTGATCTCACGCAGGCTGAAGCCCAGCCGCTTGCCGCGCAGGATCAGCCGGAGACGGCCGACCTCGCGGCGCGAGTAGACCCGCATCGTGCCTACCCGTTGCGGATCGAGCAGGCCCTTGTCCTCATAGAAGCGGATCGTCCGGGTGGTGATGCCGAGTTCGTTCGCGACATCCTGAATGCCGCGCAATGGCTGGCGCTCGCCGCCGTCCGGAACTTCGCGCCGCGCCATCGTTCAGCCCGCCGCCTTCGCCTTGGCGGCTTCCTCGGCCACCAGTTCCTTCTTGGACAATTTGCCGATCAGGGTCTTCGGCAGGGTCGAGCGAATCTCGATCTCGCGCGGCATCTCGATCTTGGAAAGGCGGGAGGTCAGGAAATCGTGCAGGCTCTCGGGAGATGTCCGCTGCCCTGGGCGGAGCACGACGAACGCCTTGGGCGCCTGGCCGCGATAGCCGTCGGGCACGCCGATCGCCACCGCTTCGAGCACGGCCGGATGCTCGTACAGCGCCTCCTCGATCATTCGCGGATAGACGTTGTAGCCGCCGCAGATGATGACGTCCTTGATCCGGTCGACCAGAAACAGATAGCCGTCCTCGTCGAGATAGCCGACGTCGCCGGTGCGGATCGCGCCGTCTACGAACACCTCCTCGGTCTCCGCGGGCTTGTTCCAATAGCCTTTCATCACCTGCGGTCCCCGCGCGCAGACCTCGCCGCGCTCGCCGGCCGGCATCAGCTTGTGCGGATCCTCGAGGCTGCGGATCTCGATCGTCGTGCCGGGAACGGGAACACCGGCGCTGTTGTCCTTCACCGCGCCCTCGGTGGGATTGCAGGTCAGGATCGGCGAGGTTTCCGAAAGCCCGTAGCCTTCGACAACCCGGGCGCCGGTCAGCCGCTCGAATTCGAGGCGCACGTCAAACGGCAGCGGAGCTCCGCCCGAAACGCAATAGTCGAGATCGTCGAAATGGATCGGCCGCCGCGCCGCCGCCTTGTTGATCGCGGTCAGCATGGTCGGGACCGCGAACAGCTTGGTAGGGCGCGTCCGCTTGGCGGTCTTGAGGAACTGGTCGAGCTCGAAACGGGGGAGCAGGATCATCTGCGCGGCCGAATCGATCGAATAGTTGAGCACCGTGGTCAGCGCGAACACATGAAACATCGGCAGCACGCCCATGATCCGGTCCTGCCGCTCGGGGCGATGGCCGACATGGAGGGTCATCTGGCGGCAGTTCGCGGTCAGATTGGCGTGGGTCAGCATCGCCGCCTTCGGCACGCCGGTGGTGCCGCCGGTATATTGCAGCACGGCAACGTCGTCGGGCGAACGCAGACATGGGGTGAAGGTGGCGCGGCTCTCCGCCAGGGCCCGAAAGGCGACATGGCGGCCGTCCCGCGGCCAGCCGGCGACCTCCCTTCGCTTGAACAGCCGGTAGGCGATCGACAGCAGCAAGGGCAGGATCGGCGCCATCGGGCAGACGATGATCTTCTCGAGCCCGCTCTCCTCGGCGACCGCGGCGATCTTGGCATGAATCGATGCGATATCGATCACCGCCATGATCGTGGTGCCCGAATCGCGGATCTGGTGGCGCAGCTCGTGCTCGACATAGAGCGGATTGAAATTGACGACGATCGCGCCGCAACGCAGCGCCGCGAAATAGAGCACAACGAAATAGGGGGTGTTGGGGAGGCAGAGTCCGAGCCGGACGCCCGGCCCGACCCCCATCGCCTGCAGCCCGGCGGCGACGTGATCGACCTGCTCGCCGATCTCCGAATAGGTCCAGCGGCGACCGAGGAAATCGATCGCCTGCCGGCTGCCATGGTCGCGTACGGCGCTGTCGAGCATGTCGGTGAGGAGTCTGGGCGGGATCGGCGGAGACGCTGGCACGCCTCCGCCGCCCGTGGATGCGGCACCGCGACCGGAGGGGTGGGGGTCAGTCACGATGTCGCCGGGAGCCAAGGGTCGTTCCTCCTCAGAAAGTCATGCGGGCACCGAGCGCGAGAATGATCGCGCGGGTGCCGTCGATCCGGCCATCGGGCAAGATGATCGTCTGGGCGGGCGTGCCCGGATAGAAGCCACCGGGCCGGTCGATCGACTCATTCTTGAAGTCGACATAATTGGCCGCGGCGTCGAACGTGATCGTATCGGTGAACTTGTAGGAGGTGCCGAGGGCGAAATTGATGCGCGAGGCATCGGGCACGCGCGCGTCGCGGGAGCCGTCCCGGGTCGGGGTCCGGTCGAACTGGACGCCGCCGCGGATCGTCAGCTTGGGCGAGATGTCGTAATCGGCGCCGAACGCGAAACTCCAGCTGTTCCTGTAATTCTGGTCGAGCGCGGCGTTGAGCGGCACGCCCAGCCGGATCGCGTCGAACTTCTCCCAGCCGGTGCGGGCCACCTGTGCGTTGAGGGTGAGCGGCTTGGCCGCACGGATACGAACGCCCGCCATCGCCTGCCATGGCGTGCGGAACTTCGCCTCGATGCGGCCGATCTTGCCATTCGATCCCGCCAGCGGGCCAAGCAGGCCTGCAGTGGTGATGCTGCCCTTGAGCGTGTGCCTGATGGAGGACTTGTAGCTCAAGCCGATGTCGATCGCCTCGTGGGGGTGGATCTGGATCCCGGCCGAATAACCGAAGTCCCAGCCCTTGCCGCGTAGCGTCTGGTGCCCGTCGGGCAGCAGCGGCGAGAGGTTGGGCAGCGAGTTGGACAGCGAGGCCTTGCTGTACTCGATGTTCATCGCGATGCCGAAGCCGATCAGCGGCGAGGGGGCGAAGGCGATCGTCGGCTGGAGATCGAAGGTCGTCAGCTTGGTCTTGTCAGCCGTGTAGCGCGCCCAGCTGTTGTTGTCGTAATTGGTGGCAAAGCTGTAAGGCGCGGTGACAGCAAGGCCGATCGACCATCGGTCGGTGAGCTTGTAACCGACCGCTGACGAAGGGAGATACCCCTTCTTCAGCGGATTCTTCGTGATCTGGTTGCCGCCTACCGCCGCCGGGACCTGACCGGGGCGCATGATCAGCGTATTGTCGTTGACCACGTCGCCCTTGGGGAGGATCGCGCTGATGCCTCCATAGAGGGTGCTGGTCTCGTTGCCGGCGATCGCAGCCGGATTCCACCAAAGGGACGCCGCGCCCTGATCGGCGGCCTCGCCCGAAAAGGCGCGACCGGCGGCGCGCACCGACTGCTCCTGCAGATAGAAGGCGGAGGCGTTCGCCACGCCTGCCCAGAGCAGCGCGATGATCGATCCCGCGCTCGCCTGGGCAATGCGCCGGAAATTGCTACACTTCATCGGGATCGTTCCTCTTTCGCGCCGCTGCATCTCAGCGCACGCGGGTTCAGGTTTGGCTGCTGCACAAAGGTGCCATGATGCAGCCCTTCAGCTTCAGGGTGTTCGCGTCGACCATGGTGATCGTCGCGCAACGGGCAATCTCGACGATGGCGTTGCGGGTTTCCGTCTTCCATTTTCCGACCGCCGCGTCCGAGCTCGCGGCTGCCGCAATCGCCAGCGACATCAGCATGATGCTCATCGCCCGTAGACCCTCCTGCAAGCCGTCCGATGCTGCGGACCGGATCATGCTCCTGATGCAGCATGGATTGCACAAAAATTGATTGACGTATAGGGTAGTATTCCTACCTTTAAGGCAATTCATCCGCGGCTGTTGCAAAATTGCCGCTTCGAGGAGACGGACTCCGATGCACACTGCCGTGATTGCGGGCTATGCGCGCTCGCCCTTCCATCTCGCGGGCAAGGGCGCGCTTGCCCGGGTCCGGGCCGACGATCTCGCCGCGCAGGTGATTCGCGGGCTGATCGACAAGAGCGGGGTCGAGGCCAAGGATATCGAGGACATCGTTCTGGGCTGCGCCTTTCCGGAGGGCGAACAGGGCCTCAACGCCGCAAGACTGATCGGGTTGCTTGCCGATCTGCCGATCAAGGTTGGCGGCATGACGGTGAACCGCTTCTGCGGCTCGTCGATGAGTGCGATCCATATCGCCGCCGGCCAGATCGCGATCGGCTCGGGTGAGGTTTTCATCTGCGCAGGCGTCGAGAGCATGAGCCGGGTGCCGATGATGGGCTATAATCCGTTGCCCAGCCCTGACCTCGCCAGGAAGCGGCCCGGCGCCTATATGTCGATGGGCGAGACCGCCGAGAATGTCGCCAGCCGGTATCAGGTGCCGCGCGCCGCGCAGGAGGCCTTCGCGATCGAGAGCCAGAAGAAGGCCGCGTCGGCACGCGACGGCGGCAAACTCAAGGACGAGATCGTCGCGATCAGGACGAAGAAGGGCAGCGTCGAGGTCGACGCCGTGCTGCGTCCCGACACGACCGCCGAGGCGCTCGCCGCGCTCAAGCCGGCCTTCGATGCGAACGGGACGGTGACGGCGGGCACCTCCTCGCCGCTGACCGATGGCGCCGCGGCGGTGCTCGTCACCAGCGAAAACTATGCGAAGGCCAACGGCCTGACGATCCTCGCCCGGATCAGGAGCGTCGCGGTGTCGGGCTGCGAACCCGAGATCATGGGCATCGGCCCGGTCTCGGCATCGCGCAAGGCGCTCGACCGCGCCGGCATCGCGGTCGGCGATCTCGACGTCGTCGAGCTCAACGAGGCCTTCGCCAGCCAGGCGATCGCCTGCAGCAACGAGCTCGGCCTCAAGTCCGGGACGGTGAACCTGGACGGCGGCGCGATCGCGATCGGCCATCCGCTCGGCGCTACCGGAGCCAGGATCGTCGGCAAGGCGGCGTCGCTGCTCAAGCGCGAGGGCGGCAAATATGCGCTCGCCACCCAGTGCATCGGTGGCGGTCAGGGCATCGCCACCATCCTCGAGGCGGTGTGATCATGGACGCTATTCGCAAAGTCTGCGTGATCGGGGCAGGCACGATGGGCGCGGGGATCGCCGCGCATGCCGCCAATGCCGGTGTGCCGGTGCTGTTGCTCGACATAGTGCCGAAGGAGGGCGGCAACCGCAACGCGATCGCCGAGGGCGCGGTCGCGAGGATGCTCAAGGCCGATCCGGCGCCCTTCATGTCCAAGGCGGCGGCGAAGCTCGTCGAGACCGGCAATATCGAGGACGATCTCGCCAAGGTGGCCGAATGTGACTGGATCGTCGAGGCCATCATCGAACGGCTCGATATCAAGCAGGACCTCTATGCGAAGCTGGAAAAGGTGCGCAAGGCCGGCACCGCGATTTCGTCGAACACCTCGACGATCCCGCTCGGGAAGCTGATCGAGGGTCGTTCGGAAGCATTTGCGACCGATTTCCTGATCACTCATTTTTTCAATCCGCCGCGCTACATGCGGCTGCTCGAAGTCGTCACCGGGCCGAAGACGGACGAGGATACCGCCGGCAAGGTCGCCGTCTTCGCCGACCGCGCAATGGGCAAGACGGTGGTCCGCGCCCATGACACGCCGGGCTTCATCGCCAACCGGATCGGCACCTATTGGCTCCAGGTCGCGGTCAACGCCGCCATCGATCTCGGTCTTACCGTGGAGGAGGCCGACGCGATCGGCGGCAAGCCGATGGGCGTGCCCAAGACCGGGATCTTCGGGCTGATCGATCTGGTCGGCATCGATCTGATGCCGCTGCTCCAGAAGAGCCTCGGCGCGACCCTGCCCGAGGGTGACGCCTTCCACGCGACCGTCCGGCCGATGCCGCTGATCGAGAAGATGATCGCCGACGGCCATACCGGCCGCAAGGGCAAGGGCGGCTTCTACAGGATCAATCGCGAGGCGGGGAAGCGCAAGGAGGCGATCGACCTCGCCACCGGCCAATATCGCCCCTCGATCAAGGCGCGGGAGCCGCGTGTCACGCTCGCCGAGTTGATCGCCACTCCCGGCAAGACCGGCGATTTCGCCTGGGTCGTGCTCAGCCAGGTCCTCGGCTATGCGGCGAGCCTGGCCGGCACGATCGCCGACGACATCGTCGCGATCGATGACGCGATGAAGCTCGGCTATAACTGGAAATATGGCCCGTTCGAGCTGATCGACCAGCTCGGGGCCACTGCCTTCGCCAAGCGGCTAGCCGACGAGAACAAGCCGGTCCCCGACCTTCTCAAGACTGCGGGCGATCGCGGCTTCTACCGCATCGAGGGGAGCAAACGCCAATATCTCGGCCTCGACGGCGACTATCATGACGTGGTCCGGCCCGAAGGCGTGGTCATGCTCGAGGACGTCAAGCGCGGAACCAAGCCGATCATGAGGAACGGCTCGGCCGCGCTCTGGGATATCGGCGACGGCGTCGCTTGCTTCGAGTTCAGCTCGAAGATGAACGCGCTCGACGGGGACACGCTGGAGCTGCTCGGCAAGGCGATCGCGCATGTCGGCGCATCGATGAAGGCGATGGTCATCTACAATGAGGGCGGCAACTTCTCGGCCGGAGCCAATCTCGGCCTCGCGCTGTTCGCGGTGAACATCGCCGCCTGGGGCGAGATCGAGAAACTCGTCGCCGCTGGCCAGCAGACATATAAGGCGATGAAATACGCACCTTTCCCGGTGGTCGCGGCGCCAGCAGGCCTCGCGCTCGGCGGCGGCTGCGAGATCGTGATGCACGCCGATGCGGTCCAGGCGCATGCGGAGACGTATATCGGCCTGGTCGAATGCGGCGTCGGTCTCGTCCCGGCCTGGGGCGGCTGCGGCGAATATATCGATAGCTGGGTAAAATCAGGCGCGCTGCCCAAGGGACCGATGCCGGCGGTCGCCAGGACGTTCGAGACGATCTCGACCGCGACCATCGCCAAGTCGGCCGCCGAAGCCAAGGAGCTGATGTTCCTGCGCGAGGATGACCGCGTCAGCATGAATCGCGACCGGCTGCTCTTCGATGCCAAGGCGCGCGCGCTGGCGATGGTCGACGGCTATCAGCCGCCCAAGCCGCCCGAGTTCCGCCTGCCCGGCGAGAGCGGGCGGGTGGCCCTCGCGATGGCCGCCGAAGGCTTCCGCAAACGGGGGCTGGCGACCGATTACGACATGGTCGTCTCGGATACGCTCGCCGAGGTGCTGAGCGGCGGCGAAGCCGATCTGGTGGACGTGGTGAGCGAGGAACAGCTGCTCGCGCTCGAACGCGCCGCCTTCATGAAACGCGTTCGTGACAAGCGGACGATCGCCCGGGTCGAGGCGATGCTCGAAACCGGCAAACCGCTGAGAAACTGACGTTCAGGAGCAGATGCGATGCAAGTTTACGAGGCCCCGCTGCGCGACATGCGCTTCGTCATCCACGAGCTGTTCAGCGATGACAGCTTCGGCGATTTGCCCGCCCATGAGGAGTTCACCCCCGACCTGATCGACGCGGTGGTCGACGAGGCGGCGAAGCTGGCGCGGGACGTGCTGCTGCCGCTCAACGCGAGCGGCGATCTTGAGGGCTGCGTCTGGGAAAATGGCGTCGTCCGCACTCCCAAGGGCTTCAAGGAAGCCTATGACCAATTTCGCCAGGGCGGCTGGTGCGCGCTGGCGAGTGACCCCAAATGGGGCGGGCAGGGCCTGCCCGAGACGGTCAACAAGCTGGTCGAGGAGATGATCAGCTCGTCGAACCTCAGCTTCGGCCTCTATCCGGGTCTCACCCATGGCGGCGCCACCGCGCTCAAGGCCCATGCGAGTACCAATCTGCAGGAGCGTTTCCTCCCCAAGATGGTCGAGGGCAGATGGTCCGGCACGATGTGCCTGACCGAGCCGCATTGCGGCACCGACCTCGGCTTGCTGCGCACAAAAGCCGTGCCGCAGGACGACGGCAGCTACAAGATCACCGGCAACAAGATCTTCATCTCGGCGGGCGATCATGATCTGACCGAGAACATCGTCCATCTCGTCCTCGCCCGCCTGCCGGACGCGCCCGATGGGGTGAAGGGGATCAGCCTGTTCGTCGTTCCCAAATTTCTGCCGAAGGACGATGGCTCGATCGGCCCGTCGAACGGCGTTATGTGCACCGGCATCGAGCACAAGATGGGGCTCAAGGCCTCGGCGACCTGCCAGATGAGCTTCGACGACGCGACCGGCTGGCTGGTGGGGGAGCCCAACAGCGGGCTCAACGCGATGTTCACGATGATGAACACCGAGCGCGTGTCGGTCGGTGTTCAGGGGCTCGGCGTCGCCACCGCCGCCTATCAGAGCGCGGTCGCCTATGCGAAGGATCGCGTCCAGGGTCGCGCCCTCTCAGGCCCCAAGCGGCCCGATCTCGCCGCTGATCCGATCATCGTCCACCCCGACGTCCGTCGCATGCTGATGACGATGCGCGCCTATACCGAGGGCTGCCGCATGCTCAGCATCTGGGTCGCCCGCGCACTCGATGCCCAGCGGCATTCGCCCGATCCGGAGGTGCGCCAGCGTGCCGAGGACATGACCGCGCTGATGACCCCGGTGGTCAAGGCGCTGCTCACCGATCTTGGCCATGAGGCGGCGCAGATCGGCATCCAGGTCTATGGCGGCCACGGCTACATCCGCGAGCATGGCGTCGAGCAATATGCCCGCGACGCGCGCATCGCGATGATTTACGAAGGCACCAACGGGATTCAGGCGCTCGACCTCGTCGGCCGCAAGATGCCCGCGCATGGCGGCCGCTATCTGCGCTCCTTCTTCCATCCGGTGTCCGAGTTCATCGAAGGACACAAGACCGTGCCGGGCATGGAGAAGATGATCGACGCGCTCGAAAAGGCTTTCGGCGCGCTCCAGCTCTCGACGGCGACGATCGCCCGGAAGGGGCTGTCCGACCCCGAAGAAGCTGGTGCCGCCTCGTCCGACTATCTCCGCCTGCTCGGTTTCGTCGCGATCGCCTATCTCTTCGCCAAGGCGGCCAAGATCGCAGGCATGAAGAAGATGACGGGGCAGGACCCGGACGGCTTCTATGCCGCCAAGCTGGTGACCGTGCGCTTCTTCTACGAACGCATCCTGCCGCAAGCGGCGGGCCTGTTCCAGGCGATCAAGGCCGGCAAGGCCTCGATGATGGAGCTGCCCGAGGAGGCGTTTTGATCCTCGTTTCCCACATGATGAACTAAAAAGGGTCCTTCGCGCGTTTCTATCTCGAAGATCGTCGCATGCGG
This sequence comes from uncultured Sphingomonas sp., assembly GCA_946482655.1. The sequence goes on along the minus strand of CAMLSA010000075.1, from coordinate 1,279 downwards.
CGTCGGCCGAGGGGTGAAGAATGATGAAATCCGGTGTTGCTATGATGGCTGCGATCCTCGTCTTGGCTGCCGGTCCGGCCGAGGCCACCGACTGGTGGCTGGTGTCGGGCGCTCCGGGCGAGGACACCGCCATCTTCGCCGATGCCGAAACGCTGGCTCGACGGGATGACGCCGCAAGCGTGCGCGTCTTGCGGATAGACCGGTCTGGCCGATCCGCCGAAAGGCTCGCGGATGTCCGGTGCAGCGGCCGCGCGGCCTCGCGAGAGGAGGAGGCCGTGCGCCGCTTCGCCTGCGCGTCGGCCCAGGATCGAGACCAATTCGGCCTGATTCTGGCTTCGATGAGCCCCGACGAGGTGGCCCGGATGATATTCGGCACGGGCTCGGCCGGAGCGCGGCGTTTCTGAGACGGATCTAATCCCGCGCATAGGGACGGGTGATCGCTTCGAGCAGATGCCCGTCGGGATCGGGGAAATAGACTCCGCGGCCACCAAAATGATGGTTGATCTCTCCAGGCCTGGTCCGCGCCGGATCGGCCCAGTGATCGAGCCCCTTGCTCTTGATCCGCCCATATATCTCGTCGAACTCCGCCTCGCCTACCAGAAAGGCATAATGCTGCGGCGCGACCGGCCCGTCCTTTTCCATGAAGTCGACGGACACGGCGTTGTCGAGATCGACCACGAGGAAATGCATGAAGGTTGCCGGTTCGGGACGCCCGAGCATCTCGGCGAGAAATCCCGCCGAACGCTTCTTGTCACGGCACCAGATGATAATATGGTCGAGCTGGACGGTCATGGCCGCAAATATAGGAGCCTTGCCCGATCAGACCAGTCCGCCGCCTTCAGCGCCGAGGCGGTGAACTCGACCGGTGCCGGATAGCTCGCCTCGGCGCGGGCTTGCCGCAGCGCAGCGCAAAAATCCACGCCGCCGGGGGAGACGTGGGACAGTCACTCCGCCGCTTGGGCCTGCGCCGCTTCGGCGGCCTCGATCTCGGCGGCCTTGGCCTCGACGAGCCGTACGATATGCTCGATCATATCGGCATCCCGCACCGTATGATCGGTGACGCCCGACAGATAGACCATATGCTTGCCCGCACCGCCGCCGGTCAGGCCGATGTCGGTCTCGCGCGCCTCGCCGGGACCGTTGACGACGCAGCCGAGCACCGACAGCGACAGCGGCACGCGGATGTGCTGGAGGCGCTCCTCCAATGTCTGGACGGTGCGGATCACGTCGAAGCCCTGGCGCGCGCAGCTCGGGCAGGAGACGACGCGGACGCCGCGGT
>CAMLSA010000074.1 GCA_946482655.1 uncultured Sphingomonas sp. | reverse complement strand
CGGGCAAGGTCAACCCGACCCAGTGCGAGATGCTGACGATGGTCGCGGCGCAGGTGATCGGCAATCACCAGGCGGTGACGATCGGCGGCCTACAGGGCCATCTGGAGCTCAACGTGTTCAAGCCGCTGATCGGTGCCGCGGTGCTCCGCTCGATCGCGTTGCTCGGCGTCGGCATGGAGAGCTTCACCCTGCGCGCGCTCAAGGGCATGGAGCCCGACAGGGAACGCATCGCCGATCTGGTCGGCCGTTCGCTGATGCTGGTCACCGCGCTCGCCCCCGAGATCGGCTACGACAATGCCGCGAGGATCGCGAAGCACGCCCATCATGCGGGGCTGACGCTCAAGGAGGCGGGCCTTGCTCTCGGCCTGATAGACGAGGCCACCTTCGACCGGGTGGTGCGGCCGGAGATCATGGTGGGGCGATCCTAGCCGTCTCCCACCCGGCTGGACGAAACACGCGCGCTACCGTGCGGAACTTCCCTCCCGCCTGCGCGCTTCCCGGCGGCAATATGAGCGGAGACAGGACATGATCGGCAAGCTTCTGGGTGCACTGGTGGGCCGCGAGATCGACCGGCGCGATGGCAAGGGCGGTGTGAAAGGGGCGCTGTTCGGCGCCGCGGCGGCAGGCCTCATCCGGCGAGCGGGGCCGCTCGGTCTGCTGGCCGGCGGCGCCTGGGTCGCCAAGAAGGCCTATGACCGGCGCAAGGCCGGGCGGACCCGGCCGCGAACGGCGGCGGCGGATCATCCGCCGACGGTCTAACCCGCCGGAGCGAGAGGATGGCGCGCCCGTTGCGCATCGTCGCGATCGACGATTGACGCGGGCGCCCTGTCCGATGCAAGTGCCGCCATGGCCCATCACTCGCTCAAGCGCCGCGGCGTGCTGTTCGTTCTCTCCTCGCCCTCGGGCGCGGGTAAATCCACCATAGCCCGCCGGCTGCTCGCCTCCGACGACCACCTCAAGATGTCGGTCTCGGCGACCACACGCCCGCCGCGCCCCGGCGAAGTCGATGGCGAGGACTATCATTTCGTCACCCTCGAACATTTCCGCGAGATGGCCGCGAACCATGAATTCCTCGAATGGGCGCATGTCTTCAACCATCGCTACGGCAGCCCGGGCAAGCCGATCGACGACATGCTCGCCTCCGGCCTCGACGTGCTGTTCGACATCGACTGGCAGGGCGCGCAGCAGCTCTACCAGATGCGCGGCGGCGACGTTGTCCGGGTGTTCATCCTGCCGCCCTCGATGGCCGAACTCGAGGATCGCTTGCGCAAGCGCGCCACCGACAGCCAGGAAGTGATCGCTGGCCGGATGCAGCGCGCCGCCGCCGAGGTCAGCCATTGGGACGGCTATGACTATGTCCTGATCAACGACGATATCGAGCGCTGCTTCGCGGAAGTGAAGCACATTCTCGAGGCTGAACGCCTCAAGCGCAGCCGCCAGACCGGACTGATCGGCTTCATCCGCAAGCTGACCACGCCGGGCGGATAGACGCGGCAGTCGGTTCGACAATCGCTTGCATGGAACGAATCCGGGTTTAGCCTCGCTATAGCCACCACCACAGGAGGACGCGAATGGCCAAGACCTTGCTCGGCGGCGTGCTTGCGGGCGTCGCGCTATATCTGGTGGGTTTCCTCTTCTGGGGTACGCCGCTCAGCCGGCTCGCCCTGAAAAGCCTCGGCGAGCAGCCCTCGGCGGCCGCGCAGCAGGCGCTCGCCGAGACGCTCTCCCCCACCGGCACCGGCACCTACATCATCCCCTCGCCCGATACGGCCGCGGGCTCGGTACTCTACGGCAAAGGGCCGGTGGCGATGGTCCATTTCAACAATTCGGGTTTCCCGGTGGTCGATTCGGCCGCGCTCGGGATCGGCTTCATCCTCGCCGTCGTGACCGGCCTGCTGATCGCGCTCGCGCTGGGTTCTATCGCCTCCCGCGTCACCGACTTCTACAGCCGCGCTCGGATCGCCATGTCGATTGCGCTGATCGGCACCCTCTATGCAGAGATCGGCCAGCCGATCTTCAACCATTTCGGCTATGGCTACTGGATCTATCTGTGGCTGAGCGACTTCATCGGCCTCTCTGTAGCGGGGCTGATCATCGTGAGGTGGTTCCTGCCCCGGGACGGGACGCCAAGCGCCGGTTAGACCAACAACCCCAAAAATCGCGCCGCCGCCCTGAAATCCTTCGATCGCGCCTCGCGCGCCTGGGTCGCCAGCGCGTCCTCACCCCATCGCTCGACCTGCCACAACTCGTCGAGATGCGCTGCGTCGAAGGCGGAGCGGCCGTCGATTTCGCCCTCCGCCAACGCCAGCGCGATCAACAGTGACCCGGCTATGGTGACGAGCGGCTGGAGCGCGGCGAGCTGGAACACGCCATGTTCGCGGACCGCGGCGGCGAGCCGATCGACGGTATTTTGGGGCTGCGGCCGGTGCATGACGCCGTGAATGATCTCGAACTCGACGCCATAGCGCTGTTGCGCCCAGTCGATCAGCGGGTCCCAGGTCTCGGCCTGATGGCCGACCAGCTCGGCCGGGCTCTCGGCGCGATAGCAGAGCAGGTCGCTTTCCCCGTAGACGGCGAGCCCTTGCGCGAACGCAGCGGGATCGGGAGCGACGCGGTCGATCGCGGCGTTGGCGAGCCCGGTCAGCGGCATCGAGCGCGGGTCGATCGTCTCGCCTTGCGCCTCCCATTCGGCCGCTACCGCCGATCCGAGCGCTGGCGTCGGCAGCACCAGATCGGCTCGGGCCGGCGTCTTTACCGCGCGGCCGTCGAGCCGGATCGCGCCGCCGCCCGCGACGGGCTCGACCGATACTGTCTTGTAGAAACGTTTCACGCTCTTGCCGCTATCGCCAATCTGAGAATCTCGGGGAGCTGTTCGGGCCGGTCGGCGACATAATCCGCGCCCTCGTCGAACAGTTCCTCCGGCGCATGATAGCCCCAGGCGACCCCCACCGTCGGACAGCCGGCAGCAAGCCCCATCCCGATATCGAAGCTGGTGTCGCCGATCATGACGCTGGTCCCCGGCACCGCTCGGGCGTCGGCCATCGCCTCGACGATCATCGACGGGTTGGGCTTGGAAGGGTGCCGATCGGCGGTCTGGAGCGAGACGAACCTGCCATGGATGCCATGAACTTCGAGGCAATGCCGGAGCCCGCGATCGGACTTGCCGGTGGCGACCGCCAGCAGCCAGCCCTCGGCCTCGAGCTCGGCGAGCGCATCGGCGATGCCGGGAAACAGCGGCTCCTCGACCTGCCCCGCCGCCCGCAGCCTCTGGAAGGCGCGCTTGTAGGTCTCCCCGAGCCGGACATGGAAGGCGGTGTCCGCATCGGGCAGCAGCCGCGCCATCGCCTCGGTCAGGCTAAGGCCGACGACCCGCCGGATCACCGCATGTTCGGGCGGTGCCAGCTTCTCGACGGCGAAGGCCTCGACCATCGCCCGGCAGATGATCGCCTGGCTGTCCACCAGCGTGCCGTCGCAATCGAAGATCGCCAGCCTGTTCGGAGCACTCACGGCTTGCTCCGTCCGCGCCGCTCGCCGCGCCGCGCCTTGCGCGCGTCCTTCGCCTTGTGAGCCGCCAGCCGGCGCTTGCCCTCGGGCGTTTCCGCGAATTTGACCTCCTCGATCGGCAGCGCGTCGCCCTTGGCTTCCTCGAAACCGAGGATACGCAGTGTCTCGGCGAAATGATCGGGAAGATCGGCGACCGCGTCGATCACGCCGCCATCGGGATGGTCGACCTTCAGCCGCCGCGCATGGAGATGCATCTTGCGGCTGATGGTGCCCGACAGGAAAGCCTCGGCACCTCCATATTTGCCGTCGCCGACGATCGGGTGGCCGATTGCCGCCATATGGACGCGCAGCTGGTGGGTGCGGCCGGTATAGGGCTGGAGTTCGACCCAGCACGCACGGTTGCCGGCGCGCTCTATCACCCGGTAGCGGGTCCGGGCTGGGCTGCCTTCCTTCTCGTCGACATGCATCTTCTCGCCGCCGGTGCCGGGCTGTTTGCCGATCGGCAGCTCGATCATCCCGTCGCCGATCGAGGGGACGCCGGTGACCACCGCCCAGTAGATCTTGCGCGCGGTGCGGCTGCTGAACGTCTTGGCGAAATGCGCTGCGGCGCGCGAGGTGCGCGCGAGCAGCAGCACTCCAGACGTGTCCTTGTCGAGCCGGTGGACCAGCTTGGGCCGGCTGTCGGCATCGAACTGGAGTCCGTCGAGCAGGCGGTCGACATGATGCTCGGTCTTGGTGCCGCCCTGGGTCGCGAGGCCCGGCGGCTTGTTGAGGACGATCGCCTGCCGGTCCTGGTGGATCACCATCGAGCGGACCAGCTCGGTCTCCTCGGCCGACAGCGGTTCGCGCGGCGCGCGGGGCTTGGGCGCCTTGGCGGCGGTGGCCGCGGCAGCCGCGACCTCGGGGGGAGGCAGGCGGATGATCTGACCCGCCTCGATCCGGTCACCCGGGCCGACCCGCTTGCCGTCGAGCCGCAACTGCCCGGTGCGCGCCCAGCGCGAGACGATATTGAAGCTGGTATCCGGCATGTGCCGCTTGAACCAGCGATCGAGCCGGATGCCGTCATCGTCGTCGGCGACGACGAACTGGCGCATCTCGGCCCGGGTGGCGCCCGTGCTGCCGGGGGTTTCGCTCATGCCACCACGCGGCCCAGGCCGAGGCCGAGGACCAGCATCAGCACCGAACCCGCCACCGACGACACCGCATAGGCGCCCGCCATGACATATTCGCCGCGCGACAACATGCTGAAGGTCTCGAGGCTGAACGCCGAGAAGGTGGTGAAGCCGCCGAGCACCCCGACGCCGAGGAATAGGCGGAGCGGCTCGCCCTCGACCGGCGCCCGCGCGACCACGCCGATCAGCACGCCCATCAGCAAGCCGCCGAGCAGGTTAACGATCCAGGTGCCGAACGGGAAGCCGGGGCCGAGATTCCGGAACGCGACCATACCGATATGATAGCGAAAGCCTGCGCCGATGGCGCCGCCGATCATGACGAGAACAATGGGGGGCATGGCGGCCCTTTAGCGAGAAGGGCGGTGGGGCGCCAGTGTGCGACGGCCATGCCCCTTCACATCATCCTTTATCAGGATTCGCCCGCTCGTGCCGCCCTCGGCCGGCTCCATCGTGATCGTCAGGTCGCCGCCGTCGTCCTTCTTCGCGGTCAGCGTCGCCTGGCCGCCGGCAGTGGTGACTTTGATGTCGGAGAAATTCCGCTCACGCGCCGCCGCGGCGAAATGGGCGGCGACCTTGACGGGGGCGGCGGGGCTGGTGAAGCGCATGTCGGCCAGGCCCTTCCCCGAACCGTCCCCATGCGTGACGTCGATGCCCCGGAGCCTGCTGCCGGGATAGAGCCTTATCCCGTCGATATTCATATCGTCGCCGCCCAGCTCGATGCCGGGGATCGACAGCGATGCGCGTGCGGCGCCTTCCTGCGCGGTGATCGCCGCATCGCCATCCTCGCCCACCTTCAGCGAGGCCGTTTCGGCGCCGCCTTCCTCCTTGCCGGCTTTCCTCTCGCAGCCGGCAAGCGACAGCAGCGCCGCCGCAAGACCCAGCATCGCCATGCGCATCATAGTCTCCTTGCCTCATGCGGTTGCGCAGACTGTATTATTATCATAGTACAGTAGTTGCAATCCCGGCCAACATGAGAGAGGCTGCGCGCCATGTTCAATCTCGTTTCCCTGATCATCGGCTTCGTCGCGCTTGGCGGCGCGATTCTCGGCTTCTTTCCCTTTCTCGGCTGGGTGAACTGGGCGGTGGTGCCGCTCGCGCTGATGGGGGCGGGCTTCGGCATATTGTCGCGCGCCGACAGCGGGCGCCGGCTCAACATCTTCGTGCTGGTGGTCGGCATCGTCCGGCTGGTGATCGGCGGCGGCTTGTTTTGAGCGGCGATTGGAACGCGGTCCGGGCGCTGATCGACCGCCTCGGCCTCGCGCGCTATCCCGAGGGCGGCTGGTTCCGGGAAAGCTGGCGCGAGCCGTCCGGCGGCCCCAGGGCGCACGCCACCGCGATCTACTTCCTGCTCGAGGCCGGCCAGCGATCGCACTGGCACCGCGTCGACGCGGCCGAGATGTGGCTTGCCCCACCGGGCTGGTCCCCGGGTACCACGAGCGGCTGATACGGTCTCTCCGCAACCGGACCGCTTGCCAAAGCGTAACTGAGTCGGCACCCTGTTCACACGCGATGGGGATCGCCATTCTGGGGAGCTCATATGACGCCAGCCGAGCTTGCCGCGCACTTGCCCAAGACCAGCGTCTTCGGCGAGCTGGACGAAGTTGAGTTCGCCGATCTGCTCAGCGTCGGCACCGTCCACCCGATCCGCGCCAACGACGAAATTCTCCGCCAGGGCGATGAGGGCACCTCTCTGGTGGTCGTCCTCGACGGCGTCGTACGAATCTCGATGGTGACGCCGAACGGTCGCGAGATCATCCTCGATTATGCGGAGGCCGGAGCGGTGATCGGCGAGATCGCGGTGCTCGACGGCCAGCCGCGCACGGCATCGGCGACGGCGATGTGGGCAGGGCGGATCTTCCGCCTGTCGACGGCGGCCTTCGAAAGCTTCATCGAACGCCACCCCAAGGTCGCGATCCGGCTGTTGCGCGAAATGGCGCGGCGGCTGCGCGAGACCGACAGCACGATCGAAAGCGACCGTGCCTTCACCACCGGGCCACGTCTCGCCCGCTATCTCAAGCGGCTTACGGACCAGAAGGTCCACGGCACCCGCCTGACCCGTGACCTCAGCCAGTCCGAACTCGGCAGCTTCGTCGGGATCAGCCGCGAGAACATCAACCGCCAACTCGCCGCCTGGGCGACCGAGGGCGTGATCGAGCTGACCCAGGGCAAGATCCGGATCGTCGACCCGGACTATCTGACCCAGATCGCCGAAGCGGCGGAGTGATAAAATCCTTCCCGGCACGGGAGGAATGGAACCGTTCTTGACCTTCGGCCCCCCAGGGCCGACATGCCCGCCCCATGAACCGCGTCAGCGCCAAGATATGTGGACTTTCGACACCCGACACGGTGGGCGCCGCGGTCCGTCACGGCGCCAGCCATGTCGGTTTCGTCTTCTTTCCGAAGAGCCCGCGCAACCTGAGCTTTGAGCAGGCGGCGGGGCTGACGGTGCTGATCCCGCCCCACGTCGCCAAGGTCGGAGTGTTCGTCGATCCCGATGACATGGCGATCGAGCAGGCGATCGTCGCCGGGATCGACACCCTCCAGCTCCATGGCGGGGAACCGCCCGAGCGTCTCGCCGCGATCCGTGCGCGTCATCCCAGGGTCCACCTGTGGAAGGCCGTTCCCGTCCGTACCCGTGCCGACCTCGAAAGCGCGCGCGGCTACCGCACGGTCGCCGACCTGATCCTCTACGACGCCAAGACCCCCGAGGGCATGCTGCCCGGCGGCATGGGACTGCGTTTCGACTGGACCCTGCTGGAAGGCTTCGACCATCCCCAGCGCTGGGTGCTTTCCGGGGGAATCGACGTCGACAATGTCGAGCGCGCGGCGGGGATCACCGGCGCGCGGCTGATCGACATTTCGTCCGGGGTCGAGACGGCGCCCGGCGTCAAGGATGTGGACAAGATCGCCGCCTTCCTTCAACGGGTCGCGTCATTATGAGCGTGATCTCCAATAGCCTGCGCGGCGGACCCGACGAGCGTGGCCAGTTCGGCCAGTTCGGCGGTCGCTATGTCAGCGAGACGCTGATGCCGCTGATCCTCGACCTCGAGCGCGAATATCGCGCCGCCAAGGCCGACCCGGTCTTCAAGGCCGAGTTCGACGACCTGCTCGAACATTATGTGGGCCGGCCCAGCCCGCTCTATCATGCCGAGCGGCTCACCCGGCATCTCGGCGGCGCCAAGATCTATCTGAAGCGCGAGGAGCTCAACCACACCGGCGCGCACAAGATCAACAATTGCATCGGACAGATCCTGCTCGCCCGCCGGATGGGCAAGACGAGGATCATCGCCGAGACCGGTGCCGGCCAGCACGGCGTCGCCACCGCGACGGTCGCGGCGCGCTTCGGCCTGCCCTGCACGATCTTCATGGGCGCGGTCGACGTCGAGCGGCAGCAGCCCAACGTCTTTCGCATGAAGCTGCTCGGCGCCGAGGTCCGGCCGGTTAGCTCGGGGTCGCGGACCCTGAAGGACGCGATGAACGAGGCGCTGCGCGACTGGGTCGCCAATGTCCACGACACCTTCTACATCATCGGCACCGCGGCGGGCCCGCACCCCTATCCCGAGCTGGTCCGCGATTTCCAGTCGGTGATCGGCACCGAGTCGCGCGAGCAGATATTGAAGGCCGAGGGGCGCCTTCCCGACATGCTGATCGCCGCGGTCGGCGGTGGATCCAACGCCATCGGGCTGTTCCACCCCTTTCTCGACGACCCGGACGTCAGGATGATCGGCGTCGAGGCGGCGGGCGAGGGGATCGACACCGGCCGCCACGCCGCGAGCCTCGCCGGCGGCGAGCCCGGCGTGCTCCACGGCAACCGCACCTATCTGCTCCAGGACGAGGACGGCCAGATCACCGAGGCGCATTCGATCTCGGCCGGGCTCGACTATCCGGGGATCGGCCCCGAGCATAGCTGGCTCCATGAGATCGGCCGGGTCGACTATGTCCCCGTCACCGACGCCGAGGCCCTCGACAGCTTCCAGCGCCTCGCCAGGCTCGAAGGCATCATCCCCGCGCTCGAATCGGCGCATGCGCTGGCGGCGGTCGAAAAGATCGCGCCGACCATGGACCCCGACAAGCTGATCGTCCTCAACCTCTCGGGACGGGGGGACAAGGATATCTTCACCGTGGCGAAAGCATTGGGGGTGGAAATATGAGGGGAAACGGCATTCCACCGTCCCCTTTGCGGGAGGGGCTCGAGTGACCCGTCTCGCCGGCACCTTCGCCCGCACCCGCGCCGAAGGGCGCGCCGCGCTGATCGCCTTCGTCACCGGCGGCGATCCGACACCGGCCGATACCGGCGCGATCCTCGACGCGCTGGTCGAGGGCGGCGCCGATATCGTCGAGCTCGGCATGCCCTTCACCGATCCGATGGCCGACGGCCCCGCCATTCAGCGCGCCAATCTGCGCTCGCTCGCCGCCGGCACGCGCACCGCCGATCTGCTCGAGATCGCCGGCCGGTTCCGTGACCGCCATGCCGATATCCCGCTGGTGCTGATGGGCTATGCCAATCCGATGGTCCGCCGCGGCGCCGGCTGGTTCGCCGAGGCCGCCGCCAAGGCCGGCGTTGACGGCGTGATATGCGTCGACATCCCCCCTGAGCAGGATGCCGAGCTCGGCCCCGCGCTGCGCGGCGAGGGGCTCGACCTGATCCGGCTCGCGACGCCCACGTCCGATGCGGCGCGGCTGCCGGCGGTGCTGGAAGGGGCGTCGGGCTTTCTCTATTATGTCTCTGTGGCGGGGATCACCGGCATGCAGCAGGCGGGGCAGGCGAGCATCGAGGCGGCCGTCGCGAAGCTCAGGGCGGCGACCGGCCTGCCCGTCGCGGTGGGCTTCGGCGTGCGAGGGCCCGAGCAGGCCGAAGCGATCGGCCGTGTCGCCGATGCGGTCGTGGTCGGCTCGGCGATCGTCGACCTGGTCGGCGAACATGGCGCCAGCGCGGCCGGCCCGGTCCGCGATTTCACCTCGACCCTCAGCGCCGCGGTCAGACGCGCCGCCAAGGAGAAGACCGCATGAGCTGGCTCGACAGCGTCCGCAAGAAGATCCCGTTCATCGCCAAGCGCGAGGCTCCGGACAATCTCTGGCACAAATGCCCGTCCTGTCAGCAGATGATCTTCGCGCGCGAATATGAGGATAATCTGTCGGTCTGCCCGAAGTGCAACCATCATGGCCGGATCGGCCCCGACGAGCGCTTCGACCAGCTGTTCGACAACGGCGTGTTCACCCCGCTACCGATCCCCGCGGTGCGCGAGGATCCGCTGAAATTCCGCGACTCCAAGCGCTACACCGACCGGATCAAGGCGGCGCGCGCCGCGACCGGCGAACAGGACGCGCTGATCAACGCGCGAGGCACGATCGAGGGCTTCAAGGCGGTGGTCGGCGTTCAGGACTTCGCCTTCATGGGCGGCTCGATGGGCCTCGCGGTGGGCGCCGCCTTCGTCGCCGGGGCCCAGGCCGCGATCGAGGATAAATGCCCCTACGTCATCTTCACCGCGGCGGGCGGCGCGCGCATGCAGGAGGGCATCCTCTCGCTGATGCAGATGCCCAGAACCACCGTCGCGATCGCCAAGCTGCGCGAGGCGGGGCTGCCCTATATCGTGGTGATGACCGATCCGACCACCGGCGGCGTCACCGCCTCCTATGCGATGCTCGGTGACGTGCAGATCGCCGAACCAGGCGCGCTGATCGGCTTCGCTGGCCAGCGCGTGATCGAGCAGACGATCCGGGAGAAGCTCCCCGAAGGCTTCCAGCGCGCCGAATATCTGCTCGAGCACGGCATGCTCGATATGGTAGTACACCGCCACGACCTGCGCGCCGAGCTGGCCCGGCTGATCGACTATCTCTGCCCGGGGAAGAAGGCGGCCTGAGCGGGAAGAGAAATCGCCGCTCCTGCCTTCGATCATCTGACGGTACGCCACGCGCCGATGCCCGATCACGCCACCTCGACCGATCCCGCCGTCCAGGCCCAGCTCGATCGACTCGGGCGGCTCTCCCCCGGCGCCGACATCCTCGGACTCGACCGCATCGCCAGGCTGATGGAGCGGCTCGGCCATCCCGAGCGCGCGCTGCCGCCGGTCTTCCACGTCGCGGGGACGAACGGCAAGGGATCGACCTGCGCCTATCTGCGCGCCGCGATCGAGGCGTCGGGCATGAGCTGCCATGTCTATTCGAGCCCGCACCTGATCCGCTTCAACGAGCGCGTCCGCATCTCGGGCGGGCTGATCGACGATGCCGAGCTCGCCCCGCTGCTCGCCGAAGTGCTCGATGCTTCCGAAGGAAGCGGGTCGGACGGTGTAGGCGCCAGTTTCTTCGAGGTGACCACCGCGGCCGCGCTGCTCGCCTTCTCGCGCGCGCCGGCCGACGCCTGCATCGTCGAGGTCGGTCTCGGCGGGCGGCTCGACGCGACCAACATCATTCCCGCCCCGCTGATCTGCGGCATCGCCCAGCTCGGCCTGGACCATCAGAGCTTCCTCGGCGAGACGATTGAGCGGATCGCGGCCGAAAAGGCCGGGATCGCCAAGCGCGACGTGCCGATCGTGACGCTCAATTATCCGGTGCCGGTCGCGGCCTCCATCGCCGAGGTGGTGGCGGGGGCCGGGGCGATCAGGCACACCAAGGGCGGTTCGTGGGACGCCGCCGCCTATCAGGGCCGGCTCCATTATCGCGATCTGAAGGGCAAGCTCGACCTGCCGCTGCCCGGGCTCGCGGGCCAGCATCAGGTGATGAATGCCGGGCTCGCGGTGGCGATGCTGCGCCACCAGGACGCGCTCGATCTGCCGGCGTCGGCGTTGCGCGCGGCGATGGGCTGGGCCGACTGGCCCGCGCGGCTCCAGCATCTGCGCGGCGGCGCGCTGGTCGAAGCACTGCCCCCGGGCGCCGAGCTGTGGATCGACGGCGGGCACAACCCCTCCGCCGGCCGGGTGATCGGCGATTTCCTGCGCGGCCATCTCGCGGCCGATCGGCCGCTCCACATCGTGATGGGGCTACTCGAAAACAAGGACGCGGCCGGCTTCCTCGCCGCGATGGGCCAGCTCCGCGCACGATTCCACATGGTGCCGGTCGAGGGGCACCCGCATCATGCGCCCGCCGAGCTCGCCGAAACCGCGCGGCTGGCGGGCTTCACCGCGAGGCCGGCCACCGACATGACGGCCGCGCTGGCGACGATCGCCGCGTCGGAAGACGGCACGCCGCCGGTGGTGCTGATCGCGGGCTCGCTCTACCTTGCCGGCAAGGCGCTCGCGGCGAACGGGACGGTGATCGATTGACGGTAATAAACCCCGGCGGGATCAGCCCCTCCCCTGAGGGAGGGGTGAGTTCCGCCTAGTTCTTCACCAGCTGCCCACGGATCGCCCCGTTGGGGAAGTCGCCATTGTGGACGTTGACGTAGAAGTTGCCGGTCTTTGAGACGAGCGGGGTCGCCCGTTCCTTGTCGATATCGATGCAATGTTCGCCCGGGGCAATGTCGGGCAGCCCGATCACCACTGGCCCGTTATGCCCGGCCGCGCCGCTGTGGATATGGGCCATGGTCGGCTCGTCGACGCCCGTCCAGGTCAGCGTGTAGCAGAGCTTGCCCTGTCCGGGATTGAGCTTGGCCGCGAAGCTGCCGGTACCATCGGTATCGCCCTTGTTGGGGGCGCCCTGGGCATCGACTTCGTTCGCCCCGTTGAGCGTTGCCGACAGGCTGACGCCTTCGGCTTTGGCGGGCTCGCCTTTCGCAGCCGGCGCCATCTGGGCGAGGGCCGGAGCGGCCAGAACCATGGGAAGGGCAATGAGTGGGGACAGGAATTTCGCTTGCATGGCGTCTCTCCTTTTCGGGGCCGGGCGGCCGGCCGCTGTTTCCCCCCGGAACGACAATAGCGCATCCCGAAGCGACTGCGAAGCCCGCGGGGTGCGGGCCCCGCCCGGCTTGAACCAAAGCCCCCTCGACGAGTTGTCGAAAGCGAGAGGAGCGGACGATGAGTGACGGCAGGACCATGAGGGCGCCGCGGGACATGACCCGGGTGAATGTCGATGACGCGATCGAACTCGAATATTGGTGCAATCGCTTCAGCGTGCCGGCCGAACGGCTGAAGGCCGCGGTCGCCAGGGTGGGGGCGAATGTAGACAGGATTGCCGAAGAGCTGCAGCCCTGAACGACATATGGCGACCCGCAAGCTCAAGGTATACCGAACCGCCATCGGCTTTCACGACGCCTATGTCGCAGCTCCCAGCCAGAAGGCCGCGCTCGAGGCCTGGGGCAGCGACCATAATCTGTTCGCCACCGGCCAGGCCGAGCTCGTCAGCGACGAGAGCCTGATGCGGGAGCCTCTCGACCATCCCGGCAAGGTCATCAAGCTGAGGCGGGGATCGGCCGACGATCATCTGTCCGCCCTCTCCATGGGCAGGCGGAAGCAAGGGAAGGGGCCGAAGCGCACGGCACCCCGGCCGCCGGGGCCGCGGCCGGGGCGCGCGGCGCTCGACGAAGCGGAAGCCGCACTCACCACCGCCGAACGCGACCGCGACGACGCGCTCGCCCGGATTGATGCCGAACGGGCGGTACTCGACCGGCGCCGGCGCGAGACGGAAGGCGAGCATGGGCGAGCGATCGAGCGGCTGACACGGGAGCGCGATAGGCGACGCGAGCATTATGCGGAGGCGATGGCGAAATGGCGGGAGGAGGAATGAACGTCGCTCGAAATCCTCCTCATGACGAAATTTATTGAGATTGACTTGCAATAGCGTTAATGCTCTTTATCCTCGATCGAGAGGAGAGACCATGTCCGAGCCCGCCCCATCGACCGCCGACCTGCTGCCCCACAGCGCGCCCGACGCCAGCGGCGCGCGGCTGTTCCTGCTGGCTATCCGCCGGATTGGGGTAGGCGGGCTCAACGACGCCCATGCCGCCAGCCTGATGATCGGCGCCTTCGGCCTGTCCTTCCGGCGCCCGCTGGTGCTGACGCGCGCGCTGATGGCCGAGCTGGCGCGCGCCTCGCACCGGACGATCATGATCGCGCCGTCCTGCTGCTGCCGCATGACGATCGCCGAATCGATGCTGTTGCGCGCCGTCGCCAATGCGCAGGAGAAGCCCCGGCTCGCGCACGAGATCTTCTGCAATCTATGCGGGATCGACGGCGCCATCGGAGTGCTGTCGAGCGCGCAGGCGCTGGTGCAGGCCTTCGCCGATCTCGGCCGCCCGATCGAGGCCTGAAGGCCCCCTCCGGGCGGCTCACGCCGGCATGCGGCGACGCCCGCCGCTTCAGCGCTGCTGAAGCTCCAAAAACCACGCCCGCGCCCCTTTCCCTGGGCCGTACCCGAGGCTATAGGCCCTCGACTCTCGCATTCGCAGCATAGGGGCACAGCAATGACGGCCGTCGGTCAGGACACTCTCAAAACCCGCTCAACCCTCAATGTCGACGGCAGGCATTATGCCTATTACTCGCTTGCCAAGGCGGCCGAGAAACTGGGCGACATCTCGCGCCTGCCCTTCTCGATGAAGGTGCTGCTCGAAAATCTGCTGCGCTTCGAGGACGGCACCACCGTCACCGTCGAGGACGTCCAGGCGATCGTCGACTGGCAGAAGGAACGCAAGTCCGAGCGCGAAATCCAGTATCGCCCGGCGCGGGTGCTGATGCAGGATTTCACCGGAGTTCCCTGCGTGGTCGATCTCGCCGCGATGCGCGACGCGATGAACAAGCTCGGCGGTGACGCCCAGAAGATCAATCCGCTGGTTCCCGTCCATCTCGTCATCGATCATTCGGTGATGGTCGACAGCTTCGGCAACCCCAAGGCGTTCGACGAGAACGTCGCGCTTGAATATGCCCGCAACGGCGAGCGCTACGAGTTTCTTCGCTGGGGTTCGAAAGCGCTCAACAATTTCAAGGTGGTGCCGCCCGGCACCGGCATCTGCCACCAGGTCAATCTCGAGAATCTCGCCCAGGCGGTGTGGAGCTCGGCCGACGGCTCGGGTATCGAGGTCGCCTATCCCGACACCTGCGTCGGCACCGACAGCCACACCACGATGATCAACGGCCTGGGCGTACTCGGCTGGGGTGTCGGCGGAATCGAGGCCGAGGCCGCGATGCTCGGCCAGCCCGTATCGATGCTGATCCCCGAAGTGGTCGGCTTCAAGCTGTCGGGCACCATGGTCGAGGGAATTACCGCGACCGATCTGGTGCTTACCGTCACCCAGATGCTCCGTGCCAAGGGTGTGGTGGGGCGCTTCGTCGAATTCTACGGGCCGGGGCTGGACTCGCTGTCTCTCGCCGACCGGGCGACGATCGCCAACATGGCGCCCGAATATGGCGCGACCTGCGGCTTCTTCCCGATCGACGACGCCACCCTCGTCTATATGCGCCTGACCGGCCGCTCGGAGGAGAGTATCGCCCTGGTCGAGGCCTATGCCAGGGAACAGGGCTTCTGGCGCGACGCGACCGCCGCCGACCCGGTCTTCACCGACAGCCTCGAACTCGACATGTCGACGGTCCAGCCGTCGCTGGCCGGCCCTAAGCGCCCGCAGGACCGGGTGCTGCTCAGCTCGGTCGACGAAGGTTTCAACAACGAGCTCGCCTCGGGCTACAAGAAGGGCGACGAGGGCGACAAGCGCGTCGAGGTCGAGGGGGAGGACTTCAAGATCGGCCATGGCGACGTCGTCATCGCCGCGATCACGAGCTGCACCAACACTTCGAACCCGTCGGTCATGATCGCCGCCGGCCTTGTGGCGCGCAAGGCCCATGCCTTCGGCCTCAAGGCAAAGCCCTGGGTGAAGACCAGCCTCGCGCCGGGATCGCAGGTCGTCAGCGACTATCTCGACAAGGCCGGCCTGACCAAGGATCTCGACGCGATCGGCTTCAACCTGGTCGGCTATGGCTGCACCACCTGCATCGGCAATTCGGGCCCGCTGCCCGATCCGATCTCGAAGGCGGTCAACACGAACGATCTGGTCGCGAGCGCCGTGCTCTCCGGCAATCGCAATTTCGAGGGCCGCGTCTCGCCCGACGTGCGCGCCAATTATCTGGCCTCGCCGCCGCTGGTGGTCGCCTATTCGATCTTCGGCACCACTGCCAAGGACATCACCAGCGAGCCGATCGGTGAATCGGGCGACGGCAAGCCGGTCTATCTGAAGGACATCTGGCCGACCACCGCCGAGGTGGCGAACACCGTCGCCGCCGCGATCGACTCCAAGATGTTCAGCAGCCGCTACGCCAATGTCTTCCTGGGGGACAAGAACTGGCAGGCGATCGATGTCGAGGGGTCGGACACCTATACATGGCGTGCGGGCTCGACCTATGTCGCCAACCCGCCTTATTTCGAGGGCATGTCGATGACGCCGGCGCCGGTCCAGGACATCATCGACGCGCGGCCGCTTGCGATCTTCGCCGACTCGATCACCACCGATCACATCAGCCCGGCGGGCTCGATCAAGGCGGACAGCCCCGCCGGCCGTTTTCTGCTCGACCATCAGGTCGGCAAGGCGGACTTCAACAGCTATGGCGCGCGCCGCGGCCATCATGACGTGATGATGCGCGGCACCTTCGCCAATATCCGCATCAAAAACCAGATGATCCCCGGCGTCGAAGGCGGCATGACCAAGCACATCCCCACGGGCGAGGTCATGGCGATCTACGACGCGGCGATGAAGTACAAGGACGAGGGCACCCCGCTCGT
>CAMLSA010000073.1 GCA_946482655.1 uncultured Sphingomonas sp. | reverse complement strand
CGTCGAGCCGCAGGAAGCTGCCGTCGCTTTCGTCGGCCTCGACCACCATCCAGTCCGAGGCGCCGAGCCGCGCGTTCGAACCATAGCTGTTGATGATGCCGCCGTTGATCACGGTCGGATCGATCCCGCCGGCGTCGAGCAGGGCCGCGACCATCGAGGTGGTGGTGGTCTTGCCGTGGGTGCCGGCGATCGCGACCGTCGACTTGAGCCGCATCAGCTCGGCGAGCATCTCGGCGCGGCGAACGACGGGAACGCGTTTCTCGAGTGCGAGCTCGACCTCGGGATTGCCGCGCTTGATCGCGGTCGAGGTGACGACCACGGCGGCGTCGCCCAGATTTTCGGCCTTGTGGCCGATCATCACCTTTATGCCTTTGGCGCGCAGCCCCTCGACGACATAGCCTTCGGCGACGTCCGAGCCTTGCACCCTGTAGCCGAGATTGTGCATCACCTCGGCGATACCCGACATGCCGATCCCGCCAATCCCGATGAAGTGGATGGTGCCGATGTCGATTGCGACACCCTTCATGCGAATGCGCCTTTCAGAGGACGGAGTACGAGTTTTTCGACCGGGATCGGTTCCATGATCGGGCTGAGCCCGATCCGCTCGACGAGGTCGGCGAGGTCTTCCGCGGCGTTGGGACGGCCAACCCCGTGGGCGCGCTTGGCCGCGTTGATCAGCGCCTTGGGATCGAGGGCCAGCTTCTGCATCTGCTTGGCGAGTTCCTGCGGCGTGAAATTCTCCTGCCGGATCGAGCGCGCTCCGCCGACCGCCGCCAGCTCGCGGGCGTTCGCGGTCTGATGGTCGTCCGCCGCCGATGGCAGCGGGATCAGGATCGCGGGGCGGCCGGCGACGCTGATGTCGGCAATCGTCGAAGCGCCGGCGCGCGCGATCACCAGATGTGCCCAGGCGAGCCGCTCGGGCAGATCGGTGAAATAGGTGCCGAGATCGGCGGGAATGCCGAGCACCTTATATTTGCTGCGCACCGTCTCGATGTCCTCGGGGCGGCATTGCTGCGTCACCTGAAGCCGGCGGCGGAAGCCGTGAGGCAGCAGCGCGAGACCGTCGGGGACCACGTCGGACAGGATTGACGCGCCTTGGCTGCCGCCGGTCACAAGCAGCCGGAAGATGCTGTCGGGGCCGAGTTCGGGGAAGGGCTGCGAACGGATATCCTTGACGATGTCGCGGACCGGATTGCCGACCAGGAAGGTCTTTTCGCCATATTTGGGGTTCAGCCGCTGAACCTGCGGATAGGCGGTGGCGATCGCGTCGACCTTGCGCGCGACGAGCCGGTTGACCCGGCCGAGCACCGCATTCTGCTCATGGATGACCGTCGGGATCCGGGCCTTGAAGCTGGCGCGGAGTGCCGGGAGTGCCGGGTAACCGCCAAAGCCGATCACCGCCGCCGGAGCGAAGGTCTCGTAGAGTTGCCGCGCCATCGCGGTGCCCGCGCGGATGTCGCGAAAAGCCTTTATCCATTCGCGGGGGCCGCCGCCCAGCCGGCCGGCGGGGATGATATGGGTCTGAACGCCATTGAACAGGCCGGGGATTCGCGAGCCCCGTTCGTCGGTGACCAGCGCGACGCGATGGCCCCGACGCATCAGCTCGGCCGCCAGTGCGTGCGCGGGGACCATATGGCCCCCGGTACCGCCGGCTGCGAGCGCGAAATGGCGCGTGATCGTCATCGGCCGTTCCAGCGCACGGTGTAGGTGGCTTCCTTGAGATGGGGATTTTCGCGCGTGAATGCGAGCAGCAGGCCGAACCCGATCGAAAGCGCGATCATCGACGAGCCGCCATAGCTGATGAACGGCAGGGTCATGCCCTTCGACGGGGCGAGGCCGACATTGACGAGCATGTTGATCAGCGCCTGAAGCCCGAATTGGGAGACCAGCCCGGCCGCGGCGAGCAGCAGGAAGTCATCCTCCTCGCGCAACAGCCGAAAACAGACCCGGGCGATGATCGCGAGATAGAGGCAAGCGATGGCGATGCAGGCGATCAATCCGAACTCTTCGCCGATTACCGAGAAGATATAGTCGGTATGCGGCTCAGGCAGGCTGAATTTCTCGGTGCCCGCCCCGGGGCCGGTGCCGAGCAGGCCCCCGTTCGTCAGCGTCGCATGGGCGCGATCGACCTGATAGGTGTCGCCTTCCTTGAAGAGGAATTTGTTGATCCGCTCGGTCGCGACCGAATAGAAGAGATAGGCCGAGACGATCGAGGCAAGTCCGGCCGCGCCGATCATGCCGAGCAGCTTGAGCGACGCGCCCGACAGCATCAGCAGCACGATCCACACCGCGACGAAGATCACCGTCTGGCCGAAATCGGGCTGCTTCATCAGCAACGCGGCGATCACCACCATCGGCATTACCGAGATCAAGGCGAAGGGCAGGCCAGGATTGCGCACGCGCAGCGAAAAGAGCCAGGCCATGCCGACCGCGAACATGGGCTTCAGGAATTCGGACGGCTGCAGCTTGATCGGTCCGAGCGCGATCCAGCGTGTGGCTCCATTCGCCGTGCTGCCGACCAACGGGACCAGCGCGAGCAGCAGCAGGAAGATGCCGCCGCCGATCAGCGCCAGGCGCCGCGCGGCCCTGAGCGGCAGCGCGGAAACCCCGATCATCACCGGCACCGCGATAATCGTCCAACCGAGCTGCATCCAGAAGTAATAGCGCGACGCCACCACCACGCCATTGCCCGAATAGCGGACACCGGCGGCGGGCGAGGCCGCGGCGACGGCGATCAGGCCCACACCGATCAGCATAGTCACGAGCAGCAGCAGGACGCGGTCGATCTCCCAGAACCAGCGCGCGAACGGAGTGCGCTTGCCGCGCCCGAACCGGGAGCGCTTGAACGGAGAGGAAGCGGGGGGAACAGCGGAGTCGAAAGGCACTGTGATGTTCATAGCGAAAGCCCCTCCACCGCGCGACGAAATGCGTCGCCGCGTGCCTCATAGTCGCTGAACTGGTCGAACGACGCGCAGGCCGGCGACAGCATCACCACCTCACCCGGCCTGGCGGCGGCGGCGGCATCGCTGACCGCCCGGTCGAGCGTGCCGCTCTCGGTGACGGGCTTTCCGGCTTCCCGCAGGATGCGCGCATATATCGGCCCGGCCTGGCCGATCGTATAGGCGGCGGCGACATGATCGAAAAAGGGGGCGCAATCGTCGAGATCGTCGGTCTTGGGCAGACCGCCCAATATCCAGTGGATCTTGGGATATGCGCCGAGTGCCGGCGCGGTCGCGGTCGCATTGGTCGCCTTGCTGTCGTTGACGAAGAGAATGCCGTTCTTCTCGGCGATCCGTTCCATCCGGTGCGGCAGGCCGGGATAGGTGCCGAGCCCCTTTTCGATCGCCCGCTCCGGAATGCCAAGCTCTTCGGCCACGGCGATCGCGATTGCCGCGTTCTGAGCATTGTGGGGGCCCTGCAATGCGGGCCATTTCGCCTGTCCGCACACGTCTCTCGACGTCACGGTCCGCGCGCCGCGCTGACGCGCGGCGATTGCCCGGCTCGGCTCGTCGTCGACCGCGATCACCGCGAGATGGCCGTTCGATTGCATGTCGAACAACCGCTCCTTGCTCGCGGCATAGCCGGCAAAGCCGTCATAGCGGTCGAGATGATCGGGCGTGATGTTGGTCAGCACCGCGATGTCGCAGTCGAGACTATGGGTCAGGTCGATCTGGTAGCTCGACAGTTCGAGCACATAGATACCGCCCGCCTTCAGCGGATCTCGGCCCATGATCGGCAGGCCGATATTGCCGCCCATCAGGGTGGGGACGCCAGCGGCCTCGATGATGTGCTTTATCAGCGCGGTGGTGGTCGACTTGCCGTTGGTGCCGGTGATGCCGACCACCTTGTGCGGGGGCAGATCGCGGCGGGCCTGGGCGAACAGCTCGACGTCGCCGATCACCGGCACACCTTGTCTGGCGGCATGCGCCGCGATCGGATGCTGGTTGAGCGGCACTCCCGGCGAGACGACGACCCCGGCATAGCCGGTCAGGTCCATCTCGACCGGATTGGCGAAGCGGACGCCGGTCACTTGGGCTCGCGCCTCTCCCTTGCTGTCCCACGCCGTGACCTTCGCGCCACTCGCGAGCAGCGCCTCCACCGTCGCCAGCCCCGAGCGTGCGAGCCCGAGCACCGCATAGGTCTTACCCGCGAAGGCGCCGCTCGTGATCACCGCAGCTTCAGCGTGGCGAGGCCGGAGAGGGCGAGGACGAAAGCGATGATCCAGAAGCGGATCACCACGGTCGGCTCGCTCCAGCCGAGCTGTTCGAAATGATGGTGGATTGGTGCCATGCGGAAAATGCGCTTGCCGGTGCGCTTGTAGAAGAAGACCTGCAGGATGACCGAGACCGTCTCCATCACGAACAGGCCGCCGACGATCGCCAGCACGATCTCGTGATGCGCCACCACCGAGATCGCGCCGAGCGCGCCGCCGAGCGCGAGGCTTCCCGTGTCGCCCATGAACACCGCGGCGGGGGGCGCATTGAACCACAGGAAGGCGAGCCCTCCGCCGATGATGGCGGCGGTCAATATCGTCAGGTCGCCCGCGCCATAGACGTGCGGAATGCCGAGATAACTGGCGAATTTCGCGTTGCCGACCAGATAGGTGATCACGAAGAAGGCCAGGCTGGCGATCACCACCGGCATCGTCGCCAGGCCGTCAAGCCCGTCGGTCAGGTTCACCGCATTGCCGAAGGCGACGATCACGAAGGCGGCGAAGACAACGTAGAAGGGGCCAAGGTCGATCACCGGGCCGTTGTAGAAGGGGACGTAGAGCTGGGTGCCGTTGCCTGAGACGATCAGCCAGCTCGCCAGCCCCGCGATGATGAACTCGCCGAGCAGGCGAACCTTGCCGGAGACTCCCTTGTGGCTGCGTTTCGTCACCTTGTCGTAATCATCAAGGAAGCCGATCAGGCCGAAACCCAGGGTTACGGCTATGCAGGCCCAGACATAGCGGTTGCTCAGGTCCATCCACAGGAAGAGCGACAGCATCACCGCGATCAGGATCATCAGCCCGCCCATCGTGGGCGTGCCGACCTTGGAAAGATGGGTCTGCGGTCCGTCGGCGCGGATCGGCTGGCCCTTGCCCTGGCGGACGCGCAGCCACCCGATGAATTTGGGGCCGATGATCAGACCGATGAACAGGGCCGTCAGCGCTGCCGCCCCTGCCCGGAAGGTCAGGTAGCGGATAAGATTGAGCACTCCCGGGAACCCGAGCTGATCGGCAATCAGATAGAGCATGTCGTCCTTTCGCCGGCCACCGCCTTCGAGCGCAGATGCTCGACGAGGCGCGAAAGGCCGATCGCGTTCGATCCCTTGATCAATATGGCATCGCCGGGAGCGATCAGACTCTCGATCGACTCGAGTGCCGCGCCGGCGTCGGGCACATGCGCGAAATCAATCCGGCCCTCAAGGGCGTTCGCGAGCGCGGTCATCTCGGATCCGACGAGCAGTGCGAAATCGACCCTGGCATCGCGCAAGGGGCCCGCGAGATCGGCATGATAAACGGCTGAGCCGCTGCCGAGCTCGCGCATCTCGCCGAGCACCGCAATGTGCCGATCCGCCCTTTCCTCGCCGAGCATCTTGATCGTCGCCGCCATCGACGCGGGATTGGCATTGTAGCTCTCGTCGATAACCAGCGCCTCGCCCGTGCCCACCGGCACCCGGCTGCGCTGACCGCGTCCCGGCAGGCCGGCCATGTCGGCGAAGGCGAGACCCGCCGCAGCCAGATCACCGCCGACCGCCCAGACCGCGGCTATCACCGCCATCGCATTGGATACCCAATGCTCGCCGGGCTGCGCGATGGTGAAGCTGAGCTCGGCATCGGGTAGGATCATCGAGACCATCGTGCCGCTTGCGAGCGGGATCATGTCCTGGACGTGGACGTCGGCCATGTGATTCATGCCGAAGGTCAGGATCCGCGCGGCATGAGGCTGCGCGGCGGCGATCAACCTGTCGCGGTGCGGACTGTCATAGGGGACGATCGCCGTGCCGCCGGGCTCCAGACCCTGGAATATCTCGCCCTTGGCGTCGGCGATCTCGCCCTCGTCGGCGAAGAACGCGCTGTGGGCGGGGGCGATCGCGGTGACGATCGCGACATGCGGGCGGACGATGCGCGTAAGCGCTGCCAGCTCGCCGGCATGGTTCATTCCCATCTCGAAGATACCGATTTTGGTGCCGGCGGGCATCCGCGCCAGGCTCAGCGGCACTCCGGTGTGATTGTTGTAGCTCTTGACCGAGCGATGGACCGCCCCTCGAAGCGAGCGGTCCAGACAGGCGAACAGCGCTTCCTTGGTGCCGGTCTTGCCGACCGATCCGGTCACCCCGATGACCTTGCCCCGCATCCGGCCCCGCGCCGCGCGGCCGAGCGTCTCGAGCGCCGCCATCGTGTCGGCGACGCGAACATGCGGGCCGTCGCAGGTCTCCGAAGCGATCGCCCCAGCGGCGCCCGCCTCGAAAGCCTTGTCGAGGAAGCGATGCCCGTCGGTCGCCTCGCCCTTCAGCGCGATGAAGAGATCGCCGGGACCGATCTCGCGCGAATCGAACGCTACTCCGGTCGCCTTGAAGCAGCCATGGATCTCGCCGTCGACCGCGTCGGCGATGTCGAAGGCGGTCCAGAGGGGCTCGGTCATGCGCCTCCTCCACCCGAAGCGTGATCAGGGGGGCACCTCAAGCCGCGCACTCTCGGGCCACGCTGACGTCGTCGAACGGGAATATCCGGTCGCCGATGATCTGGCCCTGTTCATGCCCCTTGCCCGCGATCAGGACGATGTCGCCGCCTTCGGCTTCGCCGATCGCGGCGGAGATCGCCTCGTGGCGGCCGCCGATCTCGATCGCGCCGGGCGCGCCCGCCATCACGTCGCGGCGGATCAGCGCAGGATCCTCGCTGCGCGGATTGTCATCGGTCACGATTGCGCGATCGGACAGACGGGCCGCGACCTCGCCCATCAGCGGGCGTTTTCCGGTGTCGCGGTCGCCGCCGGCGCCGAACACCGTGATCAGCCGGCCTCGGGTGTGGGGACGCAACGCGCTGATCGCCGCTTCGAGCCCGTCGGGCGTGTGCGCATAGTCGACATAGACGGGCGCGCCTGTCTTGGTGATCGCCGCGCGTTCGAGGCGGCCGCGGACCGGCGCGAGGCGCTGAAGATTGGAGAGGGTGATCTCGACTTCGCCGCCGGTGGCGATGACGAGACCGGACGCCACCAGGGAATTCGCGGCCTGGTAGGCGCCGATCAGCGGAAGTTTGAGCTCTCGGGTCTTGCCTTGGAACTCGACCTTGAGGGTCTGGCCGAGCGCGGTGGGCGCGCGATCAAGCAGACGGATCGTCTCGCCGTCCGATCCTATGCTGAGCAACTTCACGCCGCGCGTTCGTACAGCGGCGATCAGCTCGGCCGATCGGGGATCGTCCGCCCACACCACGGCCGCGCCGTCCCGATCGACGACCTCGGTGAACAGGCGAAGCTTGGCGGCGAAATATTCCTCCATCGTGCCGTGATAATCGAGATGATCGCGGCTCAAATTGGTGAAGCCCGCAGCGCGGACCGGCAGGCCTTCGGTGCGATACTGCGACAGGCCATGGCTCGACGCCTCGAACGCGGCGTGGGTCACGCCTTCGCGACGCAGGCCCGCCATGTTCGACAGGAAGGTGACGATATCGGGTGTGGTGAGGCCGGTGGTGACCTGTTCGTCGGCGGTGGTGACGCCCAGGGTGCCGATCGACGCGGCGTGGAAGCCGGCCATCCGCCACAGCTGGCGGGTCAGCTCGACGGTAGAGGTCTTGCCGTTGGTGCCGGTGACCGCGACGGTGGTATCGGGGAAGGGCGCGAAGAATTTGGCGGCGAGGCCGGCGAAGGCGCGGCGCGGCTCTGGATCGGCGACATGGATCGCCCCCTCGACGGTTACGCCGGGGGCGGAGATCACCGCGACTGCGCCGTTGGCGATCGCCTGGCCGATGAAGTCCTCGCCATTGAAGCGCGCACCCTTGAAGGCGCCGAACACGGTCCCCGGAGCCACCTTGCGATGATCGATGGCAAATCCGGTGATGCGCGCCTGGCCCGCCTCCGGAGAAACGCCGTGAAGAAGATCACTCAGCCGCATGGCTCGCTTTTTCTTCCTGTTCCTTCCGCTTGAGTTGCTCCTCGTAAATATAGGGAAGCAGGTCGGAAACATCGACGTCGCGGCTGGTATCCGGAACGATTCCGAGCAGCGGGCCGATCCGGGCGATGATGTTCTTAACCGCGGGCAACGCGGTCCAGGCGGCTGAGCGGAAGCCGTAGGTTTCCTTGATTCCCTGCGGCTCGTCCATCGTGACGATCACGACATAGCGCGGCGCGTCCATCGGGAAGGCGCCGGCGAAGGTCGTGACCAGGCTGTTATGGATGTAGCGGCCGTTGAGGTTCTTTTCGGCGGTGCCCGTCTTGCCGCCGATTCGCAGCCCCGGGACATTGCCGGTCTTTCCGGTGCCATGTGTCACCACCAGCCGCATCAGCTGCCGCATCCGGGCGCTGGTCGCCTCGGAAATGACGCGCTTGCCCGCGGGCACATCGCCCGGCACGCGCTTGAGCATGGTTGCGGGGCGCAAGATGCCGCCGTTGATCAAGGCGGCATAGGCGTTGGCAAGGTGAAGCTGGCTTACCGCGATGCCGTGGCCATAGGCGGTGGTCAGCGTCGTGGTGCGTGCCCAGAATCCCGGCCATAGCGGCTTGCCGCGCGCGCCGAGCTCGAGATCGACCGGACGATCGAGGCCGAACTTCCGGAAGAAGGCGGCGGTGCGCTCCTGACCGAGCTCATCGGCGATCCGGGCGGTGCCTATGTTGCTCGAATGAATCATGATGTCGGGGATCGACATCCAGCGATTCTCGGGATGGTCGTCGCGGATCTTGAATTTGCCGATCTGGAGCGGTGCCGTCGCATCGTAGCGCTTGCCGAAATCGGTGATCACGCCGCTCTCGATCGCATTGGCGAAGGTGAGCATCTTGAAGGTCGAGCCGAGCTCATAGACCGAGCTGATCGCGCGATTATAGCGAGCATCGGGGCGCAACGGATCGGTGCCGACCGGCACGAGCCCAGGCGCGTTCGAATTGAACACGGGCAGCGACGCCATCGCCAGGATTTCGCCGGTGTGGACGTCGAGGACGATTCCGGCGCCGCCCACCGCGCTGTGCTTGATCACCTGGGCGTGGAGCGCGCTTTCCATCGCGGCCTGGACGCGGCTGTCGATCGATAGCGCGACGGGCCGGCCGCCATTGTCTGGGCTGGTCAGCCGCTTGTCGAGATAGGCCTCCATGCCGCTCACGGGCACGCCGCCCAGGTCCATATAGCCGATCACCTGGCTCGCCATCGTGCCCTGCGGATAGAAGCGCTCCGGCTCGGGCACTTCCTCGATGGCAGGCTCGCCGAGCAGGCGGACGGCATGGATCTTGGCGGGCGTCGCGCCGCGCTCGAGATAGACGAATTTGCGACGGCTGTGGAGAATGCGGCGATAATAGCCGACCGGCCGGCCGGGAAACAGCCGCGCAAGCTCTATCGCCAGCCGGTCGCGGTCGCCGATGATGCGCGGCGGCCGGACGGCGAGGCTGATCCCCTTGATCGTCGCGGCGAGGACGACCCCGTTGCGGTCGGTGATGTCGCCGCGCAGTCCGATCCGGGAGACCAGCGGCCTCCGATCGGGCGCGTCGAACACGGCGAGATAAAGGAGCCGTAGGCCAATCACGCCGATCATGAGCGCGAACAGCATCATCAGGATCATCAGCCGGTAATGCGCGACCTGGACATGTTCGTTGGTCTTGGCGAGGGCGCGGTCGCGCGGCGGGGCTAGCCCGACGGCGATGGCGTTCATGGCTTCACTTTATGCGTGCGGCCCGCCGATGCGTCGTCGCCGAGATCCGCGAGGAAGTCGTCGCCCAGCGCTGTCTTGGCCGGACGGCGATCGGCCACGGTACGGACCGGAGAAGCCGCCGCCGGCGCCAGCGCCGACGGCTTCGCCTGAACGTAGTTGGCCGGGCGGAGCGTCGGCTGCGTGTTGTGCGCCATCGGCGGCGGGGCGGTCGTGTTCGCCGCCGCCACCGCCGGCGCTCCCAGCGCATCATCCTCGATTACCTTGAGATTGACCTGGCTGACCGCGCCATGGCTCGCCACGATCGCCGGATCGAGCGGCAGCGCAGGGGCGCTGCGATGCGGCTGGGTGAGCGCGACCAGCTTGATCGAGCTGTCCACGAACTGTGCGGCGCCCGGCGCCTGCAGGCCATAGACGCGCTGGTTCCAGCTCTCGATCTGGGCCAGGCCGCCGCGCGTGTCGATCTCGGTGCGGAGCTCGCGGATTTCCTGGTTGGTAGCGGCTATCCTGCGCTCGACGCCGGTCAGTTCGGCGCGCTTGGCCGCCACGGTTTGCGAGACCATGTAGAAGGAAAGCGCGGCGGCGCAGATGCCGCCGGTCCAGACTACCTCTCGGAAGCGGGTCGCGATCATCCCTGACGTCCTTCTCTTCGTGCGCTGACGCCCCATGGCGAGGCCTCGGTCCGGCGGGCGACGCGTAGCGTCGCCGAACGGGACCGGGGGTTTCGGGCAATCTCCGCCTCGTTCGCGCGAACGGGCTTGGCGACGGCCTCGAAGCTTGGACGCGGCCCCCCGGCGCGCGCATCTGGAAGGTGCCGCGAGCGGGCGGGGGCCGCCCCGCTCCGCTCGCGCAGGAAACGCTTTACGATACGATCCTCGATCGAATGGAAGGAGACGACCGCGAGCCGCCCGCCCGGTCGCAGGACGCGCTCGGCGGCGGCCAGGCCCTCTTCGAGTTCGTCGATCTCGGCATTGAGGTGGATGCGAATCGCCTGGAAGGTGCGGGTTGCCGGATCCTTCTTTTCGTGCGGGCGATGGCCAAGCGCGCGGCGCACCACGTCCGCCAGCTCGGACGTCCGGGTGATCGGGCGCGCGGCGACGATCGCGCGGGCGACCCGGCGGGCGCGGGGTTCCTCGCCCAGTTCGTGCAGCACGTCGGCGATCTCGGCCTCGTCGGCCTCGTTGACGAAGTCGGCGGCGCTCATGCCGGCCTGCTCCATCCGCATGTCGAGCGGACCGTCGGCCTGGAAGGAGAAACCGCGCTCCGGCTGGTCGAGCTGCATCGACGAGACGCCGATATCGAGCGTGATTCCGTCGACCTGTTCGACGCCACGCTCGCCGAGCACCGCGGCGATGCGCGAGAATCGGTCATGGATCAGGGTCAACGTGCCGTCGTTCTCGGCTTCGAGCGCGCGACCTGCTTCGATCGCGTGAGGATCGCGGTCTAACGCGATCACGCGCGCCCCCGTGCGCAGGATCGCGCGCGTGTAGCCACCCGCGCCAAACGTGCCGTCGACATGGGTTTCGCCGGCTTTGGGATCGAGGCCGACGAGCACCTCTTCGAGGAGGACCGGGACATGGCGCGCGGCGGCGGTCATCCGCGCTCCTTCCGCCGGGCGAGCAGCTCTTCCATTTCCTCGATGACGTCGCCGGTCTCGCCGCCCTCGGTTTTGCGCAGGATGTCGGGATTCCAGATGCGGAACCGGCGGCCGCGGCCGACGAAGAAGGCGTCGGCGCCGATCTGTGCCTTGGCGCGCAGCCGCTCGGGCAGGACCATGCGCCCCGCCGCGTCGAAGCTGACATCCTTCATCAGCGGATAGGCCTTGGCCTCCTCCTCTTCGAGCACGTCGCCATGCAGCCGGCCGGTTTCGGCGGATACGCGGGCGGCGTGCGCATCCATCTGCTCCTCATGCTCGGCGATCTGGCGGCCGTCGGAGACTTCGATGCAGGGCAGGGTGGGGTGCTTCGCCATCCGCAGGATCTTTTCAAGACCGGGAGCGACCTTGCCGCCGCTGCAGCGGATTTCGATGGTCTGACGAAAGGCGGCAGGCAGCGATACGCGTCCCTTCGGATCGACACCGTTTAGATGAACGTCATTGAAGATCGCACCACCCGCCGCCACCGACGCACCCCTTGCGAGCGAAGGGAGGATCGCCGGAGCCACGCCATCCGATCCGGACAGCGGGGAGGCGTCAATACGCCAAGCGATGCTCCCAACCCCATTTCACCATGATGATGTACTTGGGTCTGGCTGGTTTTTCAAAGCATTTTTATACCATTTTATGGTTTTCGATGGTTCTGCCTGTGGATTTCAGGAATCTTGTGGAACGATACGCCATGCGCCGTCAGCCGAATGGCGCCTGAATCCGGGCCTCGCAGGGGTGCATGGCCCTGTGGATAAGTTTGTCGAAAACAGAAAACGGCCGTCGGCAGCCCAGCGGCCGGTCGGCGCGGCGGGCAGGGCCGGCGCAGGGAGGCGGCTCTTGCCGCCGCTATCGGCGCGTGGCGTCGGTGGGCTGAGTCCCTTCGCCCTCGTCGGCGGTGCGGCCGGGTGCCACGCCGAGTTCGGCGAGCGGGTCGGCGGGTGGGGTCCCGCTGCTGTTGCCGGCGCTCGTGGCCGTACTGGGCTCGCCCGCCTTTTCTTTGGAGTGGAAGCCGACAATCGCCGCAGCCAGCAGGACGACCAGAAATACCACGGCCAAGCCGGTTATGCCGATCCGCACGCGATGCATCAGACCGTGTTCCCCATGCCGGGCAATTTCCGCCAGCCGCGCATGGAGGTCAATCGCAATATTTTTTCGGGTGGCGGGTTTCGTCAGCGCCGGAGCAACGCCGGGACCGGCAGGCTCTTGGCTTCGAGCCAGGCCGGATTGAACAGTGAGGAGAGATAGCGCATGCCGGGATCGCACAACATCGTCACGATCGTCTTGCCCGGTCCCATCTCCCGGGCGAGAGCGATCGCCCCCGCGACGTTGATCCCGGATGAGAGGCCGACGCACAGCCCTTCATGTTCGAGCAGGGCGAAGACCTGATCGAGACCCTCTTGATCGGAAATGCGGAACTGGGTGTCGATCGGTGCCCCGTCGAGATTGGCGGTGATGCGGCTCTGGCCGATCCCTTCGGCGACGCTGGACCCTTCGGCCTTGAGCTCGCCATGGGCGAAATAATTGTAGAGTGCGGCACCGTGCGGATCGGTCAGGCCGATCACGATGTCGTCCCTATGTTCCTTGAGACCCAGGCCGACGCCGGCGAGGGTGCCGCCGGTGCCGACCGCACAGGTGAAGCCGTCGATCTTGCCGCCGGTCTGCGCCCAGATCTCGGGCGCGGTCGTGCGGATATGGGCGAGACGGTTGGCCGTGTTGTCGAACTGATTGGCCCAGAACGCGCCCGAGGTTTCCTCGGCGATGCGGCGCGAAGTGTGCACATAATGGGCCGGATTCGAATAGGCCGTCGGGGCCACTAGGACCAGTTCGGCGCCGAGCGCGCGCAGCGTGTCCTGTTTCTCCTGGCTCTGGGTATCGGTCATGACGATGATGGTGCGGTAGCCGCGCGCATTGCCCACCAAAGCGAGGCCGATGCCGGTATTGCCGGCGGTGCCCTCGACGATGATCCCGCCCGGCTCGATCAGACCGCGCTCCTCGGCGTCGGTGATGATCGCCAGTGCGGCGCGATCCTTGACCGAGCCGCCCGGATTCATGAATTCGCACTTGGCGAGGATCTCGCAACCGGTCGCCTCGCTGGGGCCCTTCAGTCTGACGAGCGGCGTGTTGCCGATTAGGGCGAGCGCGTCGGGCACGATCTTGTCATTGGTCATGGCGCGGAACTTAAAGCCTGATCGACTGAGGAGGAAGCGCTTTGCGCGACGTTGACGACGTGAGTCACGCTCTCAGATGAGAGCGACTGGTTCACGTTCCCGGCGAATGCCTGGGACGATCGAGGTCTAGCCGAGCCTGGTCGCGCTTGCCAATATAGCTTCTCTTGGGAGTTCGTCTGTGATGCTTGTGTCACATTTCCGGTTTCCGGCATGACCCGCAAGGCCAGCTTCGCGCCGATCGTCAGTGCCGGAACCAGGCTTCTGCTGCTCGGCAGCCTGCCCGGTGAGGCGTCGCTGCGCGCCGATCGCTATTATGCGCATCCGCAAAATCAGTTCTGGCGGCTGGTCGGCGCGGTGATCGGGCGCGAGGACCTCCATCAGCTCGATTATGACGCCCGGCTGGGTGAGCTCAGCCGTGCTGGCATCGGCCTGTGGGATGTCGTTGCCGACGCGCTGAGGGCGGGCAGCCTCGACGGCGCGATCCGGAACCATCGGCCGAACGACCTGCCGGCGCTGATCGCGGGCCTTCCATCGTTGCGCGCGATTGGCTTCAATGGCGCGACGGCGGCGCGAATCGGTCGAAAATTGACCGGCGAATCTCGGGGAATCGCGCTATTGGACCTGCCGTCGAGCAGCCCCGCGTACACATTGGCCTATGCTGAAAAGCGGCGACACTGGTTTCGCCTGCGTGATTTTTTGGGTGTGAGCAGTGAATTCGGGGATATTTAGCGCAAAATCGCAAATTCATCAGGCCTTCATCGCGTTCGTCTACTTGACGCCCTCCACTTTAGGACGCCAAGACACCGCCGCTATGCACATTCACACACGCTTTTTCACCGCCGCCGTTCTCGGCACCGCCCTTCTGCTCACCGCTTGCGGCGAGCCCGAGACCATTTCGGGCGATGCCCCCGATCCTGATGCCGCGGCGCTCAATGCCGCAGCGCCGGTCGAACTGCCGCCGATGATGACGCAGAGCCGCACCTACCGCTGCAAGGACGCGAGCCTCGTCTATGTCGACTTCTTCAGCAACAACACAGCCGTCTACAAGACCTCCAAGCAGGATGCCGGCACCAAGCTGACTGCCGCGGAGCCGGGCAAGGCCTATGCCGCCGAGGGCTATTCGATCAGCGGCGACGGCCCGCAGGTCGAGATCGCGGCGCCTGGCAAGCCGGCACAGAGCTGCAAGGCCTGACCCTTTTCCCTTTTCAAAATCTGGCCGGCGCGAGCACAGCTCCGCCGGCCTTTTTCATGATGGCGGCAGACAGACGTCGATCCACTGCGCGCCGGTGAGCGCCGCGAGGCGATCGGGGCTGAGGCAGACCGAAGCGGTGCGCGATCCGGCTGCCGGATAGATGGTCGCGAAATCCCTCAACGACTGGTCGCAATAGATCGGGATCGGGTTGGCCAGCCCGAACGGACAGACGCCGCCGACCGGATGGCCGGTCAGCGCCTCGACCTCCTCGGCTCCGAGCATGCGCGGGCGGCCGCCGAGCGCGTCCTTGGTCTTGCGATTGTCGAGCCGAGCATCGCCGCGTGCGACGATCAGCATCGCCGCGTCACCGACACGCACCGACAGCGTCTTGGCGATCTGGCCTGGCAGAACGCCCAGCGTGTCCGCCGCTTCGGCAACCGTGGCGGTGCTCGCCGCCTGGCTGATGATGGCGATGTCGGGGGCGTGTTCGGCGAACCAGGCGCGGACGGATTCGAGGCTCATGGCGCCGATGTAGACCTAATCGAGCGGACCGGCCAGACGACGACGATCAGCGGTATGCCGACGACGACAAGGAGCGGCCACCTCGGCCTCCCCCACGATCAGCCATCGTTCAGTCCTTGCGGACGATCAGTCCGAAGGGAACGCTGGTCCGGGCCTCGGCTAGGCCGGCGAAATTGAGCTGCGCTACGGTGAAGCCGCGCGAAATCAGGGTTACCGCCAGGCGCTCGACTTCGCCGCGTGGAAGGCTACCGGGCAACGGGTTCGCCGGCGGCGCGACATCGAGCATATGGATGGCGAACCCCCCTGGGCGGAGCACGGTCATCAGCTCGAACAGGAAATTGGCGGCGTGGCCGGCTTCATAGCCGAGTTGGGCCATGCCGATCGTCCATATGAAGTCGAAGCCGCGCGTATCGGCCGGTTCGTCGGCGAGCGAGAGCGCCGCACCGGCGCCCTCGGGCACCCCGGCAGCGTCGAGCGGGCGACACAGGACGTCCGACCAGACAAAGTCCGATGCGCCGTGATTGGGTGCCAGCGACCCCACTAACGCCTGGCACCCCGCCTTGGCGAGAGTCGGGCCGAGTGCGATGCCGCCGCCTCCCAGCGTGATGCCACGTGCGCCTGGGCGCAGCACGCCATAGCGATCGAGCGCCTGGGCGATGAAGGCGAAGCGCCACGCCACGGCCTTGTCCATCGGTATGGACTGGCGGCCCAGCCCGCCGATCCAGTGGCGAAGTTCGGGTGCGGCGAGCTGCTCCTCGGTCATCGCTTGCGATACTGGATCGTGGAACAGTGGCCGTCTGTCGCCCACCAGCTTCGCGGATAATTCGAAGGGCGGCGTTTCGAGCCGGCTCGGCAGCAGAAACCCCTCGCCGGTCGTCTCTTCGCCCGTCTCGAGTTGCTCGGCGGTAACGGTTAAGCCCCGGGCTTGTGCGTCGGTGCCGTCGATGCAGGCTCCATAGACTGAATAAAGCGCACCGGCGACGCTCCGAATCGATATG
>CAMLSA010000072.1 GCA_946482655.1 uncultured Sphingomonas sp. | reverse complement strand
CTGTTCGAGGCGCGCAAGCCCAAGGAGAACGCGATCATCGCGAAGGTCTCGGGCCGTGTCGAGTTCGGCAAGGATTACAAGGCCAAGCGCAAGATCATCATCCGCCCGGACGACGGCTCGGAAGCGGTCGAGTATCTGGTGCCGAAGTCCAAGGTCATCGACGTGCAGGAAGGCGACTATGTCAAGCGCGGCGACAACCTGATCGGCGGTTCGCCCGATCCGCATGATATTCTGGAGGTGCTCGGTATCGAGCCGCTCGCCGAATATCTCGTATCGGAGATCCAGGAGGTCTATCGTCTCCAGGGCGTGAAGATCAACGACAAGCACATCGAAACGATCGTTCGTCAGATGCTGCAGAAGGTTGAGATCACCAATGGCGGCGACACCACCCTGCTCCCTGGCGAGCAGGTCGACCGCGAGGAGATGGACGAGATCAACGCCAAGGCGGAAGCCGAAGGCCGCGCGATCGCCGAGGGCAAGCCGATCCTGCTCGGCATCACCAAGGCGTCGCTCCAGACCCGCTCGTTCATCTCGGCCGCCTCCTTCCAGGAGACGACCCGGGTGCTCACCGATGCGTCAGTGCAGGGCAAGGTCGACACGCTCAACGGCCTCAAGGAGAATGTCATCGTCGGCCGCCTGATCCCGGCGGGTACCGGTGCCGGCATGAGCCGCCTGCGTGTCACGGCGACCAGCCGCGATGCCGCGCTTCGTGCCGCGCAGCGCAACTGGCAGGAATCGCTGATAGCGCCGGCGAGCGCGGCCGAGGAGCGCGCGGCCGAACTGCGCCAGCCGGTCGAAGCCGATGTCGGCGACGACGTGCTGGGCACGGTCGTCGGCGAGACGCATGGCACCGACGAGGATGCCGGCGAGTACCTGACCAAGGAGTGATCGGCCGGCGCGAGCCCGTCGAACGCAAGCCACGATAACCCCGCCGGCGAACCGGCGGGGTTATCGCTTGGCCCGGGCCGGGGAACCCTTTCCTCGTGCGCGCCATTGGGTGGACATGCGCGCTTGGCTGATCGTCAATCCTGCCGCCGGGTCGGTCTCCCGCGCCGACGCCATCGACAATGAGGCCAGTGCGCGCGGCGTCACCATAGCGGGGCGGACGATCTTCCCGGACGATCCTTTTCCGGCGGCGGAGACGCTGGACGCCGAAGCCATCGATCTTCTCATCCTGTTGGGCGGTGACGGAACGATCAACGCCGCCGCCCGCGCTCTCGATCACTGGGAGGGTCGTGCGCTGATTCTGCCGGGCGGCACCATGAACCTGCTGGCGAAGCGGATGCACGGCAATGCCGATGCGGCCACCATTGTCGCGCGATCGACCTCAGCCTGCCGCGCGAACGCCCTGCTCTTTGTCGAGGCGGGTCCGCATCGCGCCTTCGTCGCAATGATCGCCGGTCCCCCGTCGGCATGGGCTCATGCCCGGGAGGCGGTGCGCAAGGGACGGCTGCACGCCGCCTGGCGAGCGGCCAGGCTGGCATGGCTGCGCAGCTTCTCCACGGGCGTACGCGTGCGCGGCACGCGCCGCCGGCTGCACCGGGCAGTCGTCATCACACCCGAAGAGCAGGGCATGAGCAGACTGCGCTTTGTTAGCACGATTGACGAGACCGGAGCATGATCAGGATATTCCATGTCAGCGATCTCCATTTCGGCTGTGCCGACGAAGCCGCGCTGGCCTGGTTCTCCGGCCTGGTGGCCGCCGAGCGGCCTGACGCCGTGGCGGTCACCGGCGACCTCACCATGCGCGCGCGCGCGAGCGAGTTCGAGGCAGCGGCAGCCTGGCTCGGCGGCCTCGACGTGCCGCTGACGATCGAGCCCGGCAATCACGACCTGCCCGCCTGGAACCTCTTCGCGCGCTTCCTGCGCCCCTATCGCCGCTTCCTCCGGCTCGAGCGTCACCTTGAGAAGCCGCTCACGCTGCCGGGTCTGTGCCTGGTGCCGCTCAAGACGACCGCACGTTGGCAGTTCCGTCTCAACTGGTCGTGGGGGGTGGTCGACCGGCGGAGCCTCGACGAAGCCGTCGAACGGCTGAACCGCAGGCCCGACGGCATGGTCGCGGTGGTCGCGTGCCATCATCCGCTGATCGACCGCGATGCGATCAAGTCGCGGGGACGCACGCTGCGCGGACAGGAAGCACTTTCGAAGCTGGCGGCGGCCGGCGCGGATGCCGTGATCAGCGGCCATGTCCACGATCCGTTCGACGCAGAGATCGAAGCCGATGGCCGACCGATCCGCGTGATCGGCGCCGGCACCCTCTCCCACCGCACGCGCGACACGCCGCCCTCATTTAACGTGCTGACGATCGACCGCGGCACCCTCGGCACCGAGGTCCGCACGCTGGGCTGAACCGGCCTAGCGGCGAAAGCCGCGACGCTGTCCTCCGGACGCGGGGCCCGGCGTGCGCTCGCGGAAGATGATCCGCCCCTTGTCGAGGTCGTAGGGTGTCATCTCGACCTGGACCCGATCGCCCACCACCGAACGGATGCGGAATCGCCGCATCTTGCCCGCGGTGTAGGCGATGATCCGATGGGCATTCTCGAGCGTGACGCCGAAGCGTCCGTCGGGAAGAATCTCATCGATCGTGCCATCCAAGACCATGAGATCCTCTTTGGCCATGGTCTCAGGCCGGCTGCAGATTGACGGCCGACTGCTTCCCGCGGCGATCGGTCTCCAGCTCATATTTGACGCGCTGGTCCTTTTGCAGGGTCGCCATGCCGGCACGCTCGACGGCTGTGATGTGGACGAAGCTGTCGCCCGATCCATCCTCGGCGGCGATGAAGCCATAGCCCTTGTCGGTGTTGAAGAATTTGACGACGCCGGTCAGCATGAAGCCGCCCTTTCACAAAAAATTTCTCCCGACGACATGTCCAGGAGGCCTGCGCGGCGTGAAATGGAGATATTGGCCTCTCGACAGAAGCCTCAAAATCCGTCGCAGGCGACGTTAGCAAATCCGGCCTAACATTCCGTCCCAAAAGTCAATCGAGCGCCCCGATTGCCGTGATCCGAGAATATATCGCCGGCCTGGCCAGTTTATTATGCAATAATTTTTGCCGTTACTGGCAAGATTGCGACCGACGATGGAGGAAAGCCGGCGACAAGCCGCATGCGACTCCCTAAGCTCGGTCGGCTAATTCCGGCAGGCACGATCGCGTCGTGCGGGAGCCAATCCGATGTCGCCAGCCCTCGACCCCGCCGCCATGTGCCGCCGGCGCGCCGCGCATCGTGCCGTCGTACGCTCCGCTCGGCCGCGAGCACGGGCGCTCGCCGACGCGGCCGACACAATGATGCGAGCGGCCGCCTTCCTCTATGGCCGCGCCGCGGTGCTCGATGCCAGCGGCGTATCGAGCGACGGCCATCGCGCCACCGTGTTGGCCAATTCGCTGCGCGAGCTCGACCGCTTCTTCAGCATCCTGCTCGATGAGCTCGCCGCCGTATCGGGCATGTCGGGCCATACGCTGCGCGTCTTCCGGCGACGTCGCAGCGTGACCGCCAAGCTGGCGGCCCATCCCGGTCTGTTCGGCCAGCGCCTCGACGATCGCGCCCGGTTGCTTGCATTAGCATCGCAGCAGGCCGCGTTGCTGAGAGGATCCCTGAAGAGCGGCTTGCGTGTCAATGCGATGCTGATCGCAAGCCCTGCCGCCAGAAGCCGATCTCCCGTCGATCTGCGGGATGTCAGCGCCTACTATGGCCGGCTGGCCGCCCGGATCATCCGCCATGTCGAGCAACCACGCGCCACGCGCCCATTCCGCCGCCCACGGCCGGCGTCGCTCCCAATCCCTCGGTCACCGGCCGCTGACGCTTGAGCCACAATCCTCGGGCTGAACAGCCCGAAGGGCATGGCTAGCCGGCGCGGCGGTCCTCGGCGCCCCACGGACTGCCTTGATAGGCGGCCACGCCACTCGCCTTCCGTTTGCCGCTGGTGAGCGCCCGCCCGGCGCCGAGCAGCAGCTGCTCGAGTTCGGCGCCCCGCTGCACATCGACCGCATAGCCGATATTGGCGCTGATGATGATGTCTTCCCCCGCCACCGCATAGCTCTTGTCGAGCGTGGCGACGACCTGATGGGCCAGCAGTTCCGCTTTGGCTATGTCTGTGATGTTCGGCTGGACGATCACGAAGTCGTCGCCGTTGAGGTGGACGACGAGATTGTCGCCGCGCACGACGCGGCGGAGGCGCTGGGCAACCGCCTTGAGCAGCGCATCGCCGGCCATATGACCATATGTCTCGTTGACGGGGTCGAGCCGGTTGATATCGACGCGATGGACCGCGATCAGCTCGCCGCCTGTCGAGCGTTCGGCGAGCTGCTCGAAACGCTCGCGCAATACCAGCCGGTTGGGAAGGCCGGTCAGGTCGTCCTGTCTGGCGAGCTTCTCCATGAGCCTGCGCATCGAGATCTGGGCCACGGTGTCGCGATAGCGCTGGATCATCGACTGCACGCCGCCGGTCAGGAAAAGCGCGGTGAGAATGCCCGTTCCCCAATGGTCGGCGCCGGACAGGAACAGGCTGACCAGGATCAGCGGCACGATCGCGACCAGGATAGCGGATATGCCGATCCAGGGGCGAAGCGAAACCGTTGCCGCCACCCCCGCCCCATAACCGAAAACCAAGGCCACAATCAGTTCGTGGTGCTCCGCATCGGCCACCCAGAAGGCGCGCGCTGCGAACGCTCCGAAGACGGCGGCGAAAGCGATATAGGCAATGCCGAACCGGCGTTCGATCATATGGGCGACATTGCGGCCCACCGCCCCGGATCGGGCGCGGTAGCGGAACAGTGCCGTGAGGCGGACGGCCGAGG
Organism: uncultured Sphingomonas sp.; assembly: GCA_946482655.1. The sequence goes on along the minus strand of CAMLSA010000072.1, from coordinate 11,747 downwards.
CGAGCAGCCCAAGCCCGTAGAAGATCGTCAGCACCCCGTCGCCGGTGCGGGTCAGGATATAGGCCCCGGCGCCGACGAAGCAGCACGTCATGATCACCGCCGGCAGGGTGTGGCCGAACAGCGACTGCACCAGCTCGATATGGGTGGCTTCGGGCAGGCGGGCCCTGATTACGGCGACCGGGGCACGGCGGCCGCGGAAAAAGCTGCGCAAATCTATCAACCCAAACTCCTGACACCAGGCAACGCAGAGCAGCTGCCATGGCTGGGTAGCATTGCCCGCTTCACAGGTAAGTAGGGAAAATCCGCAATTTTCCGGAGCTTGGCCCATCGGCCGGCGGTCACGGCCTGGACCGGTTGATCGGCGCTAAAGCCCGATAGTGCCGAGGACTGCTTCGCGCACGCCTTGCTGGATGGACCCAATAAAGAGGACTGTCAGCAGCGCCACCCCGAAGATGGGCTTTACCCAGGAAGATCGTCTGTGTGCCATAGTGAACGAAAGAAATGGCCTTACGCATGAACGGCCGATGAATCTACGCTCGGACCTCGCCGCATGCCCGATGGCTTGTGCCGTGTGGTCGATAGTCGGCTGGGGCGCCGTGGTTCGTAGCCGCGGCGGCAAGGCTCGACCGAGCCGGAACGATGCCATCGGGGATACGTTGGCCCTTCACGCAATGGGCGTTGGAAACGAGAGGAGAGGAGAGAACCATGCTCTGGACCATCATCGGCATCCTGCTGCTGCTCTGGATTTTGGGTTTCGCGTTGAACGTTGGCGGCGGCCTGATCCACCTCATCCTGGTGATCGCCGTCGTCGTCCTGGCCGTGCAGCTGATCTCGGGCAGGCGAGTTGTCTAGGCCGGGCGGGCCGGACCTGGCGCGTGGTTGTCCCGGGATATGCGGCTTCAGCGCCACCTTTTCCGGATTTGTTTTGAAAGGGTGGCGCGAGTGACGGGGCTCGAACCCGCGACCTCCGGCGTGACAGGCCGGCGCTCTAACCAACTGAGCTACACCCGCGAACGATCGCGTCGTGGGGCGGGCAACTAGTGGAGCCCCGGCGACCTGTCAACACAGAGCAACATCATTTTCCCGTGAGCCCGATCGTTTGGAGTGGAAGCGCTTCGCGCTTCTCGACGATGCCGTGAATCAGCCTTTCCTCCGAAGATAAGATGGTGATTCACGCCTCCGGTTGAGATCAGCCTAAGCGATCAAGGTCCGTCTGGCGACAGCGCCGGTTCATCCTCTTCCTGGGCATTGGTGAAGGTGCCCTCGGCAAACAGGAAGCCAGCGATATCCGGCCAGCCGGCGGCGTCGAGGATCGTCTTCAGAATGATCAGCAGGGGAACCGCGAGCAGCGCCCCCGCAGTCCCCCACACCCAGCTCCAGAAGCTCAGCGCGATCAGGATCAGCAGCGGGTTGATCGTAAGCCGCCGGCCGACCAGCATCGGCGTCAGGACATTGGCCTCGACGAGATGGACCGCGACGAACAGCAGGGCTGGCACGAGCGCATAGCCGAGATCCGAAAAGGTCATCAGCCCGCCCACTGCGAGCAGTGCCGCGCCAAGAATCGGACCGAAATACGGCACATAGTTGAGAATCGCGACGAGGCCGCCCCACATGATCGGGCTCGGCATCTCGGCGAACCACAGCATCAGCGAGACGAGAATGCCCATGCCGATGTTTACGGTGGTGATTGTCGCGAGATAGGCCGAGGTCCGGTCGACCATCTCCTGGATCACCCGCGCGGTGGTCATGGCGCTCGAGAAGCTGCCCCGGTTGGTGATCGTGCGCCTGCGCATCCGCGTCCAGCTCGACAGGAAGAAATAGACGACCAATGTGGCGAACAGCATCTGGACGAGCGCATGCGGCGCCGAGCTGGCGACATAGTCGAACAGCGAACTGGGCTGCTCGACCGTCACCGTCCGACCACGCGCCGCCGAGCTGCGCAGCAGCGATCCCATCGTCTCGTCGACGAAGCGCTCGAACGAGGAGTAGATGTCGATCAGCGGCGACAGATTCTTGCGGATGAGCTGGATACGCGAGGGCAGCCGTGCGAACCATTCGGTTGCCGGGACGATCACCGAGGCTATCGCCGCATTGGCCAGCGCGAGGAACAGCAGCACGCAGAGCAGCGCGGCGATCGGCGACGGCAATCGGCGCCGTTCGAGCCATTCGAGCAGCGGCACCATCGCCACCGCGATCACCAGCGCGGTTGTCACGGGCAGGAAGAATTCGGAGCCCGAGCGAAGCGCGAACGGAACGGCGAGGATAATTCCCGCACCCGCGGTCAGCGCCAACCAGGCGAGCAGCCGGTCGCGCCGGTAGGCCATTTCCGCCTGGCCCGCCATGGACTCGCGCAGCGCGTCGACGACGGGCATGGCAGCGGCCGAAACCGGCTTTCCCTCCCCGTCGACCACCTCGTCCTGCACCGATTCGCTCCGCTCGAAAAGCCCGCTCAAACACTGATTATCGCGGTCTTTGGCAAAGGCCGCCAGAGGATCAGTTCCGGCCACCGTCCCGCCTCGATTTATTGCGAGAACACAACAGCTTCATGGCGAAGATAAGGCCGATTGCGTTAGCAGATGCACAAAAACACCATATGTAGCGGTTCCTCGATCCATCCTAGCGAAGTAACGATTCATCGTGGATGAATTGACTCGCCGATCGCCGCCGCTCATGGGGACGGTCGAAATTGGTCGCTGGGGCACGACGTACTTACCGCCTCCTGCCGACAAGTCGTGAATGAGCACCTCGCCCTTTTAGTTGAGGTTTGGGCGAGCGTGGGCTTTTGCGCATTGCATGGAGTACTGAATGCCCGCGATATCGGCTCGTCATCCGTTCCTGATTGCCGCGATGATCTTTGCCGCTGCAACCGGAGCGATGGGCTTTGCGGCTATTCCGACGTCGGAACCGACGATCGCTTACCAAATGACTGCTCAGATCACCGCCGACGACAAGGTCGTCGATGACGGCATCGACCAGGTTCTCTACAAGGAGACGGTCGCCACCACCACCAAGCTCGACAAGAATCTCGAATGCATGGCCAAGGTGGTTGTGCACGAGGCTGCGAACCAGTCCCGCGCCGGCCAGCTCGCGGTCGCGCAGCTCATCATGAATCGCGTCGGGCAGGATCGTTTCGGCGATTCGGTCTGCGAAGTGGTCAACCAGCCCGGCCAGTTCTTCCGTACCGCCTCCTATAATCCGCGCCGCGACACGCAGCGCTGGGCCACCGCGGTGGAGGTAGCGCGTCAGGCGATGGCCGGCAACGCCGATCAGGTCGTCCCCGGGGCGGTTTTCTACCACGCGGTCCACCAGCCGCCGAACCGATTCTTCCGCACACGCGAGCGCATCTCGATGGTCGGCGATCACGTCTTCTACCGCTGATCACGGCGCATCGGGAGGGGTTTCCTACTGCGTCTCGCTCGGCGCCTCGTCGCCGAAGCGCGCGGCCTGCGCCTGCTTCCAGATCTGATGGAGCATCTCGCGCGGCGCGGTGATGCCTATGGCATGCATCGCGGTCTCCCAGCTGTGCGCGATCCCGGAGGCCTTCTGCTGGAATTCGCCCGGCGGCTTCTCGTCGATCCAGGCCGACAGTGTGGCGGCATTGGCGCACAGCAGGACCAGCGACGCCACCGCGATGATCACCGTCGTCCAGCCGAGCGGATCGCGGCCAACGATCGGCTTGCCTGGCAGATCGACCGGGGAGACCAGTTCATGCTCCTTCGTCTCGCTCGCCACCGGCTCCTCCATCAGAACTGATAATAGATGAAGGGCGCGACCCCTTCGTAGCGCATGGCGTCGATCACCACGATCGACGCCGCCGCCAGCAGCCCGAGCAGGGGCGCGGGCAAGGTCCGCAACCTGAGCGCGATTCCCTGCGCGAGCAAGGGCGGCGTGAAGTGGAAGGCCATACCCAGGACGATCAGCGCGCCGAGCAGCGGGGTGGTCATCCCGTTGCTCCAGTCGCCGTTCGCGATGCCGGCGAGATAGGCGATCGCCGCGTCGAAACTTTCGGCGCGGAAGAAGATCCAGCCCAGGGTAACGACGTGGAAGGTGACGAGAATCGCCAGCGGCTTGGGCAAGCCCGGAACGCCCGCCTTGCGCCACAGCGTCTCAACCACCTGGACGGCGCCGTGGAGCGCCCCCCAGATCACGAAGGTCCATTTGGCCCCGTGCCAGAAACCGCCGAGCAGCATCGTCAGCATGATGTTGCGGCACTGCATGAACAGGCCGCCGCGATTTCCGCCGAGTCCTATGTAGAGATAGTCGCGCAGCCAGCTCGACAGGCTGATATGCCAGCGCCGCCAGAAATCCTGCATCGAAGCCGCGCGATAAGGCTGGTCGAAGTTCCGCGGGAAACGATAGCCGAACAGGGCCGCGATACCGATCGCCATGTCGCTATAAGCGGAAAAGTCGCAATAGATCTGCACCGCATAGCCGTAGGCCGCGAGCATCAGATCGAGGCTGCTATGCGCGGAAGGATCGAAGAACACCGGATCGACCAGGTTGACCGATAGTTCGGACGCGACCACGGCCTTCTTGAACAGCCCCCAGACGATCAGCAGCAGCCCCATCGCCACCATGTCGCGGTTGAGCTTGGGGGTCTCCTTGAACTGCGGCAGCAGATCGGCGCCCCGCACGATCGGCCCGGCGACGAGATGCGGAAAGAAGGACATCAGCAGGGTGATGTCGAGCAGCGATTCGGCGCGGATCCGGCCGCGATAGACATCGATCAGATAGGACATGCCCTGGAAGGTGAAGAAGGACACGCCGACCGGAAGCACGATCTGGAGCAGCGGCAGATCGCGTGCCATGCCCCAGCCGGCGAGCAGAACGCCAAGCTGCTCGAGGAAGAAATCATAATATTTGAAGAAGCCGAGAATTCCGAGATTGGCGATGATGCCGATCGTCACCACCAGCTTCTGCGCGCGGCGCTTCTCGGCTCCATAGATGATCCGCGCCGATCCCCAGTTGATGATCGCCGATCCGATCAGCAGCGCGACAAAGCGCCAGTCCCAGGCCCCGTAGAACACCCAGCTGGCGAGCAGCAGCAATATCTTGCGCCACTCGTTGCTTACCGACACCGCCCAGATCAGGACGAAGGCGACGAGGAAGAAAAGCCCGAAATCGAGGGTCGGGAAAAGCATTTAGCGGATGCCTTGGCCCAACCTGTCATTCCAGCGGAAACCGGCCTCCCTCTTCGCCTCTTCCGAAACAAAGAAATGAGATCCCGGCTTTCTCCGGCATGACGTGCAAAGGGACATCGCCGGGCTCACCAGCGCCATCCTGCGTTGGCGGCTGCTTCCATGTCCGCCTGAAGCCGCGCCGCGATGTCCTGGCCGCCGGCGCTGTTGAAATGGACATAGTCCGAACGCATGCGCGCCGGCTCGATCTTGACCCAGCTGACCGAGGTGCAGCGCCCTCCCATCCGCGCTTCCCAGTCCCAGAAGCCCAGCCGGAGCTGGTGCGCGATGCGGCGCTGGACGTCGCGCACGAGCTTGAGCCCAGGCGGCGGGAAGAGCGGCCGCGAGGGTATCACCCAGCTCAGCTGCGGCTTCGTGGCGGCTGCAGCCGCCGGCGCCGGAGCGGCCGGCGGCTGCGCTGGAGACGGCGTGCGCACGCCGGCGAGCCGGTCGTCGAGTGCGTCGAGCACATCGTCAATCCCGCCGGACTGCGGATGGCCGGCGGACGCAAGCGCCGGCACAGGGGCGGGCGGAGGGGCCATCGGCTGGAGAACCGGCTCGGCGCAGGGGGCGGGCGTCACGGTAGCGGCATTGGACAGCAACTCGGGACGACGGGTCATGGCATCGGGGGCGCCCAGCAGGAGCATCGGCACATTGCCGGCGAGGCGACGGATCCTGCCGATCTGGCTGCGCAGGACGATCTCATACTCCTGGCCGCTGACCCGCGGCGCAAAGCCCTCATTGGTGCCGAAGGCGAGGACGATCAGATCGGGGCGGTAGCTGCGCAGCTCCTCGGCCACGACCGAATCATCGTTGCGCCCGAAATGGACGAGCTGCGATCCGACCACTCCGACATTGGACAGCGCGACCCCGCCGCTCTCACGGAAACTCGCCCAGCTCGTGATGGTGACGGGCCCACCCTCGACAGCCACCGATACCGCCGGCTGCGGCTGGTCGAAGGTCATCTGCTTGCATTCGGGGCGGGTGATCAGCGCACCCAGCTCCATTCTCCTGGTCTCGCCGCCGATGCTGACCACCAGATTGCCCGCCCCGGGCCGGGCGATCGCGCACAGGACGAAACGGGTGAAGCTCTGGTTCGCCGAAGTCGTCATCCCGATCCGCGCACCCTCGACCGTCGATGTGATGCTGAAGCCCGAAAGGCCGAGCGGTCCGCGTGGCTCCTGCGATCCCGATCCGAAAATCGACGAAATGCGCCAGCCCGCCGACATGTCGACGTTCACCCCGCGCGGATTATATCCATGGAAGGGCCTACCTGGCGGCATCACGCCGCGTCCGCCGCTGCCGTAGCGCGCCTGGAGCAGGTCGCGCCAGGCGCCGGTGATCGCGTCTCCGGCGGTGTGGCTGTCGCCGATCTGGAGGATGTGGACGGGCTTGCCGCTGCCGTCGCGCGCCGCGGCCAGCTTATCGAAATAGGGCTTCAGCAACGCATAGTCGCACAAGCTGCCGGCGCAATCGGCATTGACCGCCGGAACCGCCGCGACCGCGGCCGCCAGCGCGAAGGCGGCGATCATGCCGGCACCGCGCTACTGGTCATCATCTTCGGCGGCCGGTTCGGCGCCGATATCGGCGGGCAGCAGGTCGGCGGGCGCTCCGTTGGCCGGCGGCAGTTCGGTCTGGTTCGCCGGAACGGCCGGATCGAGCCGGCCAGCCAGCGGATCGTCGAACTTTGGCGGCGCTTTCGCCGCGGGCCGGACGGGCGGCGGGATCTCGGGCGGAGGGGGCGCGACCAGCGGTGGCGGCGGCGCGGCTCCGCCAGCCTGCGCACGTGCCTGGTCGACATAGCTGCGGATTCGACCCGCAAGGCCTCGCGTGATCCGTACATAGCCCTTGTAGGACATGTGGATGCCGTCATTGGCACGGATCAGCACCGGCTTGCCGGTAGCCGCATCGGGCAGATAAGCGGCGTACCGGCCCTCGCCGTCGACGCTGTAGCCGGCGGTGTCGATGAAGACGACGCCGAGATGGTTCATCAAATCCCGGTAGAAGGCGTTCATCCGCTGGGCGTCGGCATCATAGGCGGCATCGCGCATCTTCGGCAGGCCGACCCAATAGACGATTGCCCCCTGCGCGCGCAGCATCGCGACATAGGAAGAGACCCGCCTGGCGATCGCCGCCTTCCATTTAGGCGTGAGCAGCGCATAGACACGCCCCCCATCGGCGACCCCCATCATGTCGTTGGCGCCGAACGAGATCACCGCGACGTCCACCGGCGCCGCCGCCAGCCGGGCGCGGTCATGCTCCTCGAGGTTCAGCCTCCGATAGCGGGTGAAGCCGGTCGCCTGCTGACTATATTTGACGACCTGATAGCCGGTCTTGCGGCTGAGCTGATGGTAGAGCGCCTCCCAGATACCGTCGCCGAAGCTGTCGCCGAACACGCCTACGCGCACGGGCCTTCCAGCGGCTATGGCATTGATGATTCCGGGTTGAATCGGGCGGGTCTCGGGCTGCGTCGCCGGGACTGGGACGGATCCCGGCGTGACCTTCTCGGCCGGCCGCGCGGCCGGCGCCGCATCCGCCGCGGGAATGCTCGGCGCGGCGCTCGGGGCGGCCGGCACGACGACCGGCACCTCGATCCGTTGCCGGACCCCGAAGGCATATCCGATCGCAATGCCAGCGGCGACGCCCAGAAACAGGACCGCCGTTCGATCGAACAGAAGCACCGCCGCCCTCATCGTCCCACCCGTACACACTCCCGCTACGAACCGACGCGGCTGCACTGGTCAGCGGAACGGGATCGCTGCGGCCGTCCTTAAATTGGGGCGCCGGGGCTGTCGAGCGGCTTGAGGCGACCGGACGCAATGAGGGGGCCGCCTAACGCTGTCAGTGGGGAGCTTCTGTTGCCCGGTGCTCCCCGAACCGCTGGATTCCGCTTCTGTTGCCCGGTGCGGACCGAACCGCGCTTAAGCCTTGTAACTTCGTCCGTGAGGACTCAGTTACGCGGCAATCGCGAGCGCCTCGTTATCGTTGGCACTTGTAGGTTCGAACGGTTTAACGGCTCATTCAGGCCGGGCAAAAACGTCGCCTTTGAATACACGTCGATCCTAGTTCGGCCCCGTCAGGAACCCCGTTGCCGGGCCTTCTGGTGGAGCCGCCGGGTACCGCCCCCGGGTCCGCTGCATCTATTTCGCGACGCCGTTTATCACCATAGCCGGGCGAACCCGGCGCTATTCATATAGGATGGCTTGCAGCGGATTTGAAGGGCTTAGCTCAACCCCTCCTCTTCAGCTCGGCGAGGATCTCTCGCAACAGAACCACATCCTCGGGCGGAGCCGCGGGAGCCGCGGCCTCTTGCTTCTTGTGCTGCACCCGCTGGACGGCGCGGACCAGCAGGAACACCACGAAGGCAACGATGAGGAAATTGACCGCGACGGTGATGAACTGGCCGAATCCGATCAGCGGCACGCCCGCCCCTTTCAGGTCGGCATAGCTGGTGACCGAGCCTTTGAAGTCGGCGGGGATCGCGCCAAGACGAACGAAATGACTGGAAAAATCGAGACCGCCGGTGACATAGCCGATCAGCGGCATTATCAGGTCGTCGGTCAGCGAAGTCACGATTCTGCCGAATGCGGCGCCGATGATCACCGCGACCGCGAGATCGACGACATTGCCCTTGTTGATGAAGGCCTTGAAATCGTTGAGCATGTGCTCGCTCCTTCCGAGGGGTTTGACCGATGGCGCGATCATCACGTCCATGCAATAAAGGTCAAGACAGCCATTGAAGTCGGCCGCAGCCCGCCTACCTACGCGGCTAATACAGTCCGATTCGGGGAGATCCGCAGATGACCTTCGACCGCCGTTTCTCCGCCGCCCTGCTCGCCCCCGTCGCCGCGATCGCGGTTAGCGGCTGCGGCATCAACAGCGTGCCGACCGCGCAGGAGGAGGCGAAGGCCAAATGGGCCGATGTCCAGGCGCAATATCAGCGACGCGCTGATCTGATCCCCAACCTCGTCAACACGGTGAAGGGCTATGCCGCACAGGAGAAGACCGTCCTGACCGACGTCACCAACGCGCGCGCGCGCGCGACCGGCATCCAGCTGTCGGGCGCCGACCTTCAGGATCCGGCCAAGGTCAAGGCTTTCGCCGATGCGCAGGCGCAGCTCAGCGGCTCGCTCGCCCGGCTGCTCGCGGTTCAGGAAAATTATCCTGAGCTCAAGTCGAGCGAACAGTTCCTGGCGTTGCAGAGCCAGATCGAAGGCACCGAGAACCGCATCGCCATCGCGCGTCGGGACTATAATGAGTCGGTCCGCGCCTATAACACGCTGATCCGTACCTTCCCCACCGCGATCGGCGCCAAGGTCTTCCACGGCGCGCAGCCGATGCAGCCCTTCGAGGCCGCCGCCGGCTCCGCCAATGCTCCGACGGTACAGTTCTGAGGATATTGCCGTGGGCGCAGTCACTCTTACCCCCGCTCCGAGCCAGGGAAGGGGTCGTGAGGTGGGTCGCGAGCGAAACGAGCGTCCCCGGCCGCCCCGTGGAACTCCGCAAAGGGCTTGGCTCCGTACGCCGCCTATACATTCCTTCCCTTCATTGGACGGGGCGATAAAGGGTAAAGGGAGCGGGATATGGCTGGTCGCCGCCCTGCTCCTCACCCTCTTCCTCGTCTTCCCCGCCGCCGCCCAGACATTTCCCCCGCTCTCCGGCCGCGTCGTCGATCAGGCCAAGCTGCTCTCGGCCGAACAATCCGCCGCCCTGGAGGCCAAGCTCGCCGCTCTCGAGCAACAAAGCGGCCGTCAGATGGCGGTCGCCACCGTCCCCGATCTCGAGGGCCATCCGATCGAGGATTACGGCTACCGGCTCGGGCGGCAATGGGGGCTGGGGGACAAGAGGGCCAATGACGGGCTGATCCTGCTTGTCGCGCCCAACGACCGCAAGGTGCGGATCGAGGTCGGCTATGGGCTCGAACCGATCGTCACCGACGCGCTGTCAAGCCTCATCGTCCAGCGCCATATCCTGCCGAAGTTCCGCGACAAGGACATGCCCGGCGGCATCGTCGCGGGCGCCGACGCGCTTATCGAGCTGCTCCGCCTGCCCGACGCCGAGGCGCAGGCGCGCGCCCAGCAGCTCGTGGCCCAGCACCGGGAAGAGGAGAAGGGCGGCCTTCCCCTATCACTGATCTTCTGGGGCGTCGTCCTCTTCTTCATGTTCGGATCGAGCATCCTCAACCGCTTCGGCGGCGGACGTCGCTATCGGCGTGGCGGCGGGCCGGTGGTCCTATGGGGTCCCGGCTGGGGCGGCGGTGGCGGCTGGGGTGGCGGTTCCGGCGGTGGCTGGGGTGGCGGCGGCTTTTCCGGCGGCGGCGGATCGTTCGGCGGCGGCGGATCGTCGGGGAGCTGGTGATGGCGAACGTCAAAATCGGCGAGACCGACATCGATCTCGTCACCCGCGCGGTGTCCGAAGCCGAAACACGTTCGGATGCCGAGATCGCGACGATCGTTTCGCCGCGGTCCGACGACTACAACGACGTGCCGCTGATCTGGGCGGCACTGGTGGCACTGCTCGCGCTGGCGGTCTACGCGGGCTTTCCGGATTTTTACATCGCCCTTCTCGATCGCGTCACCGGCGGCTGGCACGTCTGGAGCATGCGCGAGCTGATGACCGTGCTGGTGTTCGCGACGGCGATCAAATTCCTCGCCACCCGCTATCTGATCGCATGGTGGCCGCTGCGCATGACCTTCACGCCCGGCAGGACCAAGACCCGCCGGGTGCGCAACCGCGCGATCGCTTTGTTCAAGGCCTCCACCGAACGGCGGACGCACAGCCGCACTGGGGTGCTGATCTACCTTTCGCTCGCCGAGCACCGCGCCGAGATCGTCGCCGACGAGGCGATCGTCGCCAAGGTCGCGCCCGAGGCATGGGGTGCGGCGATGGCGGCGATGATCGACCTTCTCAAGGCCGGCCGTCCTGGGGAAGGAATGGCGGCGGCCGTGAGGGCGATCGGCGATGTCCTCGCGGAGCATTTCCCTCGGACGGGCACCGATCCCGACGAGATGCCCAACCGGACGATCCTGCTGTGAGCGAACCCGTCGAGATCATGTGGCAGGGCAAGTTCATCACCGCCAAGCGCGAGGGCCGCTGGGAATATGTCAGCCGCTCGCGCGGCATCCGCGCCGCGGTGATCGTCGCGATCGACGATGGCCATGCCATCCTGGTCGAACAGTATCGCGTGCCGCTCAAGACCGATTGCATCGAGCTACCGGCCGGGCTGATCGGGGACGATGCCGAAGGCGAAGCCGTGGAGATCGCCGCCGCCCGCGAGCTCGAAGAGGAGACCGGCTACCGCGCCGCGCGGATCGTGGAGATCGGCGAGTTCTCCTCGTCACCGGGGATGGTCTCCGAAACCTTCACCCTGGTCCGCGCCCATGGCCTCGAGAGGGTGCACGAAGGCGGCGGGGTCTCGGGCGAGAACATCACCGTCCACCGCGTCGCGCTCGAGGATGTGGCGGGATTCGTGGAACGTCAGCGTGCGCTTGGCAAGATGATCGACGTTCGCATCCTGCTGCTGCTGGCAGGTGGAATTCTCGCCAACTGACCGTCCACTGGACGGCCTGG